>NZ_CP037421.1:1036812-1336812 GCF_007748155.1 Gimesia panareensis
GTTACCTCCACTTGCAAGAGCTCCGTGAAGCTGAAAAACTTTTGATTCCCCTGCTCAGGCAGTCAGAGGAAGTGGAGACGATAGATTATCCCTATCCCATAGAGTTGCTGCGGACTCTGATAGTATGGCACATCGATTTTTCCGCTGTGATCGGGGAAGCAGCCTGGCAGCGTATCCTGGAATTGCTGAATATCGTCTTTCGGAAGCACGCTTTACCCCGTGTTCTTCAGGAAGAACTCTCGAAATTGTCCAGGTAATACGGAATTGCTTCCCGTTTCCCCCCTCTCCTCAAACTTCATGCTTCAACCGCTGTTCCAGCTCGAACAGCGTCTGATTCACAATCGACCGCAGCGCCGGCAGCTCCTTCTCCACCGTTTCCAGATCCCCGTTTGCAGCGGCTTCTTCGGTGCGTTCGGCCTGGGTCAGCAGAACCGGAATGCCAAACGTCCTTGCTGCTGCTTTCGTCGTATGGGCGTGGCGGTAGGCCTCGGCGGCATCGCTGGCACTCAGGTCCCGTTCCAGTGCATCCATCAGGTTCGGCAGTTCGGTCAGGCTGTCCTTGATCAACTCACAGAGCAGCTCTTCGTCCCCCTCCACTACCTGCAGAGCTTCGCTCCAGTTCACCAGCGATTTGCTCTTCTCTTCCGGTGCGACAGTTTCTTCTGCTACTGCTGCGGTGAAGAGCTCCGCGATGGCGGTTTCAAGATCCTGTTTGTGGAGCGGCTTGGCGAGATAGCCGTCCATGCCGGACTGCAGGCATTTTTTGATGTCGGCCGGCATCGCCCGCGCCGTCATCGCAATGATCGGAATGTGCTGCCCGGTCAGAACCTCCTGTTCCCGAATGCAGCGGGTCGCCGTCAGCCCGTCCATTTCAGGCATCGTCACGTCCATCAGGATCAGGTCAAATGGTTCGCAGTGGCAGCAATCTACGGCAATTCGTCCGTTCTCAGCAATGCAGACCGTGTGTCCCCACTTTTCCAGCAGCGCCTTAACCAGCCGCTGGTTCGACATGCCATCCTCGGCGACCAGGATCCGTAGCGGGGGCAGGGAAATCATGCTGGGGGTTTGTGAAGAGGCACTTTGTTTCTGTGATAGTCCTGATGTTGGCACTTCCCTCGCGGCTGCTTCGCCTGACGCACCCGCCTCGGGTAAGGTGATTACAAACCGGAACGTACTGCCCTGGCCCTCTTCACTCTCTGCCCAGATGCGGCCCTGCATCGCTGCAATGATCCGCGTGGTGATCGTCAGCCCCAGCCCCGATCCGCCAAACTGGCGCGTGGTTGAGGAATCAGCCTGAACAAACCGGGAGAAGATGTTCTCCAGATGTTTGGCAGGAATGCCAATGCCCGTATCGCGGACGGCAAACAGCAACTGGACGTCTCCCTGTTCGGCCGTCTTCTGATGTTCGACTTTCAGTTGCACCTCCCCCCGCATGGTGAATTTAATCGCGTTCCCCACCAGGTTCATCAGAACCTGCCGCAGGTGTACAGGATCGCCAATCAGGGTCTGCGGAATCGAGTCGTCGACCTGCCAGGTGATATTCAGGTCTTTCTTGCGGTTATGTGAAGAGAGCAGTCGGAACACTTTGCCGATCTCCTGACGCAAATCGAAGGGGACCGCTTCCAGTTCGAGTTTCCCCGCCTCGATCTTGGAGAAGTCGAGCAGGTCATTGATGATTGAAAGCAGAGATTCCCCCGATTCCAGCACGATCGTCAGAAATTCGCGCTGCTCGTATGTCGGCGATGAATCCAGCAGCAGTTCGGAGATGCCGATGATCGCGTTCAGGGGCGTGCGGATTTCATGACTCATGTTGGCCAGGAACAGGCTCTTTTCTTCGTTTGCCTGTTCGGCAGCCTTTCTGGCACGTTCGAGTGTCTCGTCGACCTGTTTGTGGACAGTCATGTCAAACAGGCTGATCAGTACCAGTTGTTCGTCGTCAATTTCGACCGGAATCAGCCGGACTTCCAGGGGGAGCACTCTCCCGTCCTGGCAGATGCCGTTCACTTCCTGGGGCTCGGTGAGCAGATTTGCCCGGGGGTGATTTAACAGCTCGCGCAGATTCTGAACCTCCATATCACCTGAATGCTGGGAGAAGAGGTTTTCCAGCGTCATGCCGATCAGGATGTCGAGCTGGTAACCGAACATCTCGAAAGCGGCCCAGTTGGCCAGTTGAATTCTCCCCGACAGGTTCACTAGCAGGATTGGATTCGGAGTCGCTTCCACGACCAGGCGAAACCGTTCTTCGGCCCGTTTGATTTCGGTGATGTCATGGGCGATGCCGAAAGTGCCGATGACTTTACCCTGGCGGTTACGCAGCGGAATCTTGGTGGTCAGCATCGTGAGATTTTCCCCGGAAGGTCCCTGCAGGCATTCTTCCCTGCGGAGCATACTCCGGCCGCTCTGCATCAGTTCTTTCTCCTGTTCCAGACGTTTCCGGGCATATTCGGCGGGGAAGAAATCGAAGTTGGACAGCCCTTCCAGTGCTTTCGGATTGTCTACTTTCAGCCGCCTGGCCAGTGCCGCACTGACGCGTAGAAACCGTCCCTCGGTATCCTTGAACGTGATCTCATCGGGCAGATGATTCAGTAGTGTTTCCAGCAGGAACTGTTCATACTCGAGGGCGGCTTCGGCCAGTTTCTGGTTATGGATATCGGTGATCGATCCCGCCATCCGCACGGCCAGTCCCCGTGCATCCCAGATCGCCTGGCCGCGGGCACGAAACCAGCGGTAGTCGCCGTTCTTCAACCGGAGCCGATATTCGACGTCATACGGTTCCTGTTCTTCGATGTGTCTGTTGAGGGCCGTTTGCGTCGGCTCATAATCGTCCGGGTGGAGCCGCGATTCAAATTCGAAGAAACCGTCGCTCATTTCCTCTTCCTTGAGTCCCAGCAGTTCCTTGAAGCGGGTCGCGTAATACACCTTGTTGGTCAGCAGATTCCAGTCCCATAATCCATCTGTAGAACCCGCGACAGCCAGTTTGAAACGTTCTTCTTTGGCACGCAGCTCCTGGGTGCGGATGGCAACAGTTTTATCCAGCCGCTGATTGGAATTCTGCAACTGACGGTTGAGATCCCTCAGACGATGTTCGGTCGCGAGGTAGGCCCGCAGAGCAAAGGCCAAAGCTGCGCTATAGGCAACGATCCGCAGGAAATGCCACCACCACCAGGCCATGTCCCACAAAGCTGACATCTCGAACAGAATTCCCGCCGCTCCCAGCAGCATCGTATGCACGGCAAACAGCCAGGACTCGTGCTGCGCATAGAGATGGAAACGTCTGATGAAAAACAGGCCCGCGATCAGAAAGCCGACGCCTCCACAGATATTAAGGGCTCGTGCCAGTGGCGTGAAGTTGCCTTCGGCGACCATCGCTGGTATCTGGGCGGGGAGCAGGCAGGCATGCAGACCCAGCAGACAACTGCAGACCAGGACTGCCCAGATGAGAATCCGGGAACTGCGGATGGTGAGCGGGGAGTATTCCATCCAGACCGTGGCAAAGATCACCCCTCCCGCCAGCGTGGCAATACTGTGCAGCCAGACGAATGCGTTTCCCGGTTCGACGGCAGCGTGGAAGGTATCGAGAATCCCCATTGCGATCAGCGCACTGGCCATCGACAGGTAACAGACGACTTCCGGTTTCCGTCGGAATTCCACAACCAGGATACCGGCAATCGCGACCGCCATCAGTCCCCCGGATGTTTCCAGCAGCGAATGTACCGGCAGGTGTGCGAAACGCATGTCGGGGAAAAACAGCAAGACAATGGCACTGCCGACCGTGGGCATGACAAGCGAAAGCATCACTCCCAGTATTGCCCACCAGAGAGTTGGTTTGCCCAACATGCCTTTGTCTTTCTATCTCGGTTATTCGACCATCTTGATCAGCAGGATCGTAATATCGTCTTCGCTTCTGAGTGACCCGGAGAAGCGGTAAATCGCTTTTAAAATCTGTTTCACAATTTCTTTGCTGGGTTTTTCACGGTGTTGTTTAATGATTTCGCAGACTCTATCGATGCCAAAAAACTCCCCTGCGTCCGATCGGCATTCATACAGCCCGTCCGTTACCACAACCAGGAAGTCACCGACATTCAGTTGCAGTTTGCCGTCCGTCGCGTACTGGAAATCAGGCAACAGGCCTAATGCCGTACCCGCATATTCCGGCATGCTCACAGTTCCCTCAGCATCGATCACCCAGAAGGGATGACCGGCCGAACAATATTCCAGCGTGCGGTCCAGGGGGTCGTACCTGCCATAACACAGGGTGACGAACTGCCCCTCCAGCGTCACTTCGTTCACGGCGCGATTGGCAAACGTCAGGATTTCCCCCGGGTCCTGCAAAATGTGAGAGCAGGTTCGCAGTACGCGCCGCGTATCAACCATGATCAGTGAAGGCGCGAATCCGTGGCTGCTCACATCCGCGATTGTCAGTCCCCAGATGGAATTATTTTTGTCCTCCTCACACATCTGCTGCGCCGGCTGCCAGAGGTCATGATTGCATTTTGCCTGGCGACTGATAGGAATAACGTCAAAAAAATCCCCGCCAGTCCAGTTGGCAGGGATGTAAGTACTCGCCATATCAACGCCCGCAATTTCGGGCAGTGTCTGAGGCAGCAGGTGCCGCTGAATCTCCCGGGCAAATTCCAGATCCCGGTCCATCTTGATCATGTCTGTTTCGATCTTCAGGAGACGCATTCGTTCAATGGCATAACGGATCGAACGCAGCAGCACACAGCTGCTCGCCTCTGATTTGAAGACGTAGTCCTGTGCACCCAGTGAGACTGCTTTGACCGCCAGATCCTGATCGTTGCGTCCGCTTAAAATCACAATGGGAATGTGCGCGAAACGCTGATGCAGATACTGAAAAGTATGCAGTCCCAGGGAATCGGGCAGCGTAAGATCAAGCACGATGACATCCACATGCCTGGCGGTGTTGAGCCAGTCGACTGCTTGTTGGAGAGAACCGACATGCGTGAGGGTATGGCAGCCAATTTTTTGCAGGCGTGATGTGATGAGCCTGGCATCCAGGATGTTGTCTTCGACCAGAAGTAATGAGGTATTATGCATGATAGCCACGCTGAAAATGCAGCATGGCAGGAATTGAATTCCCTCCTTGCATTCCTGCCACTGAATTAGTTACCTCAGGCCCACTCTTAAGATCGAGCAATGAACAATTCAAGGAGAATTGAATCGCTCATACTCGGTAACTGTCAAGTTTGCTTTCCTTTTCTCAAATTCGCAAGATTAATATTTGGGTTCTTTGATAGATTTAAAAACTGCCAGAAAAAGTATCAAATTAACACGCGACCGTGCCAAAAGTTTCTCACCCGGCTTCAATGCAATCGGTTGATGTTTCTCTGCGGTTGTGGAGGCATTTCTCTGTTGTATCTTCGATCAGGTATCCGAGAAGCTGCGGCAGCCGGAAGGAGCAGACACAGGTAAGAACAAATCAGGTT
Organism: Gimesia panareensis; assembly: GCF_007748155.1. Classification (GTDB taxonomy): domain Bacteria; phylum Planctomycetota; class Planctomycetia; order Planctomycetales; family Planctomycetaceae; genus Gimesia; species Gimesia panareensis. Next base: position 1,042,260 of record NZ_CP037421.1, read on the forward strand.
CGATCTGGAATCGATGCGATTAACGCCTGTATTTCTGAGGACGCAAGTGGATCGTTGGGAATTCTGCCGACTTCGGAAAGGTTTAGCTGAACCATCGGGCAGGCGACAGAATATCAGGCGTTCTCTTTGTGGAACTGAGATTTCGCACAGATCAGGTTATCGTGAAATCGCCTGACGATAGCGTTCGATGGTCCGCTGTGATTTCAATGCTTCCAGACGAGGCAGGGCAGACTGAAACAGCGTTTCCGCTTCTTCCGTTTCTCCCATTTCCGCCAGGGCAATCGCGGCATAAGCACGACCAATGTCTGAATAGAGGCGGGCGAAAGGCTGAGTAGCAAGGTATGGCTTGAGGCCGTTTTGTGCCTGTACGAACAGATAAAAAGCGAGCCGGGCGTGCCCCAGGTTCAGTTCGAGATGCCCTTTCGAAAGCGGGACGAGTATTTGCAGCAGATCACTGAGTTGTTGAGACTCCGCATCTTTGATTAACTGGTGAGCCAGTTGTGGATTCAGATTCAGTTTGAGCAGAGTGTTTGCGTAGCCCAGTTTCAGGGCACTGTTTTCAGTATCAGCTTCATAAGCCTGTCTGCGGAGATCAAGGCACCGTTCCTGTTGATTCGCATATTCATAGACCTCAGCCAGCCGCGAGTGATACATCCAACGGGGAATTTGTTGGTCATCTGCCAGAGGTTCCATGGTTTTCAGGGCTTCATCAAGTCTACCCAGACCCGCCAGGGAAGCTGCTTCCCGCCCCCGTGCTTCAATCAGTGGTAAATGCTTACGGACCTTAGGCAACTGCTTGAGCACTTCGTTCCACCGTCCCCAGTAAAAGTCTTCCTGGATCTGATTGAATTTCCGGGAAGGTGAAAACAGAGTTGTGAACAGAGAAATTCCGGGGGGAAGCAATATGAAGAACAGGAATATGCTCAGACTGACAATCCCGTACGAGCGTTCAAGATCATTCGCAGTGCAGAAGATGGACACGCTCAACAGGGTGCCGATCAAAAGAGACCAGCGCATCTGCCAGTACAGTTTCTTCGTCAGATAGATAAAAAATCCCAAGTTGCCCATGGTGCGGAATGAAACATATTCGGCCGCGGTAAAATCATCCTTCACCGACACCTTTCTGGGCATCATGTTTGATATGGCGGCACTGACATCATCTGTATGTAGTACAATCTCTACCAACTCGGCAGCTTCCAGTTCACGCAGTGCCTCCTGAGCTGAATCTGCTGCAATGAAATTCGTCTCGCGTTTGCGGGTGAGCCGATCGGTCGCGGTGTAATAATAATCGGGCATGAGAATGGTCTGTTTTATGTGAGAATCAGCACTGTGGACAAATGATAATACCAATAAACGATTTGGCAAACAAACGGAGAAACGCTTCTTAGCGAGGATTGTCCCCAACCAGCTGGTAGAAGCAGTTCCGCCGTTCTAGACATTCACTCGGTACTCTGTCATGCTGGAGATCTCAGCCGATAAAAAGCAGTCAGGAATAAGGGAGACTAGAAACATGAACCAGCAATCCGGGGATCAGGCCCCTCAAGCAGAGAGTCAGGTAACACGCAGAACTTTCATCCAGCAGGCAGGCATGACGACCGCCGCCGGTCTGGCCGCAGCGCCTTCTGTCTGGGCCGGCGGGGACGCACAGACGGAGACCCTCCGCGTCGGTCTGATTGGCTGCGGTTCCCGTGGTTCCGGCGCTGCCGTGAATGCCATGCAGGCCGATCCGAATACAAAACTCGTGGCCATGGCAGATGTCTTTGAAGATAAACTCAAAGCGAGTGCCGACCGGATTAAAAAATCGATTGGCAAACAGTTCGCCGTGAAACCGGATCAGGAATTCATCGGCTTCGACGCGTATGAAAAACTGTTGCAGACCGACGTCGATGTCGTGTTGCTGACCACGCCGCCCCACTTCCGCCCGCTGCATCTGCAGCAGGCGATCGCCGCCGGTAAACATGTTTTCGCTGAGAAGCCGGTCGCCGTCGATGCCCCCGGCGTCCGTTCCGTGATGGAAACCTGTCGCATTGCCCGGCAGAAAAAGTTGTCCATCATGTCCGGTCTGATGCTCCGCTACAGTAAAGCCATGCAGGAAACGATGAACCGCGTCCATGAGGGGCAGCTCGGAAAGATTGTGACCCTGCAGACCAATTACAACATCAATGGGCTCTGGTCACATCCCCGTAAACCCGAATGGAGCGACATGGAATGGCAAATGCGCAACTGGTATTACTTTACCTGGCTTTCGGGGGGACAACTGGTGGAGCAGCACGTGCATGGGCTCGACCTGATGTCCTGGGCCATGCAGAATGAATATCCCGTCAAATGCTTCGGGCTGGGCGGTCGACAGTCGCGGGTCGATCCCCTGTATGGCCACATTTTCGATCATCACGCCATCTGTTACGAATACAGTGGCGGAGAGCGTTGCTTTGCTTACTGTCGCCAGCAGGACGGTACCGACATCGATACGTCCCAGCTGATTTTCGGATCAAAGGGAACCGCCGATCTGAATCGCAATACGCTCAGCGGCGCTAAAACCTGGCGTTACAGCCGGGCTCGCGGCCGGGCCAGGGGCGGAGTGCAGGACCTGCCCTATGTCCAGGAGCACGCGGCCCTGTTTGAGAGCATCCGCAACGCGAACCCCATCTGTAACGGGGAGTATGCCGCGAAAAGCTCACTGATGGCGATCATGGGACGCATGGCATCTTACACCGGGAAAAATATCACCTGGGACGAAGCCTGGAACTCCCGGGAAGACCTGACACCGCCGGAATATGCCTTCGGCCCGTTGAAAGTCCCCCCCGTCGCCCAGCCTGGGAAAACCCAATTCTTTTAAACAAATCGGGGCCGATGATTCCTGCGCAGGTGTTGTAAAGGGTTCATTGTTCCTCCTGCCCGGCTTAATTTTCTTTGGACGTTTCTGACTGGGGGGCTCCGGTAATGAGGTGTTTCAGTTCTTCGATCTCATTCTGCAGCTTTCGGAGCCGCCGGAGATGTTCGCGCATCTGGTAGAGCAGACAGATGATACCGAACAACATAAATACTTGAATAAGTGACATCTTGATTCCCTGTTGAGAATAGGGTTGATTGTGATCAGGTGTCTGTTTTAGAGAACGGTAAACAGTCAGAAAAGATCAAATTGAAGCAGAAAATGGGCAAATTTCTTTTTTAACCGTGATGTTTTTCTCTGCATCACGCCTCACTCACTGTAGGACAAGATTTCCCCGGAAACGGGGGAGACCGGCAGACGTGGAACCAGTGATTTGAGGAACCCTTCATGGACCAGCTAGAGAGACGGCAGAAACATTTTACCAGGTCGTTTCTGGTGACCCTGTTTCATTTTGTATTAAACCCCGTGTTGCTCTTTTTCGGGATCTGTGCTGCGGGAGCAGGCCACGGTGACAGTCGACTCTGGTGTCTGGCGCTGGTTTCCTGTCTGCTCTTCAATCTGACGCTGTTGAGCACAGTAATTACCAGTTATCCACTCCGCAAACTCGACATTGAGCGTGCTTTTATCTTTTATGTGTTCCTGTTTTTTTTCCTGGCATACGGGCCCCTCTCATTCTGGGTGATGTTGCATCCGGGGCGCATCTGAACGCGGCACTCCATTGACTACCGGAAAAGGAACTGAGATGAATCTCACGCAACAGATGCCGACGTTTGCCCGCTGGTATCGGTCGTTTCTGGCCACTCCTGTGATGCCCTATGTCGCTTTTCTGGGGGCGTCGATCGTTGCGACCGCACTGACTCCCGTTTTGATAATGCTGGAAAAAACGATCGTCCCCGAGTTACTGGTCTTTATTCTGTTCGTGCCTCTCTGGCTGCCGGTGGTGGCAGGGGACGCGGCGATTCTGCTCTGGAGTAAAAAACAGAAACAATTTCGACCGTCTATCTTGTTGCGGTTACTCATCATGGCTCTGGTAATGCAGTGTTTCTTTCTAGTGGAAAGCTATTTGCATCCCCAGGAGAAACCGGAGTATTCTAAACTGGTGGAGGTGATTTTTATGAGCCTGTATGGTGCCCAGTGCGTGCTGTTGCTGGTTCTGGAACCGGTTCTACGCTGGCTTCTGCGCAGACAAGTAAAGGCAGAGGATGATAGAGTTGTTATACATTAAGCCGGATTTCGTATTAACCCTGCAGGCATACTGGACGCCGTCGAATGAAATTTTCCGACATCCCTTTTCCTGACGCTCCCGATGGCAGTCGTGACCCGGAACTCTGGATGCTGCTGACGCAGTACGAATTTGTCCGCTGGCTGCCAGACGACTGGCCGGACGAATATCGGGAGATCACCAGCCGTCTGAAGCAGGAGACCGATCGTCTGACTGCAGCGGCGCTGGAGGAAAGCGAACCGCTGTTTCGTTCTCGAGCGGCATGTTTTCTGATGGCGCTCTGCCGCGAATCGCGGCTCGATCTGATTTTAAAATTTCTGGACGACGAACATGAATTCGTTCGCGAACAGGTGGCCCGGCACCTGGTTTCAATACGAAATCCGCAGCTTGAAGGTCGACTGGTAGAGCTGGCAACGCTGGATGCAGCAGCCGATGTGCGTTGTGCCGCCTGTCGAGGACTGGGAGGACAGGAACCACTTTCGGTCATTCCAACCTTGATTCACATTCTGGATCAGGATCATGAGTCGGGAGAGAATGGCTGGTCAGTTTCCAGCTGTGCTGCTGACGCACTGGATGAAATGTTGGGGACCGAATGGATGGCCCGGAGGCAGGAGGGCGTCTGCTCTCTTCCCGAAGGCTCCCCCAATCCCGCAGCCGTTCGTGAGCAGGCACTCTTCTATCTCCAGGAGTTGCAGGAAAGGCAGCCTGATGAAAAAAAATCTGACCGCCAGTCTGATTCAGAAACTGACTGACTCCAGGCGTTCCCTGAACGCAGACTGAACCAGCCCGGCGATTTTGTGTCCTGTGTTGCAGACGATCCCTCACCCCGTTTCTGGAAGTAAGTGCGTATGCCCGATTCTGCCGAACCCCCCTTCGATCACAGAGCAGCACAGTCATGGCTGGCAGTGAATCGTCGGCAGATCGCTGCACAACAGGCAGACGCGCTCATCAGCCGATTACTATTTGAACGTGCTCAAATCCAGTTTTTCCTGGGAGAGAATGACGTCGCACTGCCGACCTGTGAGAGAGCAGCCGATCTCTCACGCAATCGCCAGGAGACGTCGCGGATCCACGCCATGATCTCCCGGATCTGGCTGGAAGAGGAAATGCAGGAGCTTGCCCTCTGGTGGGCGATGTCAGCCGTGGATCGCGATCCTGAGAGCGCCGAGGCCCATTTTGTCCTGGGACAGGCCCAGGCCGCAGGCGACTTTCTCCGGTCGTCCATCGCATCCTTTCGAAAAGTCCTCGCACTGGAACCCCGGCATCAGGCTGCCCGGCTGGCCCTGGGAGTCAATCTGCGTCTGACCAGTCATCATTCTTTTGCCGAGGCGATTGAAGTGTTGACCGCTTATGTCGATGACTGGCCCGCTGATTCCGAGGGCTGGTATGAACTGGCCCGTGCTACTTCTCTGGCCAGCATTTTATCTCACTGCCCAAGCGATGAAGCAGCGCCCCTGTTTCGCCAGGCCCGTACCTGTGCCGGTTATGAAAAACATGAATACCGGATACACTGCTGGTTGCGGGATCAAGACGAAACGGAAGCCCAGCAGGCCGCTGCAGCGCTGCTTCCCGAAAAGGAAGAGCTGGAACTTCTGGAGCCGCGGGCAGTCGTTGCCTATGCACGCCGCTCTGCCTGGCGCGTACATCCTCTGCTGGCCTGCGTGGAAGAGGAAGCCACTCCCGCCTATCGCAAACGGGTGGCCGAGGGGTTATTGCCACGTCGTTTTCTGAGCGGAAACGTGGTCGCAGGCCTCGTCATGACCGTTTATCGATATGCGAAGCAGGTGCGAAAGGAAGCGGATGCGGTCACAATCGACCTTTTCGATCTCACTGAGCAGGCGGAACGTGCCGCAGATGCCGCCCTGTATACAGCGCGGCTCTATCTGCAGGATCGCATGAGTCCAGCCGACTGCGGTGCAGCACTCCGGGAACTGGCACAGGCGACCCGCGATGATTTTCAGATGTTGCAGAACTGTGACATCTTGCAGCTGGAAAATGACCGGGAAAGCTGTGTACAGCATTGTATCTGGCAAGGAAAACCGCCGGCCTGGTATCAGTCTGCCCGGGAACATTTTAAACAGACTCAAGCCGCCTGGAAGTCGGAACTGCAGGTAAAGTGATTGGGTCAGTCGCCTTGGATGGATTGCACAATCCGCCGGGCCAGTTGCTGTTCCTCCGGCGTGAATAGAGCGTATGATTTGTGATCGCTGCCAGACTCCTCTGGCGTCGGTGTCTCCCTCTGTTCTGCCTGGCCGACCAGTCCCTCTGTGATTTCCATCAGGGCGGGTAAGCGGTCCTGTTTGATGCGAATCTGATTGGACAGGAAGAGCGCCTGTTCCAATTGCTCGCTGAAGACCAGGCCGGAAACGAGTCTGGCGATGGACTCGGGACGTAGTCGGGTGAGGTCCAGGTGTTCGATCACCTTCTGAGCCAGTTCCCTTTGTTGGTTCATCATCAGGCCATAGGCCACCTTTGCCTGCGACTCTGCCTGCCAGGCGGGATGTTGAATCTGCTGTGCCCGTTCGTGTGCCTCGTTGATTTTTCTTCGATCGACCAACTGGGCTACGATTTGAAATTCCGCGAATGCCTGCAGGTTCTTGTTCGTCTGTTTCCGGGCAATCTGATTTGCCAGTTCGTCCTGGTCCGCATCCATCAGGCTGCCGATCGCCATTTCGATGAGCTGTTCCTGGTAGGGCAGGTCCGCGGTGAATTTGAGCGCCACCATGGCCATCGCATCGTACTTCTCCATTCGGACCAGTTCTTTCATCAGATGTTTTGCGTAGCCAAATCGCTCCTTCGATTCGTGTAGCAGGTGAGTGACGGCCAGAGCCTGATCCGGTCTGTCTGCTTCGAGCAGCTTTGTGATCATTTTTTCGTAGATGTAATGATCGTAGTGCCAGTGATGGGGAGAGTTGTGATACCGCAGGGAAGGGGGGCCGGTACACTGGAAGCCGATGTCATCAACTTTTTGCAGAACTTCAAAGGCCTCATCCAGATCGTCTTTTTTCAGAAGTTGAGCAACGATGGGGGCCAGGGCTGCCGAACGATGGTAGCTGTCTTCGATTTTCAATGCAGTCTGAACTGCCTGTTTGAATTTTCCCTGCTCTGCCAGGTGCTCAGCCACCAGCGCAAAGACATCCTCTTCAGGGAATGTTTCTGTCAGCGCCAGCGCCTGGTCCAGTTGGCCTGCCTGAATCCGTTTACCGACCAGTTTATGTAAGCCTTTGTATTTGCGAAACACATTGATGTCGACCTGGGCGGAATAAGCCTGGATGCGTTCCAGGTCTCCCTGTTTAATCAGCAGGGAGGCAAAGCTGGCCTGAGATGAGATCCGTCTCTCTTCTTCCTCTGCTGAAGCCTGGCGGACGTCAGCCTTATCTGCGTGGTTGGCCTGCAGGATCACTGCCTCTGCCCGCTGGATCTCTCCACGCTCGAACAATTCACTGGCGGCATGATACAAGACACTGTATTTATATTCTGGTTCCTCAATTTCACGCGCAACAGCAAGCGCCTGGTCAATACTGTTTCCCTTGATCAGATCATGGCAGAGGGAGTTCAGCAGCGGTGATGTCCGACAGGTGCATCCACTACGGATCAGGCCCATTGCCGCTCCCAGCTGTCCCGACCTGAGAAATGAAAAGACGCGGGCATCGTTCGCGATTTCCTGGAGCACAGGCGTTTGGATTTCCTGAATCAGGGCTGCCGCCTGGGCCTGCTCACCTTTCCGAGCCAGTACGATGGCAAGACTGCACAGGGCGGTCTCGCGTTCCGCGGGATCCGGTAACTTTCGACTATCGCGCAGTGTCTGATCGAAGCCTGATTTGTCGATCACAATTCGGGAGAGTGAGTTAATCAGCATTGATTTCAGTTTGCTCTCAGAGATTCGGCTCACTACGAAGCGGAACTGAGGCACATCACCCTGTTTGAGAAACCGGTCAGCGATCCATCTCAAAGTCTTGTCGCGTGGTGCTGGGTTTTCGATTTTGAGGATCAGCTCCAGTGTCTGTATTAACGGGACTGTTTTGCGGTCCTGCGGAAGCAGCGATTTTGCGAGGCTGAAATAGACTTCGTCTCGCTCTGTGGTGGGCTCCAGTCGTTCCAGTATCTCGCTGGCCTGTGAGAACTGATCCCTTTGCAGATATTTCTCAGCGATTCTGATGAAAGCAGCTGTTCTGACTTCCTCCGGCTGCTGATTCTGAGCGACAAAAAACAGCAGTTCACGGGGGGATTGGGCAATATCTAACTGGGATTTTTGAGCGGACTGATCAGCAATGGGAGAAGGAACGGTGGTCTCAGGTAACGTAGTTGACGTGGCGTCCGACTCTGTTTTTGCCCCACAACCTGTCAGCAGGCTCAGCCCCAGTACACAGAGCCCAAAAGTCAGCCTCGGCACAAGGCGGAGGTGTTTACGAATCATGGCAGTCTCCAGCGAAATCCTTTTCCAGCGCGAATGATTCTGGGGTATGTCGATGTTGTAGCAGATTGACCCCGGTTTTCCAGAGCGATCCAGAAAGATTTTTCCTGAATGGTAATGATCGGAGGGCAGGAGATTCAATTCTCGTTTATAGAGTCAACAATCCGCCGGGCCAGTTGCTGTTCCTCCGGCGTGAATGCGGTTTTCAGTCTGCGGTTCTGGCGGGAGAATTCAGGAGACAGATCGCTTTGCAGGGTTGGTTCTGAAGCCAGCTGATTTGCCACTTCGAAGAGTGCCGGTAAACGCGCTGACGATTTCCAGATCCCGCAGGCCATGTTCGTGGCCTCAGTCACTCGACCTGCCTCCAGTAAGGCTGTAATCAGCTTTTGCTCGGCCTCGGTTTTCTGCCGAGAATAGTACTCCATTTTTTGTGAAATCTGGATCGCTTTATTGAATTGCTGCTGTTCAATCAGTGCCGAAATGAGTGCCAGCTCGCTTTCTGTCTTCCACTCGGGATCATGAATGTTCTCAGCCAGTTGTTGTGCCGGTTCCAGTTTTCCTTGACCGAATAACAGCTTCACCTGGCGGAACTCAGCCTGTGCCCGAAGTTCTTCGTCCTGCGTCAGTTTTGCCAGCTCGATCGCGCGCTGATACTCTCCTGCGTCCACCAGACTGTCAACTGCCGTTGATTGCAGCTCTGACAGGTCATCTTCGTCCGTCGTATAGTTGAACCCGAGCTCAATGACTTTCTCGAAGTCTCCCGCCTCAGCCAGTATCTGAATCAGAAACTGAAGGGCAGTTATCTTTTGGCTTTCGTCCTGCAGCGTTTCTGTCATCTGCAGGGCCTGCTCCAGCTTTCGCGCAGCAACCAGCGCCGTCAGCAGTTGCTCATAAAGGGGGACGGAATGGTGCCACACATGGTTGGCGTCGTGATACAGGAAAGGCTCAAAATCATCAGCAAGCAGATCGGAGTCCGCATGTTTTGACAACAGATTCACGACCTGCTCAAGATGACCGCACTGAAACTGTTTTTCGGCGAGATGTGCCAGGGCAGACTGTTTCTGATAACCCGGTTCGATCGATTCTGCCACTTCCAGTGCCTGCTGGAATCTGCCCTGGTTTGACAGACATTCGGAAATCGATTCCAGGGCAGCCCTCCGATCTTCGTCATTGTCGAAATTGCGAGCGGTTTGCAGCGCCTGATCCAGTTTTTGTGTTTCCAGCAGATGTTTGATCAGATCATCTATGGCGAACCATTTCTCTACCGAATCTGCTTCCATCGTGTCGATGACTTTCAGAGTCAAATCAAGCTGATCTGCCTCTATCGAATGTGTGACCAGCGCAGAGAAACAATGATCCTTTGCAGAATCAGACTCATAGTTTTTAACCTGCTGACAGAGTTCCAGGGCCTGTTGAAACTGATGTTCTTTGATCAGTTTCAGAACAATCGACTCCAGCACTTGGTTCTGTTGCTCTGGATCTTTTACTGTCTCAGCCAGTTGCAGTGCACGTTCCAGTTGGTCTGTCTGAACCAGTCGGCACGCGATCGCCCCCCAGGCGTCTCCCCGTTGATCTGGTGCGTGCAGCTCATCCGCCAGTTTCCGGGCTTCGTCGATTTTGTTCTGATCCAGCAGGTAAGGGATGAGATAACTCAGTGCGAGATCGCGGTCGGACGATTCCTCGAAAGCGCGGGCTTTGGCCAGCGCCGCGGCGACTCCGGAGTGGGACAGTACCTCCGCGATGATCTCACACGGATCGTCCCGGTTCGGGGGATTCTCTGCGGTCTTGGGGTTGGATTCAGGGGGCGAGGGACTGTTCTTATGCGAGGTCTGAAAGTAAGTCTGGTAAATGGGGGTTGGGGAAGCGGGAATCAATTGCGCCAGCCGCATGGCATCCATTGTTTTCCCCTGTGTCTGAAGTGAATATTCCAGTTGGGATAACTGGAAATGCGGATCGAGAGGCTCCGAAAACAGAAACAGATACTTCCAGTCGGCGATTCTCTGCGGATGATGGAGCTCGTCGATTTTTTGCAATGCTTTCTGGCGTTCTTTGTCCGTCAACTGATGTTCTGCAACGAACATCAGCAGGCCTTCCGGTGTCTCCCAGGACGCAGGTTCCAACTGTACAGGAACGGTGATCGGCGTGGACTGGTCCGGTAGCAGTTCAACAGGCGATGGCTTTGTGGCGGTCCGGGACTGTGGTGGATTCGGGGCAGGAGTGGGCCGCTGGTGGGACTCGCATCCGGTACAGAGACCGACACAGATCAGCCAGAGGAGACTCAAGCTCGACAAGAGTGGAAAACGGTTTCGCGGCATGAGAATTCGGCGCTGTCAGCGCAAAGAGAGAATCGAAACGTCAGCCTGCCTGCTCTTAGTTGTACCAGATCCGTACCTGAATGCCAGCCTGTTCTGGGATTCCGGGCCGGGGGAGATCTATTTACATCCGCGAAAAGTCTTTTATAATCCGGCACAAAGAACGAATTGAAAACACATCGAGAAGCGATGCAGGACTTCTTACAGAAAGAAAAACATGAACGAAAATCAAAGTGCGTACGATGCGTATTCCCATTTCCTGATCATTGATCTGGAAGCCACCTGTTGTGACCGGAAAACGGTGCCCCGCGATGAGATGGAAATCATTGAAATTGGTGCGGTCATTGTGGCCAACAACTCACTGAAACCGCTCGCCGAGTTTCAAACCTTCATCCAGCCGGTCCGGCACCCGCAGTTAACTCCCTTCTGTACTGAGCTGACTTCAATTACTCAGCATGATGTCGAAACCGCGCCCCGCTTTCCCGAGGCGCTGGATGCACTGTTGAAATGGTCCGAATCTTACGATGCCTGTCTGTTCTGCTCCTGGGGGGATTATGATAAATCTCAGTTCCAGCAGGATTGCCGGTATCACGGTCGGGCTTATCCCTTCGGAGAGACGCACCTCAACCTGAAAAAACAGTTTTCGAAAGCCCAGGGATCGCGCAAACGGTTCGGGATGGCCCGCGCACTGAAGCTGGCCGGTCTGTCGCTGGAAGGCACTCACCACAGAGGTATTGACGATGCCCGCAACATGGCGCGTCTGATGCCCTGGATTCTGGGGAAACAAAAGCTGCCAGGGCATTCGAAGGCCTGACTCTGATCAGCGGAAATTGGGAAAACCGCAAAATTTCAGAGATAATTTACGTCTTTTCGCAGATCTTTTCGTAAAGACAGGAGGTTATATTTCATAACGCTCTAGTAGCGAACGTGCGCAGACTGCAGGCAGTACGAGTTCAAGCCGCAGGTAGTCAGGGAGACGGGATTTACGTTAAATTGGTGAGAGCTTAATGATCTGCGTTTTGCAGGGCTCTCAAAAAATGAAGGAAAAACTAGTCCTGATTTGCGTTTGTTTTGCGACTGCTTTAGAATAAACTGTTCATCGGTATCTATTGCATTGTCTCCAGACAATTGGGAATTGACTTCTCTGTTGTCTGAATAGAAGATATTAATAGAGACCACCCAATCAACCAATTCGAGTTAAAAAATCCCGTCAAATGGCATCGGGCTGGGATCATGTTCAACACATACAGGGAGTGATCGATGCGCGAACTCGTTTCAGATTCCAAACATTCATCCCGCAAGGGATTTACGCTGATTGAGCTGCTGGTCGTCATGGCGATCATCGCGGTTCTGGCCGCCATGCTGCTGCCTGCGATTCAACGGGCACGTGAGGCAGCCCGCCGGACACAGTGCATCAACAATCTGAAACAGATCGCTCTGGCTGCCTCCAATTATGAAAATACTTTCCGTTGTTATCCCTCAGGCTGGATTGAAGCGTTGCCCGTCGATGATATGGGGAACCAGTCGAATGGTCCGGCAAATGCGAATGTGGCTTTCAATGAAGATGTACTGATTCCGGTAGATACCTCGGACAGTAACAATAACCGTGTGACTCAATGGCGACTGGTCGACTGGGAGCTCTCTCCCTGGTGGGGCTGGCAGGCACTGATTCTGGCAGACATGGATCAGACAACCATTAATATCGACTATGATCGTGCCAAATTTTCCACTGACAGCAAGAATGCCAGCACGGTGCCCATTCCAAGTTATGTCTGTCCCAGCGCCTCGTTACCTTCCAACCGTCCCCGGGATCTGGGTTACTGTAATTATCGTGGTGTGGGTGGTCAGCTGATGGGCTTTTCCAGCTACGTTCCCTATAGCAGCAACTTCAGAGGAGGAATTTTCGGGGCGAACAGCGCCACGAAAGAACGTGATGTCCAAGATGGTACTTCGAACACGCTCTTCTTTGGGGAATCCTCTTTCGGGTTCTGGGCCGACAGCCACAGCGCAGTATCTGGCGCTGTCTCCGGTCCTAATTCAACCACAACTTTCCACGAAGGGAACAACTTTGACGGACGACCGGAAATCAACCAGACCATCCATCTGACCTTCGGTTCCTGGCACGATGATGTCGTTCATTTTGCCAAAGCCGATGGTTCCGCCAAAGGGATGGCTAAAAATATTGATGCCCGACTGTTTTACCAGTTGTGTACGCGTAACGGCAACGAACGTGTGACGAGTGAATGGTAATCGTCACGCACGGTCAAACGGAAACGCAATCACGTCCCGCAGTTTCTGTTTGCCCAGCGCCAGCATGATCAGCCGGTCCAGCCCCAGCGCGGTTCCCGCGCAGGCAGGCAGACCGGCTTCCATCGCACTCAGCAGATAACTCTCCTCCGGCAGTGCAGGTCGCTGCTCCTGCTGTCGAAGTGCCGACTGTTTCACAATCCGTGTGCGCAATTCTGCCGCGTCTGTCAGTTCGTGGTAGCCGTTACAGATTTCAATGCCCTGCAAGTAGAGTTCAAAACGTTCCGAAACCGCGTAGGAAAACGTTTCGTTGCCGGGACGAATCCGAGCCAGGGCGGACTGCTCCGGGGGATAGTCGTACACAAAGACGGCTTCCAGCCGCTTCAGTTCCGGTTCGACCAACTCGATCAGCAACAGATTCTGCCAGCTCTGACGGTCCGTCGTTTCAAAGTCCATCGGGACTGAGATTTGTCGGACCTCAGCGAGCCGGGCAAACTCTTCCGCCGTAGATCCCAATGCAGAAAGGCCGGCGTACTTCTGAAACGCTTCTTCATAACTGAGCCGGGTGAATGGCCCGGTTGGCAGCGGTATCCGTTGACTCTGATCGGAGATTTCCTCTGCTGCCTGGTAGACTGCGCGCACGAGTTCTTCGACAAACGTCATCTGCTCCTGATGGGTCTCTCCCCGGCAGTACCATTCCAGCATACTGAATTCCGGGTTGTGCATGTCTCCCCGTTCCGCCTGACGGAAAGCGTGCGTGATCTGGTAAACCCGGTCCGCGCCTGCGGTCAGTAGACGCTTCATCGCAAATTCAGGCGAGGTTTGCAGGTACCTGATCTCGGATTGGCGACTGCCGTCGATGCCCGGGCCTTCTTCAGGCTGCCACTGGCTGGTAAAGGGATCGATATAGGCATCGACGACACAATCACGGGACAGCAGGGGAGTCTCGACTTCCCAATAATTCCGTGCCTCAAAGTATGACCGTATCGTCTGCAGGAGCCGGCTGCGCTGCTGCAGGGTTTCCAGCGAAGCGGTTGGTAAATAATCGGGGAGGTCTGTCACAGAGGCTTCCTCTGACGGAGATGCGGAGTAGACAATCAAACTTAAGGGGTGCTCTGGGCAAATTTCTGTCGAATCGCCTCGATCCGCTTACGGTTGGTTCCCAGGTCGGAGTAGCCGACTCGGGAAGCAGATCGCACCTGGATCACATTCTGACGCGGTTCGATCAGGAACTCAACATCATCCACAAAACGGAGCCAGCGTGTGCGGAATTCAGCCTGCAGGTAATACTCCTCGGATTGAACGATCTGGCAACCGGGGTACTGTTCCAGAATCGTCACCAGACGCTGGCGAGCCTGTTCAGAAGAATCCGTAAAGGCCAGGGGAGCAATCTGATGTGATGCAGACGGATCGGTCGAACAGACGCAATTGGGGGAGGCGGGGCAGGGATTGAGTTGACCGGCAGTGACCCCCAGGTTGTCCGGGGGCGACGTCAGGGAGTTCACAATCACAATCCCGATCCAGAAAACAACAAACAAAGAGACGCACCAGAATAGAATCATGTTTCTAATACGCCTCCGGCTTCGTGTTGTCGTTTGTTGACTGGTTATGGCTCTGCATCCATTTCAAAATCGCGCTGATCCGGCTGTTCTTCTTTCGCTTTCGCCTGGGAAGATTTCCGCTTGCGTCGGGCATTTTCCAGCAGTTGTGCCTCCAGTGATTGTAGCTCTTCCTCGTCTGCTGACAACGGCTCTTCTACTGCAGAAAACGAATCCAGGTCATTCGGTTCATCCTGGAAATCCATGACTTCTGTTGCCGCTTCTACCTCGAATTCTGGGGCAGGGCTCTCTGCGTCAGTTTCTTCCGCTGAATCAAGATCTGATTTTTCAGGAAACAGTTTTTTGACCTCATGCAAACCGCGCAGGAACTGGGCTGACGAGGTGATGCTGACCGCCAGGGCCGCCCATTTGATGATACCCAGGGTATTGGACCCCCAGATCGATTCTGCAAAAATAATCAGGGTGGTCAGCACGCAGACGCCGGTCAGAATCCCTTTAAACAGAAGATCGGTTTTCTGGTGTTTCATTGAATGTCGGGCAATCGCCATGCGGGCGGAATAATTGGCCACATCGCGGAACGAGTTCATCGCATCACGCACAGCGTCTCTGTCTTGCGCGTGAGTGGGTGCCTGGTTCAGGGTCGCCAGTTTTTCTTCCATGGAAATCTGGGAACTGGCAGAGTGACCATCCGGCATCAACCCACTGGAATTTCCCGGCTGGTTCGCTGTTCCTGGTTTCTGGTTCTGATGCTGGGAACCGGGGGCGGGGGATTTGGAACGAGATCGTTCCAGCAGTTTTTCCATATAGGAAGCGATCGAGTTGTCGTCTTCAGGTTCTTCCTGCGGCAAATCGGCTGCATTATGCTCCGGTTCCATCGTGGAAGATTGTGGTGCTGGTTCAGTCGGCGGAGCAGGGGGCGTCTCGGTTTCCACTGGTGGGATTTCCGGTGACGCTGGTGTTTCCCGCGTGAACATATTCAGCAGGCGACTTGTCTGCAGTGTCATGCCTGAATCCTGTTTCTCAGGCTCCGGTTCCGGCTGTGGTTCCGTCTGTGGGGCTTCGTCCGGCTGACTCAGGAACGATTCCAGTAAGGAACCTGTGGCCTGCGATGCAGATGTTTCCGGGGCCTCGGCTGCTTCAGGCTCTGCAATCTCAAGTTCTGTTTCAGCCTGCGGAGCCGGTTCGCTTTCCAGATCGTGGGGGGGGAGTCCGACTTCAGCCATCAGGCTGTCGCGTTCGGCCAACTGCTGTTCCCGAAGCTCAACGATATGCTCCCGATCCTCCAGTTGTCCCCGATCCTTCTCGATCTGCATCCGCAGTTCTTCCAGATCCTCTCTCTGGCGACTGATCTCATCACGGTCGATTTCCAACTGGTCCCGGTCCAGCATCAGCTGTTCCCGTTCCGACGTTAATTGCGCGACCGTTGTCCGTTCTTCTTCGTCTAACTGCTGGTTGTCTTCCAGTTCCTGTTCCCGTTCGTCAAGTTGGGCCTCCCGCTCCGACAGAGCCTGCTCGCGTTCGTCCGGTTGCTCCTCTCGCTGTCCCAGTTCGGCTTGCGATTGCTCCAGCTGTGACTCGCCCGCCAGCAACGCAGCACGATCTGCTTCAAGCTGCTCCTGCTGTTGGGCAAGATCCGCCTGGTCTGACTCCCGCTCTGCGAGTTCCGCTTCGCGTTGCTGCAGTTCTGACTCGCGCTGATCCAGCTCGCAGCGCAGACGCTCCAGTTCCTCACGCTGGTTGGTCAGCTCTCTCCGTTCCTCCACATTCGCAGCTGAGGCTTCAGATTGACTTGCCTGCTGCTCTGCGAGGGTCTTCTGTTCGTCGATCAGTTTCGCGAGCTCCTGCTCCTGTTCATTCAGGCGGGCTTCGCGTTCTGTTAATTCCTGCTCCCGTGCCTGGAAATCTTCCTGCTGATCCAGCTCTGACCGGGACTGTGCCAGCTCAGACTGGGCTTCCGTCAGCGCGGCTCGTTCTGTTTCCAGCTGTTCCTGTGCTTGTGACAGTTCAGCCTGTGCCTTGTCACATTCCGTTTGCGTGGCTTCCAGTGTGCTCTGTTTTTCATCCAGACTTTCCTGCAGCGATGCGAGTTCCTGCTGCTTTGTCTCCAGTTCAGACGCGCGCGCTGTCAGTTCTTCCTGAAGACGCTCCGCAGCTGTCTGTTTCTGCTTCAATTCGGACTGCGCCTGCTGCAGTTGCTCACGCTCCTGATTCAGTTCCTCGCGGGCTTGAGTGAAAGTGGACTGCTCATCGTCCTGTGCGGCGCGCGTTGCAGTCAGGTCAGTCTGTTCCTGCTCAAATTCAGCGCGGGCCGTCTCCAGTTCCTGCTGAGTCGTATTGAGTTCGGACTCGCGTTCGGTCAGCTGTTGTTCCTGTTCGGTCAGTTTCTGCTGCAGCTGATCAAGTTCCGTCTGTGTCTTTGCAAGTTGCGCTGACTGATCTGAAAGTTCTGCACGGGAGGCTTCCAGTTCACGCTGATCCCGTTCCAGTTCTGTCCGCGCGTTATTCCATTCCAGTTTTTCGTTTTCGAATTCACTCTGCTCTGACTTCAACTGTTCAGATTTCGCGGCCAGTTCGTCTTTCTGGTGTTCCAGTTCGCTGCGTTCTGCTGCGAGTGCTTCCGTTTGCGCGTTCAATTCTGTCTGACGCTGTTCGAGTTTTGTCTGTTGGGCAGTGAGCTCCTCCTGCTGTCGGGTAACTTCGCCTTCTAGTGCTTCCAGTGCCGCAGCCTTTTGATCATATTCTTCCCGTAAAGATTGCAACTCCTGTTGCTGACGCGTGCAGGCTTCGCTTTCGGTTTCCAGCTGTGATTGTTGTTCTGCGTATTCCTGCCGCGCTGATTCGAGGGAGGCCAGTTCCTGTTCTAATTGAGTTCGTTGTGTTTCCAGCTCCTGCTGCAACGCACTCTGGTCCTTAAGGCTCTGCTGCGTTTCATCAAGATTCTGCTGCTGCTCAGTCAGCTTCTGTTCCCGTGTATCCAGGTCCTGCTGGCGCAGTTCCAGTTCTTCTGCTCGGGTATCCAGCTGGCTGCGCTGCTCGGCGAGGTCCTCTTCCCAGGCTCTCAGAGTTTCCTCGGCAGCTTGCGTGTCGCTGGTCTGTTGCTGTTGTGTCGATTGATCTGCTTCCAGCCAGGCGCGTTCTGTTTCCTGTTCAGTCTTGCCAGCGGTACAGGCCTGTTCGAGGTCGATCCAGGCAGCTACCAGTGCACGCTGTTCGGCAGTGAGTGTGTTGCGTTCCACCTGCAGGTTCTGCTGCAGGCGGCTCAAACGCTGCTGTTGACCGTCCAGCTGTTTCTGCCCAGTCAGTAACTGTTGTTGTTCGTCTTCCAATTCCTGTTGCAGCTGTTCCAGTTGTGACAGCTTCTGATCCAGTTCCAGGATCGCGGCATCGAATGAACGGAGTGACTCATCCTGTGCTGCAGAAGGGGGAACCGGCTCCGGAGGAGCAGGGGGCTGCAGAGTAAACCGCTGCTGCAACTGTTCCAGTTCCGCTTCCTGGGCCAGCATTTCCTGTTGCAGGGCCAACTGTTCCCGTTCGATCTGCTGCAGTAACTGCTGACGTTCTTCGAGCTGTTTCTGAAAACGGGCCAGCTGTTGTAGTTCTTCCGGAATCTCAATTTGGGTTCGGGTGGCTGTAGATGCACCGGGCAACACGGTTTCCGCTTCTGGTTCCGTGTGTGGGACCGTCTCTTCAATCGATTCAACCCGGAACTTGACCGGTCCAATTAGCAGCTGCATCCCCTGCGTCAGTGTCAGTCGGCGGACGGGCCGCTCGTTGACCCAGAGCCGGTGATCGAGGGCCTCGATGGTCGCATCAAACTCCGTGACAATCAGTCGGCAGTGTTCAGCGGCGATCCCCGGAACATCCAGCCGAATCGAACATTCCGCCCCGGAACCAATCAGGTATTCCCCCGTGGTCAGTTTGAGCGTTTTAATGTGATGTGTTACGGGCACGAGGCAGATTTCGAGTTGCGCTACACTCGATTTCTGCTCGCTCTGAGAGTGTGTGGATGAGGTCGTTAACATCCCGGGACTCCAAAATACACGTGACTGGCGGGTCATGGAACGGGTTTGATGCCGTAGCCAGAGAGATCCGATTTGACGATGATTCAAAAAAGAAACATACAATTTCTACTGGCATATACCTCAGAAACAGAGGTCGGTCAAACTTTGGTACCTGCACAAAAGGAGGGATTTCTCTGAAATAAAAGTGTCAGGTAACTCGGCACGAAAATGACGATTGTAGGTATTTTCAGCCCCTCATTTTTTCGCCGCTATACAGGATTTTCAGACAAAAATGTTCATGAAACCGTTCAGAATACAAGAGTCCTGTGACATCAGCGGCCGGGATGTCTATAATGAAAGAGTCTGTTTTAGCTCTCAATTGAACTCTCCAATCCTCGACGACGATCCTGCAGGTTCAGGAAGATCTGTTTCGATTACGGTACCGGTTTTATGGCACACTGGCTGAAAATTCCGTCGAAAGAAAAACGTCGAGAAGAGGATATCCCGGAACCGTATGAAATCGTTTGCGTGTGTGGGGTCAGCCTCTCGGGATATCGGCGGAAAACCCCCTATCGGCATACCTGTGATCAGTGTGGCGAAAGCTATTTTATCCTGCCCCGCAATACCTATCCGCCCCTCAAAGCGCGGAAGAAGAAAAAGCAGATCCCCACACAGCAACGGATCACCGAGTATGTCTTGAACTCTCCGCTGGTGTCGCGTTTACGGGAGAAGCGTCAGCAGAAACAGGCGACCCGCAAGGGGCAGGCGGGAGAGGCGACGCAACCGGCCCCAGCAGAGCTGTCCCCTTTTGAGCTGCCGCCCCCCCGGACCCGGTTGATGACTCCCTTCCGTGCCATCCTGGCCGGGATCCTGCTGATTCTCGGATTCACCGGTTACGGTATCTGGCACAGCCGGCAACTGGAGCGGGCCGAAGTCACTCTGAAAACTGCGACCGAGGCAGGCCGGGAACTGCTGGAAAAGGGGGATCTGGTGGGGGCCAACACCGCTTATCAGCAGGCGGCCCAGGCACTGGAGACGCTGGGGCGTCATGATCGCCAGGCGTTCGAAGTCCAGCAGAAAGCCCGGGAACTGGAAGCGCTTAACAGGCAGGCCGTGTCTCCCCTGTTTGAAATCGCTGATGCAGCCGTCGCGCAGATCAAGGAGCAGGATCTCAAAAGCTGGCAGACCCTGTTCGACGTCCGCTATGAAGGGAGCTGGCTGATTTTTGAAACGACGCTGATTCCCGTTGCCACCGGCGACGAGAAAGAACAGACTCGTTACCGGCTCAATTTCCCGGTCATTCTGGATGAATATACGTTGAACCTGGAATTGACCGATCCCACTTTTCGGGAGTACGTGGAAGCACATCCGGGCGAGCCGCTGATTTTTGCAGCACAGCTCTCCGCCTTTGAACAGAATGAAAACAGCCCCGAGACCGGTGTCATTCTGCTTGACGGGAAAACCGCCTTTATGTGGTCGCACCTGGATTTATACGAACAGCTGGGCATCCAGTTTGATGAATATCACGACCGCGATCAGGTCGCCAGTCTGCTCAAGCAACAAACACAATTTCTGGAGCGTTCCCTATGATGAAACGCCTGTCTCATTCCTGCTGTCTGTTTCTGTTAAGCCTGCTGTTGACCGGCCCGGGAAACTCCTTTGCCGCCGACCGCAGTATCCAGAACTTTGTCAGTCAGCGTGAACAGTGGAGCAAACTGCTGGGCGTTTCACAGACTCTGGAAGGGCGGGTCTCGACGTTTAACTCACTCTCGCTCCGCTTTCGCAATTGTCCGATTCCGTTCTACTTTGCCGGGAAAGTACCCAGACTGGATGCGAGCTTTAAGAATGTCGAAGTCACCGGGCAACTCGCCCGGGAAAACGGGCGTCTGCTGTTTAAAATTACGTCGCTCAAAAAACTACCCACCGACCTGGAACAGTTCGTCACCGATGAATCTAAAATCGATCTTGGCAATCCCCGCGACTGGTACGCACTGGCGGACTGGGGGCGCAACCGGGCTGAGTTCTACAGCGACAAGGAGCTGGCCCAGAAGGCCCTCAACGCCTACCGTAGAGGCATAGAAGCCGAGTACAGCAAGCTGACTGTCAAGCAGCCAGAGAACCTGATGAAACTGGCTGACAAGGCGGAGGAGTTCAAACTCGATCCCCGCCTCGCAGAAAACTTCCGGCACGAAGCACTTGTGCTCGAATGGGAGCAACTCAAAAAACAGAAAGCGCCCGATGCGAATCCGATTCGCGCGCAGTTGCTCAAACTGTTTCCCAAATATGTCACACCTCTCAAAGCAGATCAGCCCCTCGAACGCAAACAGTATCTTGCGGATCAGGTTGCCGTCTTCCAGAAAGCGAATGCGGAGCAACGACAGCGAATGTGGCGCTGGTTTTATTCGCAGATCGTCCTCGACCAGATCCTCAAAGGGCTGGCAGAAGGGGGTAGTAACGGGTTCAAAATCGCCTCAGAGATCAAGAGACAGCTGCCTGAGCGAATGGACCTCTTAAAGAAGTATCAGGAGATGCAGCTCAGCTTCGACTTCGACCGCGTTGCAGAACTGCCTCGCCAGTATGTGCTGGATCTGGCGAAAGAGTTTCAGCAGCGGGGCGATCAGGAACAGGCGAAACAGACACTGGTGAACTGGGTCGAAGCGCGACGCAAGAAACTCGAACCCGGTGACGCCGATGGCCGCGTGAGCGTGGCTCGCGACTTGATCGAGTTGACAGGCAATAGACGGGCTGCGATCAAACTTCTGCTGGAAGCGTGGGAACTGAATCCCAAATCCACTGATACAGCCACCATGCTCGGACGCCTGGGTTACATGCTGCACGAGGACAAGTGGCTCGATCCCGGCGAGGTCAAAGAATTACGCGATGATCCCATCCGCAAAGCGATCCGGAACGGTACCGTGGTTGCCGGAATGAACCGGGATCAGGTGAGGAAGGCACTGGGCGCGCCGACCCAGATTGGTCGCAGTATTTCCGGCGGTGCAATCAATGAATTGTGGATTTATGGCGAAGCGGGAAACCAGAGCCTGATCATTCAGCTCTCCCGCAGTCAGCGGGCTGAGGAGTTCAAGGTGCTCCGCATCAAAAATGCCGCTGCAGCCGTCAAAACGCCAGCCGCAGAATAGGCGGTTTCGCAGCGGGTTCTGGCGGTTATTTGGGGACGATCCGTTTATGAAAATCCGTTGAGATTCCCGGCTTTCAGTGAATCAACATTGTAAGAAACCGGTGCAGACACTAAGGTTTAGCTGCTTTCAACCCGGGTCCGGGTTTTCAGAACGCTCCCCCTTTACAAGGACTGTAACTGGTGACCGAAACGGAATCGACGTCTCAAGCAGAACTGCCTTCCCTCTATCACGATTCCTCGTTCTGGGGGATGACGTTCACGCAGTTCTGGGGCGCCTTCAACGACAATCTCTATAAACAGCTGGTACTGCTGTTCTGTGCGCAACAGGCGCTCAAGGCCGGCACCGAAGATCAGCAGTTTATCGCACTGGCCGTCTTCGCGCTCCCCTTCGTCTTCTTTTCCGGATTGGGGGGGTGGTACGCGGATCGGCACACGAAACGCACCATTGTCATCGCCTGTAAGGTGGCCGAGATCGTCATTGCCCTGCTGGCAATGGCGGCTTTCTTCACCGGTCAACTGCTGCCGTTGCTGGTGGTCCTTGGTCTGCTCAGCACTCAGAGTGCCATCTTCGGACCTGCCAAATACGGTATCCTCCCGGAGATGCTCCGCAGCGACGACCTGCCCCAGGCCAACGGTGTGATTCAGATGACCACGTTCGTTGCCATCATCTTTGGTATGGCCTCGGCCGGCTTCGTCAAACAGTCCTTCCCCGATGCCTTATGGAAGACCAGCTATTTCTGCATTGCGATTGCCGTGATCGGAACGATATCTTCTCTGTGGGTCCGTCGCACCCCCGTGGCGCATCCGGGGCTCCCCTTTCGCTGGTCCACTCTGGGGATTAACCCCGAAACCAGGGCGCTGCTGAAGCAGGATCGACGTCTCTTATCGGTGCTGCTGATCTCGTCGGTCTTCTGGTTCGTGGGCGGCATCGTCCAGCCCCTGGTGAATATCTTCGGGATCAAACAACTGCATTTGAGTGAGAGTCGCACCAGTCTGATGGCAGCCTGCATGGGCGTTGGTATTTCTCTGGGCTGTATCGCCGCGGGACGCGTTTCGCATAAACGGGTGAATTTCAAACTGGTCACCGTCGGTTCGTGGGGACTCGTGCTCTGCCTGGTTCTGATGTCGGGGATCGGCTGGTGGGGACCGGGGGACGGGCTGGAATCGGCCAGGGAAACCGACGCTTCACTCTGGGAAGCCTTTATTCCCCTCAATGCCGCCGAGTGGGTGTCGAGGACCGTGCTGACCCTGGTCGGGTTCTTTGCCGGCCTGTTCATCGTTCCGCTGCAGGTGGAACTGCAGACCCGGCCTCCCAAATCACAGAAGGGCCGCATGATCGGCACCATGAACCTGATTAACTGGGTGGGCATTGTTCTCTCTGCGATCTTCTTCGGAATTTTTACGGTGGTCTGTAACGCATTGAACTGGCCGATGAGTCATGTCTTTCTGTTGCTGGCCCTGGTCATGCTGCCCATTGCACTGTTTTACCACCCGCGAGATGAAGCTTTATCGCATGAGGCACCTTGAACCTGCCAACTTTCGCTTGACCCGCGTCTCTGATCGTTCAGAATGAAGATAGTGATAACCCTTGCGCTGATAGACACTCAGGAACGGACCCTCAATGACTCGACAATTTGAATTCAACCCGGCCAAAGTCCACACGATACTCAACGAGACGTGGCGGCACCTGAATCACGCGGTCGAAACCGAAATGCATCCCTGGCGGCTGGGAACGCTGGCGACCCTCTTCGATAATCGGCCCCGTGTCCGGACCGTGGTCCTGCGCGCCATCGATGCGGAGCAGCGGGAAATGGTCTGCTATGCCGATCGGCGGTCGGATAAAATCCAGGAAATCCAGAACTGTCCCTGGGTAGAATGGGCCACTTATGATCCGGTCACGCGGGTCCAGGTGCGTCTGCGTGGCCAGGCGGAAGTCCACATCAATGACGAGGTCTCTGCCCGGCACTGGGAGGCCAGCAGCCTCGAACACCGCCGAGGTTATATCACTGTTTCAGAACCGGGGACCAAAGTAGAAAGTGCGACGCCCAATCTGCCGGACTACCTGTTCGATCGCCTGCCCAATGATGAAGAGTCTCAACTGGGCTATAAAAATTTCGCGGTGATTGTCTGCCGCGTCGAATATATCGACTGGCTGGAACTCCGCCGCAACGGCCACCTCGCCGCTCAGTTCCTCTGGACCGACAAATGGGAAGGTCACTGGAAATATGCGTAAGGAGTTCTTGTAAAACCATCTGATTGATCATCGCGGTCAAACCGCTTCAGCAGGAGCTTGGCCATGCCCAGACAGCTCAGAAAAGATCTCGGGATCATGACGGGTGTTTTCCTGCTGCTCGTGGCACTGATCTCTCCGGCGATTCAGCGTTCCCGGACAGCAGCCCGCCTGTCGACGGCGAAGAATAACCTCAAGCAGATCGGTCTGGCACTGCACAATTACCATGACACCCATGCTTGTTTTCCGCCCGGCGGCGTCATACGCCAGGACGGAACCGCCATGCATGGCTGGCTGAGTATGCTCCAGCCCTATCTGGATGCCAGTCCGCTCTATAGCATGACCCGCTTTTCCGAGCCTTGGGACAGTCCCCAGAATTTCCCGGTCTATGAGCACTCAATCCCCGTCTTTCAGCTTCCCGAACGAGACATGGGCCTGACCAGCGGGGGATACGGAGTCACCTGTTTGATGGGAAACACGAATGTGCTGCACCGCAACCATTCCGTGCGACTCCGGGAAATCACCAAAGGCAGCTCTCATACCTGGATCGCAGGTGAGGTGGCCGGGAACTTTCAGCCTTGGGGCTATCCCTTCAACTGGCGGCCGCTGGGGACGAAACTCTGTGACGGGCCGGACAGTTTCGGCCAGCTTATCTGGGACGGCGCCCATCTCCTGCTGGCGGATGGCAGCATCCATTTTTATTCCACTGAGACTGCTCCTGAAATCCTGCAGGCACTCGCGGAAGCACCGCCGATCGCCACCCGCGCACAGATTGCAGTTCCCGCACGCACCTTTACCATCGGCGACTATTATTGGGACCCCATCGACCTGCAGTCCGATCCGCAGGGAGAAAATCAATATATTGTCAAAGTGCTGCGAAGCCCGTCTGGAGCTCCGTTGAAAATGAGTGTCCGTTCTAAATTCATTGTGAGGCCGGGAGACAGACCTGAGTACAAAGGCAAGGGAGCAGTGTTTCTGTTCCTGGCACACGTTGGCCCGCAGACCGACATCGCCTCCACGCTCAAAGCGACGACACTTGCGGACGAAACCAACCCCGCGCAGTTCCAGGCGAACGTCAAACTGTTACGTGCCCTTCAGCAAGAGTTACCCGCAGACCCTGAAGGGAGTGAACCATGAATGGTCAGCGCTGGATCACCCTGGGAGTGGTCGTTCTGATCATTCTGCTGCTCATCGCCCTGGCGATGCCGGCGATTCAACAGGCCCGGGAAGCAGCCCGCAGGCAGACTTCAAAGAATAATCTGAAACAGATTGGACTGGCATTACACAACTACCACGATATCTATGCTTGTTTTCCTCCTGGGGGGCATCATTCGCCAGGACGGAATGGCCATGCACGGCTGGATGATGAGTATCACGCTGTTTTTAAGCCAGAATGATCTTTCTGTCAGACTTGATTACAATCAACCATGGAATAGCCCGCATAATGCTCAGGTCTATGCGGTGTCGATTCCTGCTTTCCAGATCCAGGAGATGGATCTGGGACGGACCAGAAACGGTTACGGAATCACTATTTACATGGGAAATCCGAATCTGCTGCACCGCAATCAGACCGTGCGAATCAGGGAAATCAGCAAAGGGACCTCTCATACCTGGCTTGCAGGCGAAGCCGCCGGTAACTATCAGCCATGGGGTTATCCCTTCAACTGGCGTTCACTGGGAACAAAATTGTGTGATGGACCCAATAGTTTCGGCCAGCCTGCCTGGGGTGGAGGTCACCTGCTGCGTGCCGATGGCAATGTGACGTTTATTTCAGATCAAGCCTCCCCCCGGATTCTGCAGACGCTAGCCAAGGCACCTCCCGTTGCCACTCCCGATCAGACTGCCGTTCCAGATCGCAGATTTACGATCGGTTCTTATTCCTGGAAACACATTGAGCTGCAGTCTGATCCCCAGGACAAGCAGCAATACATGGTCAGGGTGCTAAGGTCTCCCGCTGGACGACCATTAAAGATCTTTTTCTATGCTACTAAAAGATTCACACCGGAAGAATTAGAATATCCCAAACTCAATATTGCAGTCCTTCGATTTAAAACCCACATTGGCCCGCAAACAGAAATCGCCTCCACACTCAAAGACACGACTCTTGCGAAGGAAACCACTCCCGCGCAGTTCCAGGCGAGTGTCAAACTGCTGCAGAAAATTCAGCAGCAGTTACCCCGCAGAGAGACCTCACATTAAAGGTGTTGTTTCCAGGACGCGAGACACCTTATGATAGAGATTGCTGCGTCTCCCGGCGCAACAACTCATTTCTGAATTCACATCGCGGGAGGGCTTGAGGATGATCTTGATGAGCCGGGCAGAATTTGGTGTCGTAATCGGGGTCATGCTGTTATTGATCGCCCTGGTGTTGCCGGCATTGCAGCACTCCAGGGAAGAAGCCCGCCAATCGATGTCGAAAAACAACCTGAAACAGATCGGGTTAGCACTTTACAATTACGAGGATTTCCATATGGCCCTGCCTTACGGAGGGACGATTCGAGAAGACGGCGTGGCAATGCACGGCTGGCTGATGGGGATCATGCCCTTTTTGAACCAAAATAATTTCTCCAACCGACTTGATTACGATCAATCATGGAGCAGTTCAGTAAATGAGCCTGTGTATATTGCTTCGATCTATTGTTATCAGGTTCCCGGAGTCACTGCAGATTATACTACCACCGGTTTGGGCCTGACTCATTATCTGGGGAATCCTAACCTGCTGCATCGCAACCGTCGAGTGACGTTCGACCAGTTGGAACGCGGCACCTCTTATCAGTGGATCGCAGGTGAAGTGGCCGGGAACTTTCAGCCCTGGAGCTATCCTTTCAACTGGCGCCCGTTGGGAACGAAATTGTGTGACGGACCCCATAGTTTTGGCCATCCTGCCTGGGACGGCGGACACCTGCTGCGTGCCGACGGCAGTGTGACGTTTTTCTCCGATCAGACCGCGCCCGAAATTCTGAAAGCGTTTGCCGAAGCGCCTCCCGTCGCGACCCGAGAACAGACTGCGGTCCCCGATCGCACGTTTGATTACGGCGATTTTCACTGGGAACGCGTTGACCTGCAGTCTGATCTCATTGCAGAAAATATTTATGTAGCACTGGTGTTGCGGCATTACTGGGAAACGTCGTTACTGATCAATGTCTATACTGCGGCGAATCGATCACCAGAAGAACGGAGAAACTCTAAATCTCAGGGAGACAGACTTCATTTTTTGTTAAAGATCGATGCCTCTACCGATATTGCTGCCGCGCTCAAAGCTACGACGCTCAAGGATGAATCCAGCCCTCAACAGTTTCAGGCGAATGTGAAACTGCTCCAGGAGATCCAGAAAGAGATGACTTCCAGTGACTCTCGCCAATAAAAATATTGTTTCTGAGATTCGAGGCGCTTTATGATAGAAGCTGCTGCGTATCACAGCGCAGCAACTCATTTCTGAATTCACATCGCGGGAGGGCTTGAGGATGATCTTGATGAGCCGGACGGAATGCGGTGTCGTGGTCGGGATTCTTCTCCTGCTGACCGCCCTGCTGGTACCAGAAGTACAACACGCCCGGGAAGCGGCCCGTCAGTCCCAATCTAAGAATAATCTGAAGCAAATCGGTCTGGCCCTCTACAATTATCAGGAAACCTTTACGACCCTGCCTCCAGGAGGGACGATCCGTGAAGATGGTGTGGCGATACATGGCTGGTTCATGCTACTTCTAAGATGCATGGGTGACAGCCCTTTTGCTGAGTGTATCGATTATAACAAACCCTGGGACAGTCCTGAAAACATTCCGATGTCTGAAATGTGGATTTACGATTATCAGATTCACGGAGTCGATGCCGACTATTCTACCACCGGTTTCGGTATGACTCTCTACCAGGGAAATCCTAATCTGCTGTATCGCAACAGTTCTGTGTCTCTCGAACAACTGGAAGATGGGACCGCGCATCACTGGCTGGCAGGCGAAGTCGCCGGGAATTATCAGCCGTGGGGCTATCCCTTTAACTGGCGCCCGCTGGGGGCGAAATTGTGTGATGGCCCGAACAGCTTCGGTCGTCCCGTCTGGGGCGGCGGTCACCTGCTGCGTGCCGATGGCAGTGTGACGTTTTTTTCCGATCAGACCGCGCCCGAAATATTGAAAGCGTTTGCCGAGGCACCTCCCGTCGCGACCCGCACACAGACCGCGGTTCCCGATCGCAGGTTTGATTACGGCGCTTTTCTCTGGGAACGCATAGATTTGCAGTCCGATCCCCGGGCAGACAATATTTATGTAGTGAGGATGCTACGGAAGAAATGGGGTTCGCCGATATTGATCAACGTCTATACTGCGGCGAATATTTCGCCGGAAGTACGTGCAACCTATAAATATCAGGGTGACGTACTTCATTTTTTGTTACGAATCGATGCCTCTACCGAGATTGCTGATGCGCTCCAGGCAACGACTCTCAAGGAAGAATCCAGCTCCGATCAGTTTCAGGCGAATCTGAAATTGCTAAAATCAATTCAGGCACAACTGCCGCAAGCCGATACACCCTGAATGACTGTTTCAAGAGTAAAGAAAGTCGAGGAGTTTGAAGATGCAACGCTGGATTTCTATCGTTGTCGTTCTGTTATTAATTATTCTGGTCATCGGCCTGACAATGCCTGCGGTGGAGCAATCCAGAGAAGCGGCCCGCCGGTCGACTTCAAAGAATAACCTGAAGCAGATCGGTCTGGCGTTGCTGAATTATCATGAAACGCACAAGTGCCTGCCCCCCGGCGGCGTGATTCGCGAAGATGGCCTGGCGCTACACGGCTGGTTCACGATGATCCTGCCTTTTTGTGACGTGAGCCACGACTACGCGATGATCAACTTCCAGATTCCCTGGAATCAGGGGCGGAACAGTGAACTGTTTGAACAGTCACGCCCCCTGTTTCTGATTCCCGGCAGCGATTTTCAATTTACCAGCCAGGGGTTCGCCCTGACGAATTATCTGGCCAATCCGCATCAGCTCTATCGTAACAGCAATGTTACCTTCGAACAAATGGAGAACGGTACCGCGCACACCTGGCTGGCCGGGGAAGTGGCCGGCAACTTCCAGCCGTGGGGCTATCCCTTCAACTGGCGACCGCTGGGCACAAAACTCTGCGCGGGGCCCAACAGCTATGGCCATCCCCCCTGGCGGGGCGGACACCTGCTGTTTGCGGACGGCAGTGTCTCTTTCTTTTCGGAAAATACTTCGGACGTGATCCTGGAAAAATTTGCCGCGGCACCGCCGGTGCCCACTGCAGAACAGGTGGCCGTCCCGGACCGGCAGTTTGAAACCGGGGGCTTTTACTGGAATAAAGAGCAGCTGTTGTCAGATTCAAAAGCGAAAGAGATGTTTTATGTCCGCATCCTGCGTGGAAAGACATCGTCTCCACTCAAGCTGGCCGTTTATTCCAACAGAAATCCCCAATACGTGGCAGATGACGATCCCGCACTACAGGTGAAGTACACCGGTCCCTACTTTCTCTTCACCATCGACAAAACCACTGACATTGCAGAAGCGTTAAAAGACAGTTCACTGTCAGAGGCAACCTCTCCCGCACAGCTGCAAAAGAATGAAGAGATTTTAAATAACCTGCAGAGTCAACTGCCTGAATAGAAGCGGGGATCTCAAGTAGATCTGAGTGCTCTTGAACAAAAACTCGTGAGAAAGGAGAAGAAACGATGCAGCGCTGGATCTCAACAGGCGTCGTTCTGCTCCTGTTTGTCCTGGTGTTCGGTCTTCTGATTCCAGCAATACACCAGGCGCGCGAGGCGGCCCGCAAATCGACCTCGAAAAACAACCTGAAGCAGATCGGCCTGGCGGTGGGAAACTATGCAGACGCGCATCGCTGCCTGCCTTCCGGCGGAGTCATTCGCGAGGACGGCACCGCCATGCAGGGTTGGATGACGATGTATCTCCCCTTTATGGATGCCAGCGCGGATTTTAACAGGGTCAATATGCAGGCAGCATGGAACAGTCTGGTCAATCGTAATGTGACAGAAACCGTCCGGCCTTACTATCTGAATCCGTCTGTCCGGGCTAATTCTACGAGTACCGGCTATGGGGTGACGCATTATCTGAGTAATCCCCATCTCTATTACCGCAACAGCAGCGTTACTTTCGAGCAGATGGAGAACGGCACCGCACATACCTGGGTGACCGGGGAGGTAGCCGGTGAATTTCAGCCCTGGGCTTACCCGTTCAACTGGCGTCCCCTGGGAACACAACTCTGTAACGGACCGGGAAGCTTCGGATATCCTGCCTGGCAGGGCGGACATCTGCTGTTCGCGGACGGTAGTGTCTCTTTTTTTTCCGAGAAGACGTCGGCTGTGATCCTGGAAAAGTTTGCTGCAGCCCCTCCCGTTCCCACCAGAGAGCAAATCGCGGTTCCCGAAAAACGCTTTGAAACAGGTATTTTTTACTGGAAGCAGATGCCGCTTCAGACAGAACCGGACAGAGATCACACATATTTTGCAAAAGTGCTCGAAAACAGCGATCAACGGCCGGTCTTGATCCAGCTTTTCAGGAGCAACCACAAAGAACTGTCAGAAGAAGAGCAGCAGCAGATGCACCTGGAAGACCAGCGAACATTTTCAGTGCCCCGCTTGATATTACAGATCAGCAAGACCACCGATCTCCAGCAGGCATTGAAAGACAGCCCGCTTTCGGAAGACACGAACGCCGCACAAATGCAGGTGATTCTCAATCGACTCGAATCACTCCAGAAACAGTTGCCGTAAGTGTGACTCAGCAGATTACACAGGGATACAGAATATATTTCTTGCGAGGGGTCTGCTAAGATGTTCTGCTATATCAGGGAAAGGCCCACATTTCGAGTGAATTCAGAGGTCTGGGGAACACGATGAACGAATCTGAGGCAGCGTCGAATTCGGATCAGTCCCCCGGCGCGCAGTGGCTCCGGGAAGAATCGCGCTCGTTGCAGCAGACCAAGCGGGGACTCAACCTGTTCCTATCCGGCATCATCTTCGTGTTCTTCGCAGTGCTGGGCGTCCTCTATTTCCAGTACACTACAGATATGCTCTCGGTGGTCATGACGGCATTGCCGGTGATGGGCATGACCGGAAATCTGTTGATGCTTGCCGGGGTCATTTTCTGTCTGGCGGTGCCGGACGAAGTCGGTGCCCGCGGTCTGCTCATCGGGGCCGCTATCGGCATCAGTGCCAATATCATTTTTTCAGGTATGATCGACTATAACCCCAATCTGCTGCCGATGCCTGTGGCTCTGTTCCTGAAACTGGCCGGCTACATCGGTCTCATTCTGTTTGCCCTGTTTCAGAGACGACTGCTGCTCTACATCGGTCGCCCCGACCAGACAGGCAAAGTGACGTTCCTGATTCTGACCACCGTGCTCTTCCTGCTGGGGTCCTGGGGGATGGAACTGGTGGCGTATCTTGAATTGATGGAAATCGCTTCGATGACCATCTACGCGGTCATGCTCCCCGGATTTTTCACGTATCCCTGTTTCATGGGCAGTCTCAAACGGGCACTCGTCCCCGTGAATTGAACCCGGCTGTCCGCCAGTCTCTGGTCGAACCATTCTGGTGCATCTTCTCCTGTGTGAGAGAATGTCTGATCAGTGCGTTTTTTTGCTGATTTAACCGGAATTTTGACTGCGGGAATCGAAAATCTGGAATTCTTTACACTGAAACCCTTCTCAACCGGGGGATCAGCTTGACGCGTAATTTCAGGGGCAATATACTCGCGCGATGGACTCATTTATCTCGTTGGGAGAGAATGAGTTTTGGACTATTTCATATTCACTGCGAGAGACTCTGATGAAGAGCGAACATCGACACGATCTGCAAACAAACGACCTGGGCAAACTGATGGGCCAGGCGGAACCTTTTGTGGAAAAATATGGCATGAAAATCCTGGCCGCCATCGGGGGCATTTTTGTGCTGCTCGTCGTGCTGGTCATCTGGAATTCGAAGCAAAACTCGCAGGCGTCGGAAGGCTGGACCCGTCTGGCAGCGGCTGGCTCAACCGAAGATTTTGAGAACGTCGCCGAGGACTTTGCCGGCTCTCCCGTGGCTGACTGGGCACTCATTCACGCCGCCGAAAGCCATCTGCAGTCCGGCATTCGCAGCTCCTTTACTGACCGCAGTGCCGGAGATCGGGAACTGAAGGACGCCAAAGAGCAGTTCCAACAGCTTCTGGATTCTACCTCCACACCTGCTGAAATCCGCGAGCGGGCACTGTTCGGGATGGCACGCGTGGAAGAAACGACATCGGACGGCGATCTGAAGACCGCTACCGAGCTCTATAAAAAACTGATCTCAGAGTTTCCCGAATCCGTCTTCCGTCAGCTGGCAGAACAACGGGTTAAACCGGTGGATGCGGAAAAAGTGGCTGCCCTGGATCAGGAAGGGACCAAAGAATTCTATAAGTGGTTCCACGAGCAGAATCCCAAGCCTGGCGACCGTCAGCGTCCCGGTTTCAACATGCCAATGCCTGGCATGGCACCTCAAGGAGCGGCGCCTCAGGGTGGAGCACCCGCAGGTGGCGAAACCACTCCGGGCCTGCCGGCTCTTCCCGCGCTCCCGAGCCTGCCCGGTCTGCCTGAGCCTCTGACCTCAGAGGAAGGAAAGAGCAGCAAATCCACACCGGCAACTCCTGAGAAAACTGAAACACCTGCACCTGCGAAGAAACCGGCTCCGGAGACAGGGAAGGCCCCCGCTGAACCCTCCAAGGCAGAGCAACCCAAAACCGAGGCACCGAAGCCGGAACCAGCTCCCGAAAAGAAACCGTAATGTCTGACGAACTTTCGTCACCGCCGGAGCTTTCCACCGAGCCGATCGAAATCACTGTCGAGGCACGCGCGCATGGCTGGCGAATCGATCACTACCTGAGCCGCCTGTATCCCAATTACACCCGCGTCCTGTTCCAGAAAGCCATCAAGCAGGAAGCGGTGCTCGTCAATGGTCTGCCCGTGAAAGCCGCACGACGGATGCGGGTGAATGACCGCGTGTCGGTCCGTCTGCCCGAGCTGCCCGATAATCAGCTTCCCCCGGAAGACATCCCGCTGGACATCGTCTACGAAGACGAGTATATCGCCGTCATCAACAAACCCTCGGATATGATCGTCCATCCGGGCAAAGGCAATTATGCGGGAACCCTGGCCGGGGCGCTGCAGCACCACTTCGATCAGCTCAGCGATGTCGCGGGCCAGTTTCGACCCGGAATTGTGCATCGCCTCGACCGCAACACCAGCGGCCTGCTGGTCGTCGCCAAAGACAACCAGGTACACGCCCGCCTGAGTGCCCAGTTCGAGAAACGGGAAGTGCAGAAGGAATATCGGGCGATTGTCTGGGGGCGGATGGAGTTCGATACCGATTTCATCGAGACCTTCATGTGCGTGCATCCCCGGCACCGGGAGAAAATGATCGTCTGTGATGAGGGTGGGAACGCCCGCGACGCGTTCACCTACTACGAAGTGATTCAGCGTTATAAAGCGTTTACCTACGTGCGGCTCAAACCCAAAACCGGGAGGACGCACCAGTTGCGCGTGCACATGCAGCATATCGGGCATCCGATTGTGGCAGACCGCGTGTATGGCGGCCGGATGGCTCTGAAAATGAAGGATCTGGGCGTGCAGGCCGAGGCAGACGCCGCGGACCAGGAGAGTGATATTCTCATCGAACGACAGGCCCTGCATGCCCATTGTCTGGAATTTAGCCACCCGCACAGTGGAAAACCGATGAAGTTTCAGGCACCATTACCAGAAGATATGCAACAGACCTTAGCCGCCCTGGACCAGTATCAGAAGGAAGATTGAAGATGAAGCTCGCGAAAGTGCTATTGTCAAACGGGGAACGTCATGTCGCCATCGTGGAAGAGAACGGGGTGCAACTGCTGGATCTGTCGCAGGTCGACAACATCCATCGGCTGTCAGACATCCTCTACTCACCCGATCCGGCCGGGCTGGCGAAATTCCTGATCGACAAGGAACTGCCTCCGGTCCCCTTCAATCAACTTGAGTTCCTGGCCCCCGTCGATTTCCAGGAAGTCTGGGCGGCTGGAGTGACCTACAAACGCAGCCAGGTGGCCCGGATGGAAGAATCCGAAACCGCTGCTTCGCACTACGATCAGGTCTACACCGCAGATCGTCCCGAGCTCTTTTTCAAAGCGACCCCCAATCGGGTCTGCGGCCCCAATCAGCCGGTCCGCGTCCGCTTTGACAGTCAGTGGTCCGTGCCCGAACCCGAGCTGACTTTGGTCGTCTCCCCCGATCTGAAACTGGTCGGCTACACGGTGGGCAATGATATGTCTGCCCGCGACATCGAAGGTGAGAATCCGCTTTACCTGCCCCAAGCCAAGTTTTACAAAGAGTGTTGCGGCCTGGGCCCCTGTGTCCTGCTGCATGACAAGCCACTCGATCGCGAAGCCACAAAGATTATGCTGACCATTGAACGAGACGGCGCAGAAGTCTTCCGCGGCGATACTTCTGTTGCGGAAATGGCGCGGGGCCTGGAAGATCTGATCAGCTGGCTGGGGAAAGAAAACGACTTCCCCAACGGAGTGCTGCTGCTCACCGGGACCGGGATCGTTCCGCCGGACGAGTTCACCCTGGAAAATCGGGATGTCGTCTCCATCGAAATCACCGGCATCGGTACGCTGATCAACCCAGTCGTGAAAGATTAAGCTCCCGGGTCTGCAGCACAACTTCAATTTCCGCGAGGGTCGGCAATGCATCCCGATTGCCCAGTCGTTCGCATTTGAGCGCAGCAGTCACGCAGGCGAACTTCAGCACCCACTCCAGAGGCCAGGCTTCGAGCAGACCGTATAACAGGGCGCCGCTGAAGACATCACCGGCCCCCGTTGTATCGAGTGAAAGGACCGGTAACGCCGCGCAGTGCAGACAACCTTCCCGGCTGAACAGCCAGGCGCCGCGCACGCCATCGGTTACCGTGACCAGTTCCGGACCCTGTTCCAGTAGCGCCATACCACCCGCCAGCACATCGTCGGTCTGCAGATACTCGCTGAGAAATCGGCGGGGGCAGTTCATGACATTCAGGTAAGGGATCAGCGTCTCCATCCCCGGTTTTAACGAACCGGCATCCAGGCAGACCGTCACACCCGCCTCCCGCGCCACCTGAGCTGTGTAGAGACAGGTCTCCTGCGGCCACCCGTCCAGATGCACCAGGCGGGCCTGGTGAATGACTTCGAGATCCAGATCCTCCGGTTGCAGCCAGTGCTCAGGTCGATAGCAGGCAATGGTCCGTGTCCCCGCCTGTTCGT
Source organism: Gimesia panareensis (assembly GCF_007748155.1). Classification (GTDB taxonomy): domain Bacteria; phylum Planctomycetota; class Planctomycetia; order Planctomycetales; family Planctomycetaceae; genus Gimesia; species Gimesia panareensis. The sequence goes on from NZ_CP037421.1 coordinate 1,077,533, forward strand.
CGATCCAGACCTGGGCATATCCCGAGCGGGTTCCGGTCAGCAGGCGGCTGGCTTCCAGATCCAGGTTTTCCGCTGTCAGGTCTTGCGCAATCAGAGGGCCGTACTGATCGTCGCCCCAGCTGCCGATAAACGCGCACTGTTTTCCCAGACGACTGAGCAGTACCTGCGCAGTGGGAACCGGGCCGCCTACCTGGTAAGCATCACTGATAATATTAGTTTTGGCATCCTGGGGCGGATGTTGTGCCAGCAGAACCAGATGGTCCACCACAACCGTTCCCAGACCGACGACATCATACTTCATCTGTCTCAAATTCTATCTTCTGTAAACATTCGGATTACTTAAAGTTTCTTTTCCCAGAACAGAGCCCGCCCCATCTGGGGATCCAGTTCATAGCCGGTGAAACCGAATTTGGTGTAAGCGGCCTGAGCCCTCTTGTTTCCTTCCAGGACTTCCAGAGTGAGTTTACAGCAACCCTGAGATCGGGCAATCTGCTCGATAAACTCAAACAGCTGGCCCGCTAGCCCGGTCCCACGAAATTCCGGAGCCACAAACACATCATGAATATTCAAGAGGGGCTGACAGGCGAATGAGGAAAAACCTTCGATGCAGATTATCAGTCCCACGGGCGTCTCCTCATCAAAAGCCAGAACGACCACCGCATCAGCACGAGCGTGAAGTGAGTGTGCCAGATTTTCCTGAACCGTTTGCGGCAGCGGTTTGCCGCCCCCTTCGGGAGAACAGGCGTAGCTGTTGAGTAGAAAAACAACCGCCTCGGCATTGCGGGGTTCGCTCAAATCGGCTTCGATGATTTGCATCGGTGGCTCTTTTGTCTGGTTCAGGGAAAGGACATCGGGGTACATCCACGGCTCTGACACAGTCTGTTATTGTAATCAGATCACCCGTGTCAGGGGAGCCAGAGTGCTTGCGAACTGATAAACTAAGCTTATCTGTTCCGTCGATCCGCTGAGTTCTGAAGTAAGAGGCGTTATGAAAATCATTCCGGTACTGGATATCCTGAATCAAACCGTTGTGCGGGGCGTGGCGGGGGAGCGGGACACGTATCGCCCCCTGCAAAGCGAGCTGACCCGCTCCAGCGAGCCGCTCGACCTGGCACGCGCTATCCGCGATGAATTTGGACTGAGTGAATTCTATGTCGCCGACCTCGACGCAATTCTACACCAGGAAATGAATCAAGAGTTATATCAGCAACTGCTTGCCGATGGTTTCACGTTCCTGCTCGATTGTGGATTGCGAACTCCGGCAGATAGCGAGCTCCTGAAAGACCTGGTCGGCATCACCATTGTCGCCGGACTGGAGACTCTGGCAGGCGCTGCGGAACTGAATGCGCTGGTCCGCCAGTGGGGACCTGAGAGAACCGTCTTCAGCCTCGATCTGAAGCAGGGGCAGCCGCTGGTCAATTCCGCTGCTGGCAACCCGTTCTCTCCACTTGACGATCCGCTGGACGTTGCCGACCTGGCGCGGGCGCAGGGCATCGCACAGATGATCCTGCTCGATCTGGCGCAGGTCGGTACCGGGCAGGGAACCGGCACTGAAGCGTTGTGTAAAACGTTACGCACTCAGTATCCAGAGCTGACGTTGATCACCGGAGGTGGCATTCGGAATGCGGAAGAGCTACAGGCACAGGCGGCACTCGGTGCCGATGGTGTGCTGGTCGCTTCCGCTCTGCACGATGGACGAATCGGGAGAGACACGGTGCTCTCCCTGTCGTGATCCATCGCCGCCAACTGCTCGAACTATTTCAGCAGATCGGGCAGTGCTTTCTTCACATCGGCGACCGTGGCGCTCCGGTTGACAACTTTGCCTGCTTTGTCCACAAGGAACATGGTCGGCAGTGAAATCACACCGAAGTCCCGTGCGGGGGCACTTTCCAGGCCCCCTTCTTCGTGAATGTGAGCCCAAGGAACCTTGTGTTGCTTGATGTAGGCTTCGGCCAGGTCCGGGGTCGCATCGAGATTGATCCCCAGCACATCAAAGCCCTGGCTGTGGTATTTGCTGTAAAGGTCCAGGATCTGAGGCAGGTCTTCCGTGCAGGGTTTACACCAGCTGGACCAGAAAATGACCAGCAGCGCTTTGCCGCGATACTGTTTGGCATCTACACTGCCTCCTGCCAGACCGTTGCCGGTCAACTCCAGTTCTTTCCCGGCCAGATTCATCCGTCGCAGGGCACCGGCACCGCGGGTACCTGCTTCCGAACTGGCATGAGATTCGACCAGTTTCGTGTACCATTTCTTAGACTCAGCGACTTTCCCGCTGAACTCCTGGGTGACCGCCAGTTGCAGCATGGCTTCGGCAGAATCATCGGAATTCGGGTACTTCTTGATGAAGTCTTCCAGTTGACCCAGCCACCAGTTCTGCACATCGCGGAGTTTATCACTTTGTGTATTCTGCAACTGAGAACTGTAATCCGCGAGCAGGGTTCGATAGGTGACGTACGCAATCAGATCCTGATCCTGTGAATTTTTCTGGACCTGATCACGAATGCGTTTCAACTGTGCCAGTCCGTCTTTATAACCGACCGTCTGAACGGCGGCAGCCAGACCGTCAACCATCTGCCGTGTCCACTGGGCACGCTCATCTTCGTTCTTGGAAGCGGCGATCAGTTTCTCGATGATCGCGATACGATCTGTGTTGTAGCGGGCCACTGCCTGCGGACCCTGTTCGGGAGTGGGCCCGTTTTGATCCAGTTTCTGGAGTTCGTCCAGCAGTCCCTGCATTTCCTTGGACAGACCGACGGTCGAATTGGTGGGCAGAGTGCTGGCACCGGCGACCGGTTGCATCAGTGTGCCTCCTTCGGTCACCTGCATGGATTCTCCCTCGATGGGCAGGGGAACCTGGGTCAGACGCCAGGCATCGCCGACACGGATCAGTTCGCCGAACTGCACCAGGCCGCTTTTCCCCTTGGTATCGACAATCGCCATCACGTTTTCGAAGACGTGCAGGTCTTTATCGGTTTTCACGTCATCTGCGGGAATCAATCCGGGCATGGCGCCATCGAAGCGGACCCAGACCGTATCCGGAGTCAGCATTTTCGATTTGGAAAGCATTCCCGGCATGTTCTGTGGGGCTGCTTTCGCAGATTCGCGAATCTTATCGGCAAATGGATTCTTGATCCCGGAATCTGCCAGTTCGTCTTCTGTAATCAGCAGTGCTTTGAAGGCTTTGGTATCATTCTTTGCCAGGGCACTGATGGCGACGCGGGTGACTTCCTCCGGAGAAATCAATTTCCATTCATCGATCACACCGTCTTCGTCTTTGTCGATTCCCCAACGGGTTCCCGCCAGGTTCATCCAGCGTGAGCCGTCGACCTTATTGTTGTAGTTGGCATCGATGTCCCGGTAGACTTCCAGGCCGCGGTTATAATACCGCCATTGATCGACGACGTTGTCGCCGTTTGTATCCACGAAGCGACGCAGGACCTGCCCGTTGGGGCCATACACGATCCAGCCTGAGCTCTTTTTGCTCTGTTCGACTTCAACTTTACAGCGAGCGTATTCCGATTTCTCCGGAATTTCGATCTCGACATCTTTCTGGATTGGCTTGAACGTAAGTGCCAATTCAACAGAGGGGGCATCCGCCGCCGGCAGCGAACGGGAAAATGCGACCAGGAGGACAAATCCAGTGAGGAAGGTAATGCGACCAATAGACATAGCACGGGGCTCCGATTCCGTTTGAACGCGTCAGTAACAATAGAGAAATTTAACAGCGCCGGGATTTTAGTAGAAAACCGGCGTTGGGGTCACCATCAATTTTGACGATTCCCGGGAATCCCGCTGGACTTGCCTCAATCGGGCCTACTCAGTTGATCAACAGACCCGCATAACCAACCACTCGCGAACGATCGCCGGTCACATCGCCCGATGTGGCATAGCCCACTCGCTCTACCTGACTTAGCTTGCCCATTTTCTGGAGCGCCTTCATGACGATCACCGCTGGCAGGACGCCACACATGGAAATATGATGCTCTCGTACTGTCTCCAGCAGTCCCTCCGGATCGAGGGTATCTATTTTTTCCAGTGCCATCTGGTCCAGACGCCGGTTTTCGGCATCGGTGGCAAAATGGTTCATATCGCTGGAGATCAACAGCAGAGGCGGTTCTTCCAGTTCTCCGATTACCCGCGCCAGACCAGCGGCGAATTCGTCGCAGCGCTGCAGGTTTCCGCCTCCAATCGCGATTCCGACGACGTGGGCCTCGGGAGCCAGTCGCTGAATCAGCGGCAATTCCACTTCAATCGCATGCTCATTCCGGTGTGCGGCTGCGTCGAGTTCCAGGCCGGGAATTTCCTCCGCCAGTCGGCGTGCCAGATCGAGGTCCGCATTCAGGTTCCCGTTGGGTAACTGCCAGACTTTATGCGGGGCCACCGCCCATTCCACGCCCTCCCGTGTATGCTTGGGGCCGATCACAATGATCGTGGACGGTAATTTGATCCGTTTCAGAACATCGGCGGCGATCCTGCCCGAATATTTCCAGCCGGCATGTGGAACCATGGCAGCAGCCCACGTTTGTGGCTCTGCATCACCGTCAAAGAGTTCATCCAGGTCTGCATTCACGCTGCCTGCATCGGCGGGATAAAACGTCCCTGCCACACCCGTCGGTCGAATTTCAGTGCCGAGCTCTGCCCGCGGACGATTGACGATCTCGAAGCGGCTCGCTGCAGTCTGTACGGCCATGCTGGCAACCTGGGCTGCTTCCGGCTGCATCAGTCCCACTGCCTGATGTGCACGAGAGATGATCTCCGACGCAGACTGATTACGGTCGAAGAACCAGCCCGCCTTTTGACCTTCAAAGACAAACAGGCTGCGATTACGGGAATCGAAGTCAATCAGTTGAATCCCTTCCACGGTGCCGTGCAGGGCAGGGTCGGTTGCCAGGACCAGTTTGACCTGAAACTCACCCGGCCTCAGATTTTGTCTCACAATGATCTGCGCCAGTTGCTGGCACATCGAGAATACCGTCGACTGCATCGGAAACGACTGCTTCAGGGCCCATTTTGAGAGTACCAGTTCATCCTCCGTTTCAGAATGTTGCAACAGAAGTGCAACCCCCTGAATGTTGGCATCGGAAACCTGGGGGCAGTAATACGAGGGGACCTGTCCGTGCATCAAAGCTTCGATTGTCGATTGCACGTATTGCAGATACTGGGCGAATTCGCGTCCCCCCAGAATCTGTGTGGCGGCGTTCTCGACCGGTGCTGCCAGCATCTCCGCCAGTTTCGCACCACAGGACACGCCCTGATAACGCAGCAGCGTGGTACCTGGATCTTTCCAGGCGGTCGGCGGCAGGCCCGCTTTGATGCAGGTCTGATTCAAAAACTCTTCTGCATTCCAGCCATGATCGAGAGGCACGCCCGGGAGTAACAGACCGCTGCGTCCGTCCGCACGGATCTGCAGACCATGCAGGCCGACCGTCACTGCTTTCAGGCGATCGAGTCCCTGTTCTTCCACCAGTTCCAGATCAGACAGCAGCCAGACTTCCAGGTCCAGCTGACCGATTTCACTGGGGGAGATGGGAGGAAATCGCGGGTCATCTTTGGCAGCACGGATCGCGGCCTGATGCAGGGCCTGTCCCAGGGGGAGCGGTTGTCCAAAGTTGCCGCAGCAGGAACGCAGTTGCCCCTGGCGTTTGAGGCTGACGAACGCACCGTTAATCACCATGTTCTCCAGACCTTCCAGAACGATCTCTGCGGGATTGGTACGTGTTGCTGTTCCAACCACCACGGCAGCCGCTTTCTGCAGCAGTTTCTGTTCGTGTTCCGGCTGAAGTTCAATTTTGGGAGTAGTCGGGTTGGTCTGCATCGTCGAGGAACCTTTCTGCCGATCGTCGGCAGAGGAAGAGGGAAGCGGGTGCTGTTTTAAAAACGAGTGCATGTCGACAGGGAGCCGTTTCTGTCCCCAGTTACCTGGTCGATCATCAAAGTGTCCGGCGATCTCGGTGTTACAATACTGACAGCGATTGCCGTTCAAGGCATACTTGCCCAGCTGGTACCAGTTGCGTTCAATCAGTGTCTCTCCGCAGCCGGGACAATAAGTACTCTGGCGACGAACATCGTTGACGTTACCGGTATAAACATATTTCAAGCCGGCGGAGAGCGCGATTTCGCGGGCTCGGATCAGCGTCTCAGGCGGAGTACCTCCCCGGTCCAGCATGCGGAAATCCGGATGAAAGGCGGAGAAGTGCAGGGGGACTTCGTCTCCCACTTCTTTGAGGATCCAGTCGCACATCCGCTGAAATTCGTCGTCGCCATCGTTGGCCTGCGGGATGATTAAATTGGTGATTTCAAACCAGACATCGGTTTCCCGTTTTAACCAGCCCAGGGTATCCAGGACAGGTTGGAGATGAGACAACGTGACCCGGTAGTAGAATTCTTCGGAAAACGCTTTGAGATCGATATTCGCAGCATCGATGTGTTCGAAAAATTCGGCCCGGGCCGACTCCGTGATGTAACCTGCCGTCACTGCGACAGTTTTGACTCCCTGGGCGTGACACGCTTTCGAAGTTTCAATCGCGTATTCCGACCAGATGACTGGATCGTTGTACGTAAACGCCACGCTCTTGCAGCCCAGTTCCGCGGCGACGTGGGCAATTTCATCAGGGAAGGCGCGGGCACTCAGACGTTCAATCTCCCGCGATTTCGAAATGTCCCAGTTCTGGCAGAACTTACAACCCAGATTGCAGCCTGCTGTCCCGAAGGAAAGGACACTCGATCCGGGATAAAAATGGTTCAACGGTTTCTTTTCAATCGGATCGACACAGAACCCGGTGCTGCGACCATAAGTGGTTAAGGCCATTTTGCCACCCAGATTCTGCCGGACAAAGCAGAATCCACGATCATTTTCCCCCAGGGCACAGGCGCGGGGACATAAGTCACAAACGATTTTTTCTCCCTCGCGGTGCCACCAGCGGCCCGGATACAGACCCTGATCAAGATCAGACTGAGATAGGGAATCAGCAGTGAGAATCGGAAGCGTTTTTTCTGTCATGGTTTTGTGAGAGAGAAACAGAGTATCAGAGAAGGGAGCCCTGTCCTGTTCAGAATAATACATTCCCAAGGGCAGGGCTAACAGTTTGTTGAAATTTTGACCCGGAAGACGAATAGAATCATCGCTACTCCCTGGTCGGTGGGTGTCTGATCTAGATTATTTGTAACTGGCGACAGGACCTGTCGTTGTGCTCTTCTACCGCTGTCGGGTATTATCACAACCACTGAAATGCCCTGTCATGCCTCTGACTTTATTATACGAATCGCCCCGCTGATGTTTGCAGATTATTTCTGGTTTTTTGTTGCTGTGGCCTCTTATCTGGCCGGTTCCATTCCCTTTGGTCTGGTAACTGCGAAGCTGGTGGCCGGCACGGATATCCGCAAGGTGGGGAGTGGCAATATCGGTGCGACGAATGTGGCACGCACGCTGGGCGCCAAATGGGGCATTGTGGTCCTGGTGCTGGATGCCCTCAAAGGTCTGTTGCCCGTCTTGTTCATCCCGGCGCTGTTTGTGAATCCGGATTCTTCCGACTTCGATCACGCCCGCGTCCTGAGTGGCGTGGCGACGATCCTGGGGCACATGTTTCCAATCTGGCTCGGGTTTCGGGGAGGCAAGGGAGTCGCCACCAGCCTGGGCGTGATTCTGGTGCTCGGCCCCTGGTCAACACTGGCTGCTGTCATCGCCTTTGCGTTGACCTTTTTCTTCTCGCGGATAGTCGCCCTCAGTTCGATCGTGGCGGCGCTCGCTTTTGGTGTGGCTCAGTTCGTGCAGTTAGGCGGGGAGGCATTCACACGCGAGAAATGGAGTTTGACCGCATTCAGCATTGCGGTGCCCCTGCTGATTATTGCCCGTCATCGCAGCAATCTGGGACGGATCATGCGGGGGGAAGAGAAGAAGTTCCAGTTTGGCAGCCGCAACAAAGCGGAAGCGGATTCCTCCCCAGCCAGCCAGCAGCAAGAAGGCTGAGCGGTTCTGTCGGACTGACAGCCAGGGAATCAGCCGCGAGAGATCATCCTGATCGTGTCGCTGGCTCTGATTCCATCAATGGTGAGTGGCTTTCCTGTATCCTGCAGGAAAGGAACCGTGGATTACGATTCGACTCGAATATTGTTCGTCAGGGCGTACTGATCGATTTCACTCAGAGCGGCATGGGTGGCCAGCTGTTTGTGGTAAAAGGAATCAGTGCGTCCGGAAAGGACGACGATTTCTCCCAGAATATCCACCTTCAGAGACTGAACCTGACTGCCGGTTCGCAGGGCAATGGTTTGTTCAATTTTCTCTGAAAGGCGTTTGGCCTTTTGAGAGTAGGTTTCGACGGTCATAAGCGATCCTCCTTGAAGACAGTAAAAGTACCAACAGACAATCACTCGGATTTCAGCCGGTGCAAAATCCAGGCTGTCGTGACATTCAAGGCAGGTAACTCTGAGGCAGCAAACTCTTGAAACTTCAGTCAGCAGCAGACAATGTTCCGCACCAGGCAGAATCTAAAGCCAATTTCTGTCAGCATCAAATCTTGGTTGGTAAACTCCGTTCAATTCAGAAGAAACAGTCGCTCGCTCCAGGTTCCTGTCGCTGAGGCTGGCGACTGGTTTGTTTCCACTGAATTCTTAACGAAGTAAATTTATCGAGCCGCGTCCCGTTCGTCAAACTAAATTCTGTACGAATGGTTCGATTCGAGGGAAATAACTGCACGAAAACAGACCTTTATTTCTTGGAATCGGTCTGCCAGATCCAGACCAGGGCCTCCGGCAGCACTGCTTTTCCGTGTCGGCTGCTGTGCATGCCGTGTCCCTGGACGAACCAGTATTCATAACCGCTGTAGGCCAGGGCAGCCGCCATTCGTTCATTGTTCAGGAACCAGTTGCCCAGCTTGTTATCCAGGTCGTTATCTCCGTCCTGCAGAAAGACTTTGATATTTTTGGGCGGATACTCCTTGCGGATCAGACCGGGGTAATCGTGGGCTGTCTTCCAGGGGCCAAACTGATCCAGGGGAATCGTGTTTTTCTCGCGGGAGGGATAATCGTCGATCCCCCGGAAATCACAGAAACTCCCGACAAACGAGATGACTTTTCCGAACAGGTCGTTCCGATGCCAGGCGGCAGAGAAGGCACAGCTGCCGCCGGATGAGGCACCACAGAAAATATGGTCTTCCGGTTTGTCTGAGATCCGGTACTGCTTGCGGACGATGGGCAGCATTTCTTCATCCAGGAACGTCGCATACTGCGCGGTGCAGGTATCATATTCGTTACTGCGGTTGCGATATTCCTGTTTCCCCCTGGTGCCGGCGGGGAAGACGCCGGGATTGATAAAGACGGCAATCGTCACCGGAATTTTTTTTGCGTGAATCAGGTTGTCCAGGACGATGGTCGCGTTACCGTCATTATGACAGTACCCGCCCCCATCAGCGAACACGATCAGCTTGGCAGGCGCTTTGGATTGCTCGTACTGAGCCGGCACATAGACCCACCAGTCGCGAACGGTGCCGGGGTAATGTTTGGTGCTTTTAAAGGCAGGCATCTTGGTGAGTTTACCCTCAGGTACGCCGGGCTGTTTCAGGCTCTCGGGTTTCCATTCATAGCTTTCAAAGCCGAAGCGACTGAATCTGCCGGCCGGTAAACGGGTCCCGTTGACATCATAGCGGTAATGCACCGAAGAGAAGTGGGGGAAGTGTTCCACGCGGGCAAAGTAACCGGAATCGCCCAACGGGATCATGGGCCATTTGCGCCCTTTTTCAGCATAGATCATGACTTCGTCGCCCGGCTTGGCTTTGAAGAACCAGCCGGCATAACCGCCGCCATCTTCGGTCCCTTGAATCAGGTGCTTCTGGTTGCCTTGGGTCAGATCTTTTTCTTTCTGGTATTTCTTCTGGAAGAATTCCAGGACCTGTTTCTGATCCTGCTGGCTCAGCGAAGATTTCTTCATCAGTTCAGCAACATCTTTCAGATTCTGAGGGGCAGCCGCCAGGGGGCTGAGAACAAACAGCAGCAGGCAGGCCCAGACAGACAGCGACACAGTTGAGCGGCGAGATAAGGAACGCATGGGAGAAGACTCCTGGTAAATGATCTGCAAGAGATCAGGAACGATTCATTCGAAAAGGCAGCCCGGCTTGCCCGGATTGCCTGAACTTGAAAGTACAGCTCCTATTACACTAGGTGTCGAGTTGATTTTCAATTCAGAGCGAGCAGGAATTCAAATCTGCTGATTCATCAGAGAAAGTGGAAGCTGTCCGTTTGGATCAACTGTCAATCCAGCTACAATGAAAGGAGTTATTCATCACCCCGTAGAGGAAAGGCTGTGTTGTGACCGGTTCGTTCAATCCACATCATGCTGTTTACGTCGGCAGTTTCGATCCACCGACCCTGGGTCATCTGGATATAGTGGAGCGGGGCGCGGTGATTTACGACAAAATCACGGTCGGCATCGGGATCAACCCGGACAAACGTCCGTTGTTTTCTCCCGAAGAACGGCAACAGTTGCTGGAGACACTGGTGGCAAATTGCCCTAATGTGGAAGTGAAATGCTTCCAGGGACTGGCGGTGAATTTCGTGAAAGAGTGTGGCGGCGGCGTCATGCTGAGAGGGCTCAGAACATTGACCGATGTGGAAGCCGAATTCACGATGTCACTCGCCAACCGGACACTGGCGGTCGACATTGAAACCGTGTTCCTGATGGCCAGTGAGAAATACACGCACATTTCCAGCTCGTTGATCAAGCAGATCGCACAGCTGGGGGGTGATGTGGCTGAAGAGAAACTCAAAGACTTCGTTCCCTGCCAGGTGGTCGGTCCCCTGATTGAAAAATTTGCTTTAAAAACTTCTGCTCAGGAATAGCGTAGAACTTCCTGATCGATTGAGAAAGGAGAACATACCATGGTGAAAACCGCTTCAACAATGCTGCCCCTCGGAACTCAGGCGCCCGACTTTTCACTGAAGAACGTCGATGGACAGACGGTGTCGCTGAACGATTTCAAAGATTCCAAAGGCCTGCTGGTCATCTTCATGTGCAACCACTGCCCCTTCGTGATTCACCTCCGCGAGGCACTGGCTGCGTTTGCCGATGAATACATGGCCAAAGGTATGGCAGTCGTCGGCATCAGTGCCAACGATGTTGCCACCCATCCCGACGACAGTCCCGAAAAGATGGTCGAAGAAGCCAAATCCGCCGGCTACAACTTCCCCTATCTCTACGATGAAACACAGGAAGTCGCCAAGGCCTACAAAGCCGCCTGCACTCCCGATTTCTTCCTGTTCGATCAGGAACAGAAACTCGTCTATCGCGGCCAGTTCGACGACAGCCGCCCCGGGAACGACAAACCGGTCACCGGTGCCGATCTCAAAGCGGCCTGCGATGCGGTGGTTGCCGGCGCCCCGGTCACCGAAGATCAGAAGCCCAGCATCGGCTGCAACATTAAATGGAAAGAAGGCATGGAACCGGAATACTTCACCGGCCAGCCCGCTGTTTAGTCACAGCGTCAGCAATACGCATCCAACTCTCTTCGCCTTCCGGCGGGGAGAGTTTTTTGCTGCGCAGAGGTTGATTCCGGGCGTCCTGTACTAGAGTTGCTTGTGTCTGGCGGGGCGCGGGGTTTACACTTTATAAACAATCCTGCTTTATTTCCTGCTCGCTCCAGGAAGTCCTTTTTGCACTTTGAGGGGTTTGTGATGCGTTCGACTCTCTTCCAACGGACTCTGTTACTGTCAGCGGGAGCGGTGCTCGTCGTGTGGGCGTTCACTCTCGCCCGCAGTACCTCGGCCGAGAATCGGCCCATGCCAAAGGACTCCCTGGCGGAAGCGCTGCCTCATCTCGAACCGACCGAGCCAGGCAAAGCCGTCGATACATTCCGGCTGCAGAACGGCTTTCGCATGGAACTGCTGGCGGCAGAACCGCTGGTCACCGATCCGGTGGCGATGCAGTACGATGAGAACGGGCTGGCGTATGTGGTTGAGATGAACGACTATCCATACACGGATAAATCGAAAGACGAGGCCTGGGCCGAACAGAAATCCGCGCCGATCGGCAAGGTCCGCGTTCTCGAAGATGTCGACGGGGATGGTAAATTCGATCGTTCGACCATCTTTGCCGAGGGGCTTTCCTGGCCCACCGGTCTGGCCTTCTGGAAAGGGGGCGTGTACGTCTCAGCGACTCCCGATATCTGGTACTTTAAAGATACCGACGGCGATCACAAAGCAGACATCAAACGTAAGGTCTTTACCGGCTTTCGCAAATACAACGTGCAGGCCGTGATGAATAATCTCAAGTGGGGCCTCGATCATCAGATCTACGGAGCAGGAGGTAGCAACGGGGGGACGATTCAGACCGTAGGTTCCTCTAAAACTGATCCGATCAATATGGGACGCCGCGATTTTCGTTTCGATGCGAATACGGAAAACTTTGAAGTCATTTCGGGAGGCGCCCGTTTCGGGAATACCTTCGATGATTGGGGCAATCGTTTTATTTGCAACATCAGCAACCCGCTGATGCACATCGTCTTGCCTGCAAAATACCTGGGCCGCAACCGTTATCTGCCGGTGACGTCTGCCATTCACAATGCGGTGCCTGCCGGCGATGCGATTGCAGTTTACCGGGTCAGTCCCCCCGAACCCTGGCGCATCATCAATGCGCAGCGTCTCGCCAACGATCCCAATTCCCGTTCCCCCAAAAGTGCCAAACATGCAACAGGCTTTGTGACCTCCTCGGCGGGAGTCACACTCTATCGGGGAGCCGCCTATCCGCGAGAGTATTACGGCAATGCGTTTATCGGAGAAGTGGCCGGCAATCTCGTGATGCGGTATCTGGTGCAGCCGGACGGCGTCACGTTTAAGGCGGAACGCGCACATGATAAACAGGAATTTCTGGCGTCGACCGACAACTGGTCCCGCCCGGTGAACTTTCTGAACGCCCCCGATGGGACTCTGCATCTGCTCGATATGTATCGCGAGAATATCGAACATCCCTGGTCAATGCCCGAGGACATCAAGGCCCATCTGGACCTCACCAGTGGTCGGGACCGGGGGCGGATCTATCGTATCTTGCCTCCGAAATTTCCGGAGGGCTTTCAGAAGCCGGAACCGCCTCGCCTGGGATCGGCTGATATCAGCCGCCTGGTCGCGGAACTGGAAAATCCGAATGTCTGGTGGCGGGATACCGCGCATCGACTGATCTTTGAACGCCAGGATCCCCAGGCGGTTCCCCTGCTGATCGAACTGTTCCAGCAGAGTCAATCTCCCCTCGCGCGGCTGCATGCCCTCTGGTCGCTGCAGGGGTTGGAGGCACTCAATGAAACACTGCTGCTGCAGGCCCTGTCCGATAGGGAACCGGAAATCAGACGAACCGCAGTCAGGCTCGCAGAACCACAGCTGAATCAGAATGAAGCATTGAAGAAAAAAGTGATCTCGCTGGCGACGGACAGCGATCCCCGCGTTCGCTTCCAGACCGCCTTCACGCTGGGCGAGGTTGCAGGACCGGAAGCAGCCCAGGCACTCTACACGATTGTTCGCCAGGATTATGGCGATCACTGGATCCGGACCGCGGTCCTCAGTTCGCTGTCCGAATCGACGGCCGACTTTTTAGCGAGTCTGCTGCAGGATGTCAAATTCGCGGCCAGCCCACAGGCACGTCCCCTGTTGAGTCAACTGGCGAATGTAATCGGTACGCGACAGCAACCAGCTGAGGTGCAAACAATTCTGGAACGGGCAGCCCGCTATGACTATCCCGGGAATCAGAAAAAAACAACCGCCGTTCAAATTGAATTGCTGCGAGGTGTCGGAGAGGGTTTGAAACGTGGCGGCAAATCGCTGCTGCGGTTTACCGCGGAACCCGAGACCGAGGCATCCCGCCTGATCCTTGGTCAGATCTCACAGGCAAAGAAAACAGCGGCCGACCGGCGGGAAACGTCGGCCCGGCGACTGGATGCCATTGAGCTGTTGAGCTGTACTGATCTTGTGACCGCGCAGTCTGCTTTGCTGCCGCTGCTTGGTGCCCGGGAAACGCAGGAACTGCAGTCAGCCGTTGTGGTAGCACTCACCAGTTTCCCCGATAACAAAGTCGCGAACCTGCTGCTGGAAGAGTATCCCTCGCTGACTCCTACGATCCGCAGAGAGATCGTAGATCGTTTGCTCAGGCGGCAGGACTGGATTCTACAGTTGTTTGCCGCGATCTCGGAGCGAACTGTTTCCTTGAGCCAGATCCCACAGGTCAGGCGGGACATTCTGATGAAGAGTCCGAACCCGGAAATCAGGAAGCAGGCAGAACAGTTGTTTGCCGGTGAGACTCTGGGGCCGCGGCATGAGATCATTTCCGCCTATCAACCTGCGTTGTCTGCAAAAACAGATCTGACAGTTGGCAAGCGTGTCTTTAAACGCGAATGTCTGACCTGTCATCGACTGGGACAGGAAGGTTATGAAGTCGGCCCCAATCTGGCGACGATTAAAAACCGGACCGCGCCTGAAATCCTGGTGCATGTGCTCGACCCCAACAAAGAGGTCTCGCCCAATTATCTGGAATACGTGGTTGTTACCGACGACGGGCTGATTGAAACAGGCATCATCGTCAATGAAACGCCTTCCAGTATCACCCTCAAGAAAGCCGAGAATAAACGGATTACGATCCTGCGTGAGAATATCGAAGAGATCAAAAGTTCCGGAAAATCGCTGATGCCCGAAGGTTTTGAGAAAAAGATCAAAACCGGAGAAATGGCAGATCTGATCGCCTACCTGATGTCGCTGGAAAACTGAGTTGCAAGATTGGGAGTGGCACAAAAAAACTCCCCTCGTTCCAGTGGGCAACGGGGGAGTCTGTCTGCTAAAACGCGAAGGGGATTTTATTCCGAGGTGAGTGTGAAGTTGATAATGTTCTCACCCGGTTTGACCTCTTCGCTCAGAATCGTCTGGGTATTGTAAGTGGGGGGAATCGTCTCTTTTGTGGGAGCACCACCCTCTTCTCCGCCGGATTCCTCAGAACTGTCGGACTGTGCGGTCGTGATACTGATCTTATGCTGGCCGACTTTGGCTCCTTTGGTATCACCCACGTATTCCAGTTCGTATTCTCCTGCATCATTGGTCAGGCCCATGGAAGAACGTCCGCTTTCCGGGCTGAATACGACCATCACTCCAGGCAGTGGTTTGTCATTCATGGTTACGGTTCCGGTAACCGTTCCGAGGTCGGGCTGGTCGCTGGGAGCACCGCCGCAACCGACGAGAGTCAGGCATAGCATACCCAAAAGGAAACACCAGGCCTGTTTACCTGCTAAATACATCAAAAACCTCCAGAGCGCAATCCGGTTGGGATCAACTGTTAAATGATTCTAAGAAATTAAGAATGTGTGATCTTAGAGAAGGAATCACCGAATCTCAAGCCAGTGTGGAACGGACCTTCTCCGAGTAAGAAAAAGAGACAAGCGATGGAACGGACCGCTTGTCTCTCGGAAATCGATTACATTATGGTCGGGGACGTCGCTTAGAATTCACCGACCACATTACCATCATTGATGCCGATCAGATATTCGAGCGTACTGTCCGCAGGAATCGAAGCGGCGCGATGGTCAATGTTTTCGCTCAGGAAGGCGATACGACCATCACCAAACAGGAAGTGAGCACCTCCCACGTGCCTGCTGCTGTAAGCGATTCGCCCCTGGCCGCTTGAAGCGTTGGCGTTGATGGGGGCGGCACCACCACCGAAGATGGAGATCAGACCCTGGTTCGAGCTGGAACCGGCAGAGCTGATGGCAGGTCCCGTGGCGTTGTAATCACGAGCGGCGTAGAGAGCACCGGCAAAGGCTTTGGTGGAACCTACCAGGTAAGCCCGTTCGCCAGCCAGAATTACATTGCTGCTGCCGTCGGTCAGGTCACGCATCCGCACATTACTGTTCCGGTAGAAGGCACCGTTGGCGTAGTTGGTCGGGTCGGTACCCGCATCTTTCTTCAGCCCGTACGAGCTGTTGGAAGCGATGTAGTTGGTGACAGACAGACCATATTCGGAACCACCGGTGGCTTTGATGCGGCGGCCGGCTTCATCATGAATCTGGGGGCCGGTATCGGAAGGGCAACGGAAGACAGGCAGTGTTTTCTGCATCGAACTGCGGGCGGTGGCATTATTTAACATCGTGGAAATGGGAACTGTGCCGACATTCAACTGATTGTACAGCGGTGCCTGATCAAGATAAGGCAGCAGCATGGCATTCCAGGCCCAGTGACCCTCATTGTCCACAATCGAACCACCATTGGCAGGCAGAATCTCTTCCACATATCCGGGAGGGAACATGCCAAATGTTTCATGGTAGTTGTGCATGGCCAACCCGATCTGCTTCAGGTTGTTTTTGCAGGTACTTCTGCGGGCTGCTTCACGTGCCTGTTGCACAGCCGGTAACAGCAGGGCAATTAAAATCGCAATAATAGCGATGACGACCAGCAGTTCGATCAGCGTAAAACCACGCTGAAAACTCGAGCGACGTACATTTTTCATTGAGTCGTTCCTGTTTTCTAATCCAAGTCCGAAGATGTCGGTATCTTCAACTGGAGCAAATAAAAATAAAATGAGTCCAGAGAAACGCAACGCGTTAGAGGGGTAAGATAGAAAGGCTTCACCAGACCTTGTTGTAGTGAACAACCAACAAGGTACCCCTGTAAAGCATTCGTATGTCAATACGTTGATTTACCGGATTATTTTTTGAAATTTGCCGAATTTCTCATATTTTGCCGGCAGGGGGTGTGTAAGAATGAATACTTTCTGACTGCGGGATCAGAAAGATTCCGATCTGTATCAAATTCACCCAATTGATGGGGTAAGTCGCTCTTTATGTGTACGATAGCTTAATAAGGCGACTTTCTTTTTGAAAACCGGGTCGCGAATGAGTATCGTATTAATGAACAACTTGAATGAAATCGTTCCGATGGAAAATGAACAGCCCCAGACTGACTTCTCCGACGATTTGCATGTGAAATTTCTGCATGTATTTACGCAACATCGGAACCAGATCTATTCGTATATTTTTTCTCTGCTGCCTCACCGGGATGACGCTGAGGACGTATTCCAGCGGACCAGTCTGATCCTCTGGAAAAAGTTCCCGGAATACGATGAGACGAGCAGCTTTTTCTCCTGGGCCTGTGGCGTCGCCTTTTATGAGGTCAAGAACTTCATGCGGGTCGCACAGCGAAAACGACTGCAGTTCCGGGAAGACGTCATCGAACAACTCGCGGATGAACGGGCCGGGATTCCTCAACACAAACTCGATCAGCGGGCAAGTACTCTGCAGGAGTGTATCAAGAAGTTGAAAGACAAGGATCGGGAACTCGTGAATCAGGTCTATCGCGACCAGACGCCCGTCAAAGAACTGGCCGATGCTGCCGGGGCCGCCATCCAGACCTTATATAACAGGCTGAACCAGATTCGCCGCCAGTTAACTCACTGTATTGAACGCACATTGTCATATACAGGAGAGGGAAAATGAGTCAGAACAATCAGCATAACGAACTCCTGTATGAACTCTGCGGTGCACTCTGTAATGAGACAATTACAGCAGAGCAGCACCAGCAGCTCGAGGAAATTCTGGCAAGTGACGCCGATGCCCGGGAAAAATACTTCAATTACCTGCATCTGCATCTGAACCTGGAACGTCTGCACGATGAACAACCGGAAGCAGAGTTCGAATTCCAGCCGCACGTGAAACCGGCAACCCAGGCGCAGTCACTGCCGGAACATGTCTGGAAAACATCGCAGGTCCTGTTGCTGATGACCGCGCTGATCTGTGTGACGCTGATCGTCAGCGTTGTGGCCCTGAATCAACCACAGGCCCCCTCCTCGCAAATCAGCCAGGCTGACCCCGTGGTAGAAGATGTTCCTGTCGCAAAAGTCACCCAGACCGCCGCGGTCCGCTTCGCCGAGGGAGCACCTTTTCTCAAAGTCGGTTCGCCGATTCAGACAGACCAGGAATACGCGATCTCAGCCGGCCAGCTGCAACTGATCTTTGCTAACGGTGCTGAAGTCATTCTGACCGGACCTGCCGTTTTTGAAAGTAAAGACGGCGAGCATCTGGCGGTCCGCTACGGTGCCTGTTCGGTCTATGCTCCCGATGGGGCAGAAGGCTTTACTGTCGAAACACCGCTTTCCAACGTCGTCGATTATGGTACCCGCTTCTCTGTCAATGTTTCGGAAGCAGGCAACACCGATGTGCAGGTGATTGAAGGCGAAACCGATGTCCAACCTGTGAAGCTGGATCCGAACTGTGATGTTGCTCCCAAACGTCTGACCCGGGGAATGGCGCAGCGGCTGACAACAAACAACGGTCTGGTCGTGGATGAGATTCCCTTCGATCAGAACCAGTACGTTTCGCAGCTGCCTGACCGGATTGTGACTTATACGACAACTAAAGGGCCCGGCAAGCGTGCTCAGGATCTGAAATGCGTGACCGTGCAGCGTGGCGGAAAACAGTATCAATACGAAGTCGAAGACCTGATCGGCATCGAGCTCACACACTACACCGGCAAATCGTTCCTGACCCGCAACGATGGTATCGATCCCGGTAACGACGGTGACCCGCAAACGCTCCGTCGGCACCTGCTTGATCAGGATACCTGTCTCTTAACCGGCGTCGTGAATCCCGGCGGTGCGACGAAACCGCTGACGACTGCTCCGGTGATGAACCCGATTGAAGATCCCAGCCAGCTCAACACACCAGGTATGGCAGTCCGATTCCTGAAGCCGATCGTCAATGACGCCGGTCCGGACATCGTTCTGTTTGATCTGCAGGTCATCGTACATAACACCACAGGCGATGCCTTCTATGTCACTCCTCTGCCGTTCTCCTCGAAGTTGAAAACCCACAAAATTGAACAGTTTGATATCGATCTGGCTTCCCCCGAAGCACAGCTGCTCGAAAAGTTCTGGTTGCATATTTTCAATCAGAACCCACAGGAGAAACAGAATCACACAGATGCGATTCAGTCTCTCAGCGAGCTGGAAACAGCCACCGGCAACGGGGGGAACTGGCACGTCGTTGGTGCAAAAGCACTGGCCGTCGGTATCGACCTGTCCGACCTGGGCGTCCCCGCAGGAGAGACGGTAGACGGGATTTTCCTCCAGGATGCCCTCGATAACCACGATATAGTTGACCCGGTCTTCATTGCCGGGTTCCCTCCGTTGAAACACACCACTGATAAATAGCTGCATTACTGCAAAATATATAATTAGAGTACGTTCAGAAGATAGAACCCCTTTTATTTTCAGCGTCGCTAAATGAAAGAGACTAAATTCATGAGACTCCTTGCTGTCAGCCTGTTGTTGTTGATGTCGGTACCTGCGGTTCACGCAGCCGAAAAAAATCAAGCTGTGAACACACCCGTTGATCAGAAACAGATGCATTTCTTTGAAAAGAATGTGCGCCCGCTGTTGATTAAACATTGCCTGGAATGTCACGGCGAGAAGAAGCAGAAAGGGGAACTGCGACTGGACTCGCTCAAGGCGATGTTGCAGGGAGGCGAGAGCGGCTCTGCCTCGATCGTACCCGGTAAGTCATCCGAGAGCTTGCTCATTGAAGCGATCAACTACGATTCGTACGAAATGCCGCCCGAAAAGAAACTCTCTGATAAAGAGATCGCCGTGCTCACCCGCTGGGTGGATACAGGCGCTTACTGGCCAGAGAACGCAGACTACGTAATCAAACAGCGGAAAAATGAAACCTTCTTTTCGGATGAAGATCGCAGCTTCTGGGTCTTTCAGCCGGTCGAAGAGCCCAAAGTTCCCCAGGTTAAGAATGCACAATGGTCGCAGAACCCGGTTGATGCCTTCATCTATCGTGGTCTGAAACAGGCCGGGCTTACTCCCGCTGATGAAGCCAGCCGGACTGATTTGATCCGTCGCGCCTATTTTGACCTGATTGGTCTGCCCCCTACCGTGGAACAGGTCAACGCTTTTGTTAATGATCCCTCTCCCGATGCCTGGCCGCGTCTGATCGATGAGCTGCTGGAAAGTCCGCACTATGGAGAAAAATGGGCCCGTCACTGGCTGGACGTCGTCCGCTACGCGGAATCTGACGGTTTCAATCAGGACGCCTTCCGTCCCGAAATCTGGCGTTACCGCGACTATGTCGTTGAGTCCTTCAATGCAGACAAGCCTTATTCCCAGTTCGTCAAAGAACAACTGGCCGGCGATGAAATTGCCCCCGAAGATCCCAAGGCCCTGGCAGCGACCGGATTTCTGAGGCACTACCTCTACGAATACAACCAGCGCGACTCCCGCACCCAGTGGAACGACATTCTGGATAACATTACCGATGCCACCGGGGATGTGTTTCTGGGGGTCAGCATGGGCTGTGCCCGCTGTCACGATCATAAGTTCGATCCGATTCCCAACCAGGACTACTACCGTCTGCGGGCCTTCTTCGCCCCGCTGATGCCCCGCGATAACGTTCCGTTTGCCACACCGAAAGAACGGGCGGAATACAATCGCAAACTGGAGATCTGGGAGAAGAAGACGGCTGACGTTCGCGCTCAGATTGATGAATTGACTAAAAGTAAGCTGGAGCGGGCTGCCCAGAATCAGATCAAAATGTTCCCGCCGGATCTGCAGGAAATCATGGCTAAGCCACAGGCAGAGCGGACCGCGCTGGAACACCAGTTGGCCGATCTCGTACAGCGGCAGGTAGACCTTCAGGAAAGCAGGGCGCTGGATACTCTGAAGAAGAGCGATAAGGATGACGGCAAAAAATACAAAGAACTGCTCAAGCAGCTGGCTGCTTTCGATGACCTGAAGCCCAAACCACTGCCCACCGGCATGAGCGTGACCGATGCACCCGGCGCACCGCCTGTGACCACGATCCCCGATGATCCCAATCACACGCCCATCGATCCCGGGTTCCTCTCGCTGCTGAAGCCGGGCGAGGCGGAAATCATGCAGATCTCAACCGCCCCGCATTCCTCCGGTCGCCGTACCGCACTGGCGAACTGGATGGTCGATCCGAATAACCGGCTGACCACCCGCGTGATGACCAACCGGGTCTGGCAATACCATTTCGGCACCGGTCTGGTGGCGACGGCAAACGACTTCGGACACATGGGCGAAGCGCCCACGCATCCCGAACTACTCGACTGGCTGACCTCCTATTTCGTGGATCACAACTGGAGTATCAAGAGTCTGCACCGTTTGATTATGAACTCCAAAACATATCGCCTGTCGTCGTTCCACCCGAATCCGCGACCGGCTGAACTCAAAGATCCCCAGAACCGTCTGCACTGGCGGGGCAACATCCGCCGTCTGAATGCAGAAGACATTCGGGATGCAGCGCTGTTCATTTCCGGTGAGCTGGACACGAAACTGGGAGGCCCCAGCGTCAGTGCCAGCCAGCCACGACGTAGCGTTTATACGATCATGAAACGGAATAAACAGGATGAAGTGCTCGGTGCCTTTGACCTGCCGGGCGGCATCAAAAGTACCGCCCAGCGTGATGTGACTACCACGGCCAATCAGGCCCTGCTGATGCTCAACGGAAAGTGGTTCCTGGCGCGTGCCAAAGCCATGGCCCGTTCTGTAAAATCACAGTCCTTCAAAGATGACCGGGAACTGGTGACGTATCTGCATCAGAAGACCTACGGCAAAAAACCGAAGCCGGCTGAAGTCGATCTACTGCTCGGGTTCCTGAAATCGCAGGAGAAACGCGTTGAAGCGGCTGCTGAATCGCAGCAGAAAACCTATGTCGGTCAGATGACGCAGACCGATGCGGAAGCCGTCAAACTGGGCAAAGGTTCGACGCTGAACGACCTGCACATCTCTTCGGCCCAGGCACTGCCCGATCAGGACTTCACGATTGAAGCCATGGTGCAACTGGATTCCATTTACGAAAACGCCGCTGTGAATACGATTGCCGCTCACTGGACCGGTAACAATAAACAGCAGGGCTGGTCGCTGGGTGTCACCAGTCAGAAATCAGCCTATAAACCGCGGAACCTGATTCTGCAGTTTGTCGGTAAGAATCAAGAGGGCAAGCTGACTTACGAAGTTGTGCCTTCGAATATTCACCTGGAACTCAATAAGCCTTACTACGTCGCGGCATCTGTCGACATCTCAGAGACCGGAGAGTCCGGCATTCACTTCTATGTGAAGGCCCTCGATTCCAAACAGCCGCTGCAGACCGCTGCGGTAAAGCATAAAGTCGTCAGCGACTATCGTCCCGGACACGATTTCATCCTGGGCGGTCGCGAAAAGACGTCCGGCAGCCGCTGGAACGGAATGCTCGACAACTTCCGGCTTTCAAAGGCTGCTTTAACTCAGGATGAACTGTGGATCAACAAGCCGGATCAGCGACCCGAATCTGTGGTCGGTTTCTGGCAGTTTAATACAAAGCAGGGACTGCTGAAAAACAGTCTGGCTGACCGTCTGCATCTGTCGGCTCCCGCAGGATCCGGGGGCGCCGATGCCCGGCAGCAGGCACTCGTTGACTTGTGTCATGTGATGTTGAACTCCAACGAATTTCTGTATCTCGACTAATGAGGAAACAGCAACACGATTTAACATCTGTGACCATTAAACGCTATTGCGGAAAGACAATCTAATGAGTAATCAATATCAGGATATCAATACGGTCGTCAATCGCCGTCAGCTGCTCATGCAGGCCGGGGCCGGCTTCGGTGGAATCGCGCTCAACGCCATGCTGGCACAGCAGGCGGGCGCTGCCACAAAGATTGCGACTAAACCTCTTTCGCCTCTGTCAGCAAAGCAGACACACTTCCCGGCGACCGCCAAGAGCGTGATTTTTCTGTTCATGGAAGGGGGCCCGAGCCACATCGATATGTTCGATCCCAAACCGGCCCTGCAGAAACTGGCTGGCCAACCGCTGCCTTCCAGCTATAAAAAGCCGATCACCGCGATGGGAGAAGTCAACGCACCTTTGCTGGCTTCCAAGCGTAAATGGAAACAGCACGGCGAAGCAGGCACCTGGGTTTCTGACTGGCTGCCCAACATCGCGACCTGTGTGGATGACATCGCTGTCGTCCGTGGTTGCTGGACCAACGGCATCAACCATGCCGGCGGAGTCTGCCAGATGAATACCTGCATTCCGCTCGCCGGGCGACCTTCGCTGGGGAGCTGGGTGACGTATGGTCTGGGAACCGAAAACGAAAGCCTGCCCGCCTTCGTGGTCATCCAGGACAACAACAGCACGGTGGTGAACGGTCCGCGCAACTGGGGGACCGCTTTCATTCCCGCCGTCTACCAGGGAACCCGCCTCAATACAGGAAAGGAACCGATCTCGAATCTGTATCGCCCCGACGATGTCTTCGCGACTCAGGAATCGGGTAAGCTGGATCTGCTTGCCAAACTGAATCAGCAGCACGCCGCTGCCCGCAAGCAGCAGTCCGAACTGGATGCCCGCATCGAGTCCTACGAACTCGCATTCCGCATGCAGGCCGCTGCTCCCGAGGCCGTCGACCTGAGTCAGGAAACCCAGGCCACGCGTGAAATGTATGGTATGGACGAGAAAGAGACCAAAGTCTACGGGACCAACTGTCTGCTGGCACGCCGACTGGTCGAGCGGGGCGTCCGTTTCGTGCAGCTCTATAACGGAGCCGGCAGTAAATGGGATTCCCATTCCGGAATTGAAAAACGGCACTCTGCTTTGTGTAAGGGAATGGATAAATGTGTTGCCGGTCTGCTGAAAGACCTCAAGCAGCGCGGTCTGCTCGATTCCACACTCGTCGTCTGGGGTGGTGAATTCGGGCGAACCCCGATGAGTGAAAAGGGAGACGGCCGCGATCACAACCCGACCGGCTTCACCATGTTCATGGCAGGCGGTGGAGTCAAAGGAGGCCAGACCATCGGCGGGACCGACGAACTGGGCCTGTATGCCGTGGAAGATCGGATGCACGTCAAAGATATCCACACCAGCATTTACCACCTGCTGGGTTTGAGCAATATGAAGCTGGAGTACCGCCACAAAGGAAGCCCCGAACGCCCCACTCTGAACGAAGGGGAGTTCATGGAAAAACTGGTGACGGGATGATCAGTTTTGTAAGTCTCTGATAAATAATGCTTTATGGATTTCTGGGCGGTTCGGAGGCTGGTAAAAGTCACCGAACCGCTCTTTTTGATTTAACCCGGACAGTTTTTTCGTTTCTGATTAATCGAACTCGTTTGAAATTCCTCTCTTGCACTGAGAGGTAAAACCGATACCATAATATATAAGCAACTTTTAGTTATTATTAACCTTTGAGTTGCAGATGAGCCCTCCATTTAGACTGCCCGGCTCTGTCGGGTAGCCCTCACCATAAACCATTACCACGAGAGTCATCTTCCATGAACGGTCGACTTTTCCTGGCGTCTCTGTTTTCTGTTTCTGTCTGTCTGACCTCAGCCCAGGCTGCTGAGTCCGATAAAAAAGTGGAAACGCTTTCCTTTGAAAACAACGTGCGCAAGATCCTCAAGGTCCACTGTCTGCACTGCCATGGAGAAAATGGCGAAATGGAAGGCAGCCTGGATCTCCGTCTGAAACGCTTCATGGTAAAAGGGGGCGACAGTGGCCCCTCCATCGTGCCGGGAAAGAGTGGCGAAAGTGAACTGATCGCCCGCATCGAAGCCAAAGAGATGCCCCCCGAAGGCAAGCACATGCCCGAGGAAGAACTCGCGATTCTCAAACAATGGATCGATCAGGGCGCTCACACGCTGCGTCCCGAACCCGATAAAATCGGTGAGGATTATCTCGCTCCCGACGATCTGGCCTTCTGGTCGTTTCAGCCGGTGAAAAATTATCCCGTTCCCAAAGTTAAACAGCCCAAGCTGGTCAAGCAGCCGATCGATGCATTCCTGCTGTCTAAGCTCGAAGAAAAAGACCTGACCTTTACAGCAGAGGCTTCCAAAGCCTCATTGGCGCGACGCGCGTTTTACGATCTGATCGGTCTGCCTCCTACCCCAGAGGAACTGAAACAGTTTCTGGATGACAAGAGCCCGGACGCCTACGAAAAGCTGATCGATCGTCTGCTCGCTTCGCCGCACTACGGCGAACGTTGGGGGCGTCACTGGCTGGACGTGGCCGGCTATGCCGACTCCGAAGGCTACAACAATAAGGATCAGGAACGTCCCTGGGCATTCCGCTACCGCGATTATGTGATCCGTGCTTTCAATGAAGACAAACCTTACGATCAGTTTCTGCAGGAACAGCTGGCCGGCGATGAAATGGTCAAGCCGCCCTATCATAAGCTGAGCCCGGAAGACATGCAGAAGCTGGTGGCTACCGGTTTTCTGCGGATGGCTCCCGACGGCACCGGCAGCAACCCTGCCGAAAAAGAAGTCGCGAAAAACCAGGTCGTGACCGATACCGTGGATATCGTTTCTTCTTCGATTCTCGGGATGACCGTTGCCTGTGCCCAGTGCCACGATCACAAGTACGATCCGATTCCGCAGAACGATTACTATCGCTTCCGCGCCATTTTTGAGCCGGCCCTGGATTGGAAGAACTGGCGGACCCCCGCGGGGCGTCGGATTTCGATCATGTCTGATGAGGACCGCAAGCAGGCTAACGAACTGGAAAAAGAAGCCCAGAAGGTACTCGCCGAGCGCACCGAACTGGTCAACAAATTCATCGACCGCACACTGGAGCGGGAACTGTTGGATGTTCCGGAAGACAAGCAGGAGGCTGCCCGCACAGCTTATAAAACTCCTGGTAACAAACGGACCAAAGAGCAGGTCGCCCTGCTGAAGAATTATCCCCGCATCAATCGACTCTCTGCCGGCTCGCTCTATCTCTACGATCGGACTTTATACGAACTGTCCAGCAAAGCCACTCAGAAGTCCAAGGAACTGGCCCGCGATCTGGTCGCGAAAGTCGAAAAAGAGACCCTGGCTAAAATTCCCGAAGATCGCAAAGCACTCGCATTGGCCGCTCAGAAGGCTGATGCCAAAAAGCGGACCGAAGAACAGAAGAAGGTCATTGAAGAATTCCCGGGCCTTTTAGTTTCCACGACAAACCTGAAGGATTTCGATCCCGAAGGAGCCGCTCAGGTTCAACACTTCAAAGACGAAGCCAAACGTTTCAACGATTTGAAGACGACGGCCATCCTCAAGGAGTACAGCGATAAAGCTGCCAAGATCCGTGACAAAAAGCCGAAAGAAGAATTCATTCGTGTGCTCACCGAAGTTCCCGGAAAAGTGCCCAAGACCTTCTTCTTTAACCGCGGTGACTTCGAACAGCCCAAACACGAGCTGCAGCCCGCAGGTCTGTCGGTCGTCAAATCAAATCTCAAGCAGCAGGTCGACATTCCAGTTCAGAACAAAGACATTCCCACCACCGGACGCCGCCTGGCTTACGCGAAATACATCACCAATGGCGAGCATCCGCTGACGGCCCGCGTTTTCGTGAACCGACTCTGGCTGCATCACTTCGGGAAAGGCATCGTGGCGTCGCCAACTGACTTCGGCAAACTGGGAATTCCTCCCACGCACCGCGAACTGCTGGACTGGCTCGCACACGATTTCGTAGCCAATGGCTGGAAAATCAAACGTCTGCACAAAATGCTGATGACTTCGAACGCTTATATGCAGAGTTCCCAGCGGTCCGATGAATACGATGTCGTCGATCCCGACAACCTCCTGTACGGCCACATGCCCGTCCGTCGTCTCGAAGCAGAAACAATTCGCGATTCGATCATCGCTGTCACCGGCAAATTGAAGAATGATCTGTATGGTGAGCCGGTCCCCGTTAAAGAAGACGAAGTCGGCCAGATCGTGGTCGGCATCGCCAATGTCGATTCCGCCGGTCGCCAGGGCAAGGACATCAAGATGGACGACCGCCAGTTCCGCCGCAGTGTTTATGTTGCGGTCAGCCGCAGTAAACCGCTGGCAGTGCTGGATATGTTCGATGCACCCAAAATGGAACCGAACTGTGAAAAGCGGTCTTCTTCCACCGTGGCACCCCAGTCGCTGCTGATGATGAACAGCGGCTTCATGGTCGAGCATGCGGAATATTTTGCAGAGCGGCTGCAGAAAGAACGGGCTGGCAACAAAGCCGAACAGGTCAAGCTGGCCTGGATGCTGGCCTACGGGAAGGAACCGACCGAACAGGAAATTAAACAGTCGATTGAATTTATCGATTCACAGATTCCTCAATTTAAAGATCAGAAAAACAGTGCAGGAAAAACTCCGGAACAACTGGCACTGGCAACATTCTGCCAGGCACTGCTCAGCAGTAACGGATTCCTGTATGTCGACTGAGGCCTGAGGCTGCTTTTCAGCCACGCGACTCGTCAGTCATCTACGTTTTGAAACTTCAGATACTCGAATGGTATCGCAACATGCATAATCAACCCTCCCTGTCAGCCCCGCATTCCCGCCGTCACTTTCTGGCCTCCAGTTCGATGGGCATCGGTTCGGTCGCCCTGTCCTGGTTGCTCAATCACGAACAGGCCCAGGCGAAGAATCCGGTTGTGCGTCCCGAACTGGTCAAGACGCAGTTTGACTTAACGGCCAAGCCCACGCATCACCCACCCAAAGCTAAGGCGATGATCTCCCTGTTCATGCAGGGCGGACCCAGTCACCTGGACATGTTCGACCCCAAGCCGATGTTGCAGAAATATGACGGCAAGAAATTCCCCGGTGACATCAAATACGACAACGCCGCCCAGGCCAGTTCCAAAGTGCTGGGCAGCCCCTGGAAATTCAAAAAGCACGGTGAATGCGGCACTGAGTTGTCCGAACTGGTTCCTGGCTTAAGTGAAGTCGTCGACGACATCGTGCTGATGCGATCGATGCATACCGGCGTGAACAATCATGGTCAATCCATCTACGCCATGCACAGCGGTCGCATTCTCCCTGGTCGCCCGACGATCGGGAGCTGGTTGACTTACGGGCTGGGATCGGAATCCGAAAACCTGCCAGCCTACATCGCGATGGTCGATCCGGGCGGAGCACCTGTGCTGGGCGTCGATAACTGGACCAACGGCTGGTTGCCTTCGCTCTATCAGGGAACTGTCATCCGACCTAAAGAACCCCGCATTCTGAACCTGAATGCGCCGCCACACCTGAGTGGAAAAGCCCAGGAAAAATACCTCGACTTCCTCGGCCAGCTGAATCAGCGGCACCTGAGCCAGCATCCGGGTGAAGACGATCTTTCGGCCCGCATCGCCAGCTATGAACTGGCAGCCAAGATGCAGACTGCAGCCACCGAGGCCCTCGACCTGAGCCAGGAAACTCTGGCGACTCAGAAGATGTACGGGATTGACGTACCGGAATCTGCCGAGTTCGGTAAACGCTGTCTGATTTCCCGCCGTCTGATCGAACGGGGCGTCCGCTTCGTACAGATTATGACTGGTAACCAGCACTGGGATCACCATACCAGCATGCGGACTTCTCTGCCGCGAACCTGTAAGCGGGTGGATGTGCCCTCCGCAGGTCTGGTCAAAGACCTCAAGCAGCGCGGCCTGCTCGATGAGACCCTGGTTCACTGGGGTGGTGAAATGGGCCGCCTGCCCGTGATTCAGAATGATGCAGGCATGGCCAAGCAGGGCCGCGATCATAACACCTACGGTTTCACCATGTGGCTGGCCGGCGGCGGTTTGAAGAGCGGCATGACCTATGGCGAGACCGACGACTTCGGTCATCATGCGATCAAAGACAAAGTCAGCCACAGTGACTACCACGCTACCCTGCTGCATCTGTTCGGTCTCGATGCCGAGCGGTTGACCTTCACCCGCAATGGTGCGGAACAGACGCTGATCGATGGTCAGCCCTGTCGCATCGTCCACGACATTATCGCTTAAGCGGACCGTTTTACGGGAACAGTTCAATAACAAAAAAACGCCCTGTGATTACAGGGCGTTTTTTATTTTGGGAATGGTTTGTGTCCGCTTACTTCACCGGGACCGCGATCATGTCCATCAGCAGAATCCGGTTGGGAATCCCTACGCTTTTAACAGTCGCTTTGGAAGCCGCGGGGGGCCGCTTCGGATTGTAGTATTCCTGGCGGATCTTACCGAAGTCGCCGCTGATTTCATTCTCAGAGACGTAATAGGTGGCTTTCGCCAGGTGCTGCATGTCGCTGCCCGCTTCGGTCACAATTGCTTTCAGCTGATCGAAGGCGCTGTGGATCCGCGTGCTGTAATTACCCGGCTCTTTGGAAGTGAGCCCCGAAACATATATCCGGTCGCTGACCTCGGCAATTGCCACCCGGCTGAAAACGGGTGAGGCTTTCATGCCGGTCGGCGTTTTATAGACCACGGTTTCTGCGGGACGCGAGTCGGCCGCCGGCTCGGGCAGGGCGACGATCATCTCGATCTCGATGGGCAGTGTGGAGAACCATTCCACCAGCGTAACAGGGACACGGCGTTTTTCCGGAAAGAAGCCGTCGATCACATCCATTGCACTGTTGCCCTGTTTCATCGGCGTCAGAAAAGCTTTGAGGTGAACGATGTTTTCCGGCGATCCGCCCAGATATTTCAGTGTCTGGTGCAGTTCCTCCATGGTTTTTTTCGTGGCCTCTTCCAGCGTGTCTGCTTTGACAGCCTGGCCCGAGATATAGGCAGTCCGGCCAGCCGGCAGCAGGGCGACGCGAAAACCGGAGACGTTGTCATTATAAATCTCGGTTTTGGATATCTTTTTGTCTGAGTCGAGTGCGGCGACCACATCCATGGCGACCAGCGCCTGGGGATCCGGGAGTTGGCTGACAACGAACGTGCAGGCTGGCTGGACCTTGAATTTCAGCTCTTTGATCAACCGCTGTTTCACTTCTGGAACGAGCTCTTCACGGGCCACGTAGACATTCAGTTTTACAATCTTGTAGAGAGTTGCATTCACTTTCCCCAGCAGGTAATCCAGGTTTTCAAGTACCAGCCCGGTCTGATCGCCGGCGTTACCCGGCACCACTTTCCCCCCCTTGAAATTCAGGGGGAGGATCTGGGAGGTATGAGCCAGCACTCTGTTTTTCACGACAGCACACTGGGAGATACCTGTTTCGGCAGAGGGATTCAGATACGCCACCTCGGCAGAAGCCGATCGGGTCAGTACCAGTATTAAAACGACTGTCAGCAGTTTCGTGAGGGATTTCATGAGAGAATTCACCATCCAGATAGAGTCGAACTTGAAAGATCCCCGGGCGCGTTGCCCGGGGATCCGTGAGGACTATTTTAAACGCCAGAATTCGTCGAAGAAACTGGCATCGACCACTTTGCCGGGATACTGGCTGCCGGCGGGCGTCCGCAGATCGATGATTGCCCAGTCGGGCAGCATCGGGACCTGGCGGGCGTTGTTCAGATACGCATATTCGCGATAGGTAAACCCGCTGTTGAGCACTACGTATTTCTCGGGATTCAACGGATTGGGGAAGATCAGCACAGGAGCATGATGGTCGGCAGCGTACTGTTTGTCGCCCACCACGATGGCGTCCTGCTTCCACTCAATCGGCAGTTTGTCGGCGATTTTCTTCAGGATCGCGTTGCTTTGGGGATCGCCCCACAGCACCAGGTTGCTCGCAGCAATTTCCTTGTCGGTGATCTGTGAATCTTTCATCACGCGGGCATCGCCGCGGAACTGCTGTCGCCAGTGCACGATCGCATGTTTCATTTCCGACTGCACCCATTTCTCCACAGTAGGAGAAGCACACTTGCCGGACGGGGAGACGAAGATGAACGAATCCATAAAGGCATCGTCGATCGGTCCCTGCAGATTATGCTTTTTGACCAGTTGCCCCTCTGGGTATTGTGCAGGACCGACCTGCCAGCCGGCGTCAGTAATATGAAACGAGACCTGCCACGAACGATCCGACAACGGGCGGGAGGCTTTCAGTTCTGTACCGTCGACTTTCACGGTGACAGGATGCGTCATATCCAGCGGTGCTTCCCCGGGAGCCATCTTCAGCGTGAAAGCCGTTACATTCCGGGTTTTGACTTCGACACGATTACCACCCGGCAGGCGGGCGTCAATGCGGCCCTGGGTCCATTCTTCTCCCATGGCATCCATTGTGACCCAGTCCATCCGATTGTATTTGAGGGTATAGGTCACCAGGTGAATGGTGCGTGGCACCCGCTCTCGACCCACGCGGGCCAGGGAGTCCATTTTCTGTTCGATGATCACTTTGGAATCGGGGTGAATCCGGTGAGCCGTATCCGGGCCGATGATGTGAACCATGTCGATACCCACCTTGGCGAGGGCACCTTCCATCACGTCGGCTGCCTGTTTCTGTTTGTCAATTTCGCCGCTGTAGGCGACGGTCGGGCACTGAAACAGGTTGAGGGCATAACCGGGGCAGTCGTAGAGCTGCCAGAGTTTTTTCTCGTACCAGGTTGGTTTCAGTTCTTCATTCTGGAACACATCCAGAAAGAGCGGCGTTTCTGAGAAGCCGGCTCCCGGGTTGGCAGCGAACCAGCGGTCCGCGTAATGGACGGCAAACTGCCAGCAGGCGGCTCCCCCCATTGAGAAACCGCGGACGGCGATGCGGTCGTCATCAATGCGGTAATTCTCTTTCGTGGATTCGAGGGCTTCGAGCACGTCGACTTCGCCGGCGAACTTGAAGGCATTCGAGTAACGCCCGTAGGGATGCAGCACGATCGTATCGGTCGGCGTGTACTGTCCGCGGGAACGTTGTGCCTGATTGATAAAGTTGACTTCGCTCAGCCGCTCGCCCCGTCCGTGGAACCAGAGGTCACAGCGGTACTGGCTTTTGCCCGAGAAAGTGTAGCTGTCCGGAATGACCAGGCCATAGGGTTGGACGGTCTGATCGATTTTCGAGATGTAACCTCGAACAACCAGGCCGGTCTGTTTCGTCCAGGGGGCTTCCCCTTTGAGCAGCTGGTCGGCCCGTTCCTGTCCCTGTTCGAGCAGCTTCAGGCCAGCGCCGATTTCCCGTTCGTGGAAAAACTCCTGAAACTCCAGGTCACAGCGCACCGCCCGGTGGTAGATCTCGACATCCGGGATCAGGAAGCGAATGCGGGCATCCTTGGCCTTTTTGAGTTGATCGAGTGACGACTTGAGTTTCGCCAGTCCCGCTTCCAACTGAGCCCGCTGTTTCTCGGGCACTTCGACACCCAGTGACGGGATGCGGCGGACCTGGTCGGGCAGGTTGTCCTTCGGACCGTCGGCGTACAGGAAGCCGGCAGTACAGAAAGTGGCCAGGAGCAGGGGGATTGTAATTTTGACAAGATATTTTTGTGGTAATTTCATAGGAGGACTCTCGCAGGAATCAGGATTGATGTAACTTCTTAAACTGTGGTCACTAAGCTTGCTACTCATATCATGTCGGAAACCGCATCATTTGAAAACTCCTGCAGTCCAGATATTCCTCAATCGGCCCAGGAGTCGAAAACGCTCACAATTGGCATGGACCCTCTCAAAACTGTCTGTTAGAACACTGGCCAGAGCCTGCCCCGGACTCTGAACCTTCTCACGCAATTAGTGGAGACAAGCCATGCGTAACTACGTTTTTTCGTCCTGTCTGAGTGCTCTGAGTATCCTCGCGCTCTCTGTTTCTGGTCTGGCAGCAGAGAAAGCAGCGGAAGAATCAAAACCAGGGCCCTCCCACGAAGTGCACTCGCTCCGTTTGCAGGGGATCGACCTCAAGGCAGAAGAAATCGACTATAAGATTCAGCGAGGTGGTCGGCGTGAGATCAACTTAAACGGTCAGGCCATGATCCAGATTGACCAGATCACAGTCAGAGCAAATTCGATCCATGCCGTTTATACAGCACTGGATCAACTGGTGCTGGAACTGCAGGAGCATGTCAGCATTGTCAGTCCTGGGGACCATCTGCGCGCCAAGGCGACGGAGGCGAAATTTGATTTTGGGGCGAAGACCCTCTTACTCAAAGGGCGAGAAGACAAACTGGCGCAGTTAAACCGGTACGAGGGCTCCAGGGTAAATCAACTGATCGCCACGGAAATACAAATCCAGTTTACTGACCAGGAAACGGTCTTCATCAAATCGAGCGGTCCGGTGGAAATTTCAGAACGGAAGCAGACTCCGGAAGACGATTTTCCCGTACTGCAACAGCCCCGGAACGATCCATTCCCGGGCCCGGCTCCCGACTATGCACCGCGTAAAGCACAGACGAGTTTTTCCCCTCAAACCGATTTATTCAGCCCCAGCAGTCGTCCGGCTCCCAGAACCCGGAAGGATTTTTAACGGCTACATCTGCCTGACGGTCTCCTGAAGAATCAAATTACGTACTAATCAATCTGAAATGGAGTTCAGAAATGCTCATCCGAATTGTTGCTGTCCTGCTGTGTCTGAGTGGAATTACCGATTTGTGCCTGGCTGATGGTTTCGTTCCTGGTCGTAAGTATTTTGTGAAAAATACCTATACGCCGCGTCCTGTGAAAACGAAATCCCTGAAAGAACTTCCGTTTGAAGTCGAGGCAGAGCAACTGAAAATCCTGATGACTCAAGACGATCAGTGCATCGTCAGTCTCAAAGGAAATGCCCGGCTGTTCTGTGGACAGACTCGATATTCAGCAGACCAGATTGAGATTTCTTATAAAAGTCCGAACGATCAGTGGATCTTGATGCAGGGGCATGTGGAAATCGAAAATGAACAGGATCAGCTGCGGATGACTGCGCAGCGAGCGATTCTGGAGAAAGGACGGCGCTATCTCAGGCTGCTGTCCCGTCAGGGAGAACAGGTAACACTTTCGATGACCCAGGGGACGCAAACAACTCGGATTCGCGCGGATCACATCAATCTGATGTATAAAAATCTGGATGCCCTGCTGATTCATCCCACAGATCACGTCACGTTAAAAGTGCTGCCAGCAACGCCTGCAGATCGGCTTGAGGTTACTGATGGACAGCCAAATCCGTTTGATTTCTTCAGTGGGATCGAACTTGCTGTGGTCAAAATCTATTCAGAGGACTGGGTGGTCGCAGCCCGGAAACCGTAGTGCCATTGGGTTTAAGTACTTGGTTTCTCTCAGGAAATGTATCAAACAATCTGAAACGGAGTTCAGGAATGTTGCCTCGATTTTTCGCGATTTTGGTATGCCTGGCCGGGTTACAGGCTTTCTGTTCTGCAGAGGAGATTAAACGCCAGGAGAAGTCGGAGCATGATCAAGTGAGTGTGACCGATGATCAGACACTGGAGTTTGGTTCGTTTGTTTTAAAGGGAGAGGATTTGAAGGTCCGGCTGCGTAGTAAAGGTCGACGCAGCATCGTCATTTCCGGTAATGCTTGTCTGTTGTGTGGAAAAACGCGTTTCATGGCCAGGAACATTGAGGCTTCGTGGAAAAATCCGGATGAGATGTACTTCAGGCTGCAGGGAGATATCGAAATTCAAAACATCTCTGGTCAACTGCGGATGTATGCACAGCAGGCTGCTCTGTTTCATGATCAGCATGGCACACATCTGGTCCTGCAAAACCTGCGTCGGGGGCCTGTCACTCTGCTCAGCACTTCCGATCAGAAAACCACGGAGCTTGTCGCTGACAAGATCGACGTCTACTCCAAAGACGCCAAAACGTTTCGGGTTGAACCCACTGATCTCGTGAGTTTCGATGAACGCGAAACACGTCTTACCGATCGAATTCTATTCGAAGCTTCAGCTCCCAGCGAATACGATATTTTTAATAGAATCTCAAAGATGGAGTTCGAGATTCCATCTCGCCGTTCATCGTCCGACCACAGCCAGAAGATATCGAAAACTGAATTCCTGCAACTGCTTAAGTAGCTTCGGAGCATGGAAAATACGCTTCACTCTGCCTGACCCGAGGATGAAAAATCCCTCTTGACCTGTTTTTCAGTATGCCATAAGCTCCCGATCCACATTAATCTCTCTCTCAAAATCAAATCTCAATTTCTCTTCAGGTTTTCTACTTTGTCGATTCCGGCACTGTCTGATTCCTCAGGTTCAATTCAGTAATCCTACTGATGCAGGGGCACGTTCCATCGAACGGTCCAGCTGCCTGGTAATCATCGTCCGTCCGGGACCGGTTGAGGTGGGGAACGAACATTCTGAAAAGACTGCATTCTCACAAACGGGGTCGTACTGTGAAGAACTTTGTCAATCCATTCATCGTGCTGATCATGCTGGCGGTACCTTTCGCCGGTTGCCAGGAACTCGATTTGAAGCCACAAAGCTGGCTGAAGAACGTCAACATGCGGTCGCAAAGCCCGGATGAGGATGAAGATTATTCCGAGCTGGAAAAGTTCGAGACAAAAGTCGAAACGCCCTTTGTGGGAGATTACACACAGATTACCGGGAAAAACCTGATCGCCCTGCAGGGGGTTGGTCTGGTGACCGGCCTGAAAGGGACCGGCGGCAATCCGCCTCCGTCCGTGCACCGCGAAGCACTGCTGCGTGAGATGCGTCGTCGGAATGTGAAAAACCCGAACATGATTTTACGCAGTCCGTCTACGGCACTGGTGATTGTCAAAGCCTATCTCCCTCCGCTGATTCGCAAAGGGGAGACCTTTGACGTCGAAGTCTACCTGCCCGGTAACAGTGATGCGACCAGCCTCGAAGGGGGCTGGCTGATGGAATCCTACCTGGCTGAACAGGCCATGATCCAGGGACGCGGTCTGCTCAAAGGTCATATCCTGGCCAAGGCCAAGGGGCCGATCCTGATTCCGCCGATGGGCGATGACGATCAGGTCGCCAACGGCATGCTGCGCCGTGGTCGAATTCTGGCCGGGGGCCTCTCCGAGGCGGATGACCGGGACCTGGCGCTCTACCTGCGTAATGACTTTAAGAGTATTCGTAACGCACAACGTATCGCCAACAAGATCGGTGCCCGGTTCCATCACTTTGACAAGTTCGGCATCGAAGAACCGCTGGCCGAAGCCAAGACCGACAAAAAAGTGGTCCTCAAACTGAAACCACGTTATAAACACAACGACTCACGTTACCTGCAGGTCGTGCGGAATATTGCCTTCCGGGAAACCGATGTGGCACAACGCGTACGTATGCAGAAGCTGAGTGAAGAAATCATGATCCCGGAAAAAGCGGAACGGGCCTCCATTCAGCTGGAAGCGATCGGTAAGAAATCGATTCCGATTCTCAAGATGGCACTCAAGAGTCCCTTACTCGAAGTCCGCTTTCATGCCGCTGTCGCACTGGCCTACCTGGGCGACGGATCGGGGCTGAAACACCTGGCCGATGCGGCCCGCGAAGAACCTGCCTTCCGCGTTTACTCGCTGGCAGCGATGTCTGCGATTGACGAACCGGAAGCGCATCTCTACCTCCGCGACCTGATGTGTATGACCAGTGCCGAGACACGCTATGGAGCATTTCGGGCACTCTGGACCCTGGATAGAAACGATCCCTTCATTCGAGGTGAAGACATGAATGGTCAGTTCCTGCTGCACGTACTGCAGACCGAACTGGAACAGGGAACCAGCCACGATCCGGATCAGAAAGATGGTGGTAATGGCCGTAACGGCGGACCAATGATTCATATCACGCACCGCAAACATCCGGAAGTGGTACTGTTTGGTTCTAAACAGGAATTCCGCGTTCCGATGGCGGTCCGGGCCGGTGATGTGCTGGTGACCGGGGCCGCTGGCAGCGATGATATTATCGTCAGTAAATACAAAGTGGGTGAACCAGATCAGCGAAAGAAAGTCACCCGGAATATTGCCGTCGTGATTCGTACCGCGGTGGAGATGGGGGCCAGCTATCCTGATATTGCCGCCATGATTCTTCAGGCACACCGTCAGGGGAATATTGACGCCCAGGTGGAAATAGACGCATTGCCAGAAGGGGGGCGCATGTATTTCAGACCGGTTCCCGAAGATTCCCTGCTGGCGCTGAAATCGGGTGATTTGAAATCTGCCAAACCGAAACGGCGTAAAGGGTCTCGGATTGGAAATGAGAACATGGTTCCCAATATTTTCCACGACGGGGGCCCTCAGACGAAGCATTCCAAAAAATCAAAATACGAACAGGAAATGCGGGAAGCGGCTGAAGAGGACGATGACTCGGTCAACAAAGGCAAAGCCAGTCTGTCTGATTCCCGGAAGCCTAAAAGCACGGACGAGGATGAAAAGTTCGTGAAACAGAGTACCTTCCAGAGCTGGTTCCGTTACTTCCTGAAATAATCCGGCAGGGAAATATTGACTCCCTCCCCATTTAGAGACCCGTTGTTTGTTTTTCCGTTTAAGGTTAAGTGATGCTGAAATCATTGGAACTGTTCGGCTTTAAGAGTTTTGCCGATCGGACCATCTTTGAATTTTCGGAAGGCATTACTTGCGTTGTCGGGCCCAACGGAAGTGGTAAGAGTAACGTCGTGGACGGTATCAAGTGGGTGCTGGGGGACCAGAGCCCCAAGAGTCTCCGCGGTAAGGATATGACCGATGTGATCTTCAACGGATCGAAAGGTCGTAAGGCGAATGCCTATGCCGAAGCCACGTTGACGTTCAAAAATAAAGATCGATTTCTGGACATCGACGCCGAGGAAGTCCACATTGGTCGCCGACTTTGGAAGAACGGCGATTCGGAATATCTGCTCAACCGGAACCCGGTGCGGCTGAAAGACATCCGCGACCTGTTCATGGGGACCGGAGCAGCCACCTCGGCTTACAGTATTATCGAACAGGGCCGCGTCGATCAGATTCTGCAGGCCAATGCCGCGACCCGCCGCGTCGTCTTCGAAGAAGCAGCAGGGATCAGCCGCTATAAGTCCCGGAAGGTGGATGCCGAGCGTAAACTGGAACGGGTCGGGCAGAACATTCTGCGCCTGACCGACATCGTGGATGAAGTTGAAGCTCAGCTGAATTCGACCCGCAGCCAGGCGTCCAAGGCTGCGAAATACCGGGAAGCCTCCACCGAGCTGCGCAAACTCTGGATGGGGATGGCCGCGGATGACTGGCGACATCTGACTGCGCAGCTGTCGACATTGCAGGGGCAGATCGGTCAGTACCAGAAGCGGATCGATGAGCTGAATATTGCGTACCAGGAATACGAGGAAAAGCTCGGTGCCATCGACTCAGAGGTGGCTGAGTTCGACGACCAGCTGCGAAGTGTAGAAAAACAGCTGGCATCCCACCGTGAAGGCATCGCCGGGAATCAGACCGCGATCGAACATCAGCTGGAGCGAAAATCTGAATTTGAATCCGAGATCCTCAGGCTTCGCAAGCAGCGGATTCTGATGGCCAAGCGGACAACGGAAATCCAGCGCGATCTGGAAGCGGTCACGAAAGAAAAAGAAAGCTCCGAGGCCGGCTTTGAACTGCAGCGGGAAAAACTGCAGGAAGCCCAGGAGCGGATCACCACGGTCACTGCGGAACTCGATGCGATCAGCGAAGAGATCCAGCAGAAGCGGCAGCAGGTGCACGATCTCAATAAGCAGTCACTGGCACTGGACAACCGCGTGTTTTCAATGCAGACCCAGCAGGAAACGGTCAGCAATTCGATGGCCAAGGCCAACGAAAAACGTCTGCAGCTGGAGGCCCGGGTCGAAGAAGCAGATGCGGTTGTGGCAGAATGTACGGAGCGCTTTCGCACCGCAGGCGACAAGGTCGCTGAGTTTGCCCAGTCTCTCTCTGCTGTCGATGAAAAACAGCAGGACCTGTTGAGTCAGCAGGATCAGAGAACTCAACAGCTTTCCGAACTGCGGGAACGTCGCAGTGCATACCAGGCCCGCAAGAGCGTACTGGAAGATCTGGAACGTCGTCAGGAAGGGTTGAGTATCGGGGTCAAAGACATTCTGAACCGCGCTCAGACTTCCAATTATCCTCCCTGGAATACGATTCTGGGAAGTGTGGCAGATTTGCTGGATGTCGAACTGGAACAGGCAGCCCTGCTCGAAGTCGCCCTGGGTAGCCGGTCTCAACTGCTGGTGATCAGCGAATTTGAACCACTGTACCAGTTCCTGAAGGAAGGCAAATATTCGATTTCCGGTCGCGTCGGGTTTATTACGCATCCCACCGCGCAGGTCGAACAGCCGGAAGCGGTCAGTGGTTTTACGCTTTCAGGTGATGCTGCAGTTCCGGAAACCTTCTCCGCTCCCACGGCAGAGTCGAATTCCACCGAAGGATATCTGGATCTCAGTGGAGAACGCGGAGTGATCTATCGCGCCGATCAACTGGTAAAAGAGACTCCCGAGAATCGCCGGCTTGCCGAGCTGTTGCTG
Source organism: Gimesia panareensis (assembly GCF_007748155.1). Taxonomy (GTDB): domain Bacteria; phylum Planctomycetota; class Planctomycetia; order Planctomycetales; family Planctomycetaceae; genus Gimesia; species Gimesia panareensis. The sequence continues at coordinate 1,116,555 of NZ_CP037421.1, forward strand.
ACCGATACCTGGATTGTCGATTCCCTGGAGACGGCAGTCCGTCTGTCGCGCGAAGAAGGCAAACAGTGCCGGTTCGTGACACTGCAGGGCGAACTGGTCGAGGAAAATCTGTCGATCTTTGTCGGAGCGATCGGAGGGGAGTCGGCCATCTTCACGCGTCGCAGCGAATTGCGCAAACTGAAAAATGATCTGATTCGCATCGATCGTACGCTGAATGATAATGAAGTCGCGCTGGAGAAGCTGGACGACCTGCTTTCAACGGTAGACGAGGAGCGCGTTGCCTGCCAGGAGCAGATGCAGCAGGCGTCCGAAGCGCTGGCGACGGAAAAAGCATCTAAGGTTTCTGCGGAACAGAAACGCGAACAGTTGAGTGAAGAACTGTCGACAGTCCTGAGCGACCTGCACGATCTGGAAGCCCATTCCCGGAAATTAACAGAAGAGGCGGAAGCGGTACTGGTCGAGAAGCAGCAGGTGGAAGCGGAACTGGAGCGGCTGAATCAGTTGATTCAGGAGGACGATAAACAGCTGCTGGATAAACAGTGCGAGGTTCAGGAACTGAAAGAGCAGCAGAACGCGCGCAAACTGGAACTGGCGACTCATGAAGAACGCCTGGCCGGTCTGGAGCAGCGGTTCAGCCGTCTGAAGACGGAAACGGAACAGCGTCAGCAGCAGCAGGAAGAATCGAACCGGCGGTATGAATCTTCGCTGGAGAAGAATTCCCAGATTAATCTGCATATTCTGAATACGCGCGCGGTGCTGGATGAACAGTTGCTGATTCAGGAAACGTTTCTGGAACAGGCCCGCAGCCTGACCAGCTTGCGGGATGAGAAACGACAGTACAAGAAACAATTGAGTTCCGAAGAGGCGGCTCTGCGCAAGGAACGTCGCGAGCTGAGTGACAAGAAGCACGAAGAGGAATTCAAGACACGCGACATCGAGCACGAAATTAAAACGCTGGCCGAGCGGATCGAAGAAGAGTATCAGCTGACGCTGGAAGAGATCGTCTCTTCTGGCGAATCGATTCTCAAACAGCATCTGGAAGAACTGGCAGAGGCAGAACAGGAACTGTCCGCCGCCACAGACGGGGTCGAAGAAACCGATCTGGAGACGGAGGCGATCGACGAGCAGACTGAGCTGGAAGAGGTCGCTCTGGAAGCTGAACCAGAAGAGCCGGTCGAGATTGAACTGGTCAATGAGGAAGATGCGACGTCCGAACCTGGTTTCAACGTCGAGCTGTACCTCGAAATCCGTCCCGAAATTGAAGCCCAGGTGAATCGTCTGCGTCGGAAAATTAAAATGATGGGCAGTATCAACTCCGACAGCCTGAAAGATCTGGACGAGCTGGAATGCCGCTTTGAGTATATGAAGTCGCAGTTGGACGACCTGAACGAGGCCAAATCATCACTGGAAGAGATCATCCGCCGGATCAATCACGAGAGCAAGCGGTTGTTCTTCGATACCTTTGAAGTCATTCGCGGTCATTTTCAGGAAATCTTCCGCAAACTGTTTGGTGGCGGTGAAGCCGATATCATCCTGGAAGATCCGGATGACGTGCTGGAGTGCGGGATCGAAATCGTGGCCCGGCCACCTGGGAAAGAACTGCGTGGTTTGACGCTGCTCAGTGGTGGTGAAAAAACGCTGACTGCGGTAGCCTTGCTGATGTCGATCTTCCGCAGCCGGCCGAGTCCGTTCTGTATTCTGGACGAGGTCGATGCCGCACTGGATGAAGCGAACGTGGAACGTTACGCAGGGCTGATCGATGATTTCAAGGAAACAACCCAGTTCATTATGATCACTCATAATAAACGGTCGATGACTGTCGGAAACGTTCTGTATGGCGTTACAATGGAACAGTCGGGTGTTTCAAAGCGCATGTCCGTCCGGTTTGATGACATCAGTGAAGATGGTCACTTCAAACAGTCCGGTTCCGGCGAGGACGGGGCATCCGAGGCAGCCTGACCGGCGGCTGCGAAAATAGTTCCCTTTGAGGAAACCGCCGCTTTTCTTCGAGACAGCGAGGTCGCGATGTCTGAACTGACCCATTTTGATGACGAGGGTGCCAGTCGCATGGTCGATGTGGGGGGCAAAGAGGTCACTGCGCGGGTTGCGGTGGCGGAGTCCTTTGTCACGATGGAGCCGGCAACGCAGAAGCTGATCCTGGATCGCCAGGTTTCCAAAGGAGATGTGCTGGAAATCGCCCGGATTGCGGGCATCATGGCAACAAAAAAAACGGCTGATCTCATTCCACTCTGCCATCCTCTGAGCATTAACAGCGTGCGTCTGGATTTTGAAGTTCAGAACGAGACCACGATCCGCATTGTATCGACAGTCAATATTGACGGCAAAACGGGGGTGGAAATGGAAGCCCTGACCGCGGTCAGCATTGCCGGTTTGACGATTTACGATATGTGTAAAGCCGTTGATCGAGCGATGACACTGGGACCAACCCGGCTGGTGGAAAAATCAGGGGGCAAAAGCGGTCACTTTATCCGCGCTGAAACCTGAGATTCACGGGTTTTATGCAGATTCTGTCGAGTTCAGCGGTCGAGGGGCCGGTCTCCTGTTGCCAGCAGACCGGAAAGTCTGATTTCACCCCCGAAATCCAACAGAGGCCCCTGTTTGCATTCCTATCTGCCGGGAGAATGCTTACAATGGCTGCGGATTATGATCGGCTCGCGCGGGTCATATGTTCCGTATTTGATGAGTATCTGACCGCCAGACGTAAACTGGAAATCGAATCGATATTGTGGTGAGGCTGTAATGGGGGACCATCTTACGACACATGACCTGCTGGCACGTGTCGAAGAGTTAATTGGCGGTGAGCTGGAGCAGGCAGAGCAGGTCTTTTTGAGCGAAGTCAGCTCGAAGCATCCCTACGTGCATGACGTGTTACAGCATATCACCCGTTTTCAGGGAAAGCGGCTGCGGCCGATCCTGCTGTTGCTCTCCGCTGCAGCGACGGGCGGGATCAAAGAGAGCCATTATGTACTGGCCTCCGTGGTTGAGATGATTCATCTGGCGACACTGGTCCACGACGATGTGCTGGACGACGCCCTGATCCGCCGACATGTGGCGACGGTCAATTCCCGCTGGAACAATGAAACCAGCGTCCTGGTAGGCGATTTTCTGTTCACACATGCTTTCCACCTGAGTGCCAGCCTGGGCGATGCCCGTGCCTGTCGCCTGATCGGTCGGGCGACCAACCTGGTCTGCGAAGGGGAGCTGGCCCAGATTTACGAACGGGGCAACCTGGCATTATCCGAAGAACAGTACCTGCAGATCATTAACGGCAAAACCGCGGAACTGTGTGCCATCAGCACGCAACTGGGGGCTCTGTACGCCGGGGCCGATGAGTCCGTGGTGACCGCGCTGGAAGACTATGGTCGATCCCTGGGAGTGGCGTTCCAGATTACCGATGATTTACTGGATCTGCTGGGAGACGAGGAGCAGATGGGGAAATCGCTGGGATCGGATCTGCAGAAAGAAAAACTGACGCTGCCCCTGATTCGCCTGCTGGACCAGAGCAGTCCTGCCGACCAGGCGTCCATTCAGGAGATCCTCTCGCAGCCTGACCCACAGACGAAGTCGCGGTTGTCGCAGTTCATCAAAAACAGTGATGCCATCGAATACGCGGCTAATCGGGCCAGGGATTTTGCCCGCCAGGCCCGGGAGTCACTCAAGATTTGTGCTGCTTCACCCGCCCGGAGCATTCTCGAGGAACTGACCGAATTTGCCATCCAGCGAACGATCTAATATCATTAAAGTATACCGGTCGAGGGGAGAAGGGCGTCTCTGACTGACTGCAGTCACCTATCGGATAAAGAGGCCAGAGAGCATTGTTTAACAATCCAATTTTCATTCGGGAAGCACTGACGTCACCCCGACAGATTCGGCATTACCTGATTCGTTCCGGTTACGTGGCAGCGGTATTCATTCTGATTTTTACCGCCGGCCAGACTATCCTGGGGACGCAGCAGATTCAGACCACGACGATTGGTGAATTTGCCCGGCTGGGAAATCTGATTTTTCAGATGATCTCCTTTCTGCAACTGCTGCTGGTGATGTTCTTTACGCTCCTGTTTTCTGCGGGAAGCATTGCCCAGGAAAAAGACCGGGGCACGCTGATTCTGCTGCTGATGACCGAACTGAAAGACCGGGAGCTGGTGAGCGGAAAGACGCAGTCCAGCCTGTTGATTGTCTATGTTCTGCTGGCCGCATCGGTTCCCGTCTGTATCTTCTTGCATCTGCTCGGAGGAGTGGAACTCGCGCAGATTCTCTGGATGGAGCTGATCTGCCTGATCACGGTCTTTGCGACAGGTAGCTGGGCGGCGCTGGTGGCATTCTGGCGCGAGAAAACATTCCAGACGCTGGCGATCAGCGTGCTGGGGATGGTCGTCTTTCTGGGGGTGGTGGAACTGCTGGTCGGTCTTTTAGGACCCTCGTCAGCCCTCAGGCCCTGGATTGCCGGGCTGGACCCGTTCCGGGCGTTGTATGAAATTCTGAACCCGCTTTCATTGAATACCGGGCTGGAACCAATTTCGGTCAGTGCCTGGCCTTCTCTGATCAGTCTGACCGTACTGGGTGTGGCACTTCGAGTCTTTACCGTCTTCCGGCTACGGGTCTGGAATCCGTCCCGGTCGGTTTATAAAGCGACCCCCAAGGCTGAGAATGAGACCGAAAAAGAGGCAGTAATTGTCAAGGAAAAGTCACGTTCGATCTGGGCGAACCCGGTGATCTGGCGTGAGATCATGACCAAGGCCTATGGTCGCAAGGTATTTGTGATCAAACTGGCCTATTTTCTGCTGGCAGGTTTTCTGCTCTGGTCGGCGACCAGTTCAGAAGCAGCCGTCGAAGGCGTGTTGTATCTGGGGGTGATTCCACCCCAGGGACTGGCGTTTGCCGGGATCGCCTGGCTGAGCCTGGTGCTGGCCAATACGCAGGCGGTGACTTCGATTACATCGGAAAAGGACAGTAAAACGCTGGAGTTGCTGCTGGTGACCGACATTTCCGCGAAAGAATTCGTACTCGGTAAACTGGGCGGCATTTTCTACAACAGCAAGGAACTGATCCTGGTTCCGGTACTGATTCTGTGTTACCTGGTGTCCCAGGGCGCCTTTTCTACAGAAGGTTTCCTGTGTGCCTTGATCGGCTTTCTGGCTCTGATGATTTTCTCGATTGTGCTCGGCCTGCATATGGGGCTGACATACGATAACAGCCGCTCTGCCATCGGCGGGAGCCTGGGTACGATGTTCTTCCTGTTTATCGGGATTGGGATCTTCATGATCCTGCTGGTACAGGCCCGTTCATCGTTTGCCCTGCAGCTGCAGAGCTTCCTGGTGTTCATTGTCGTGGGAAGTGCGGCCCTGCATTCGGCTTTGACGCATCGCAACCCGTCACGGGCCCTGGCGATTTCCGCCTGGTTACTCCCCTTTTTAACCTTTTATGCCATTACCTCGTTTTTACTGGGAGGCACGTTGGGTGTGCTGGTGACGATTCTGTTTGCCTATGGACTGCCCGTCCTCTCCATGTATATCCCGGCAGTATCTGAGTTCGATGTTGCCCTGGGTAAGACCACCTACGATAAAGGATAGCGCGGCCGTCCCCGTTTCACGATGATCGCATTAATCGATACAATTGCAATCTGGTTTCCTGGAGCCCTGGCATTACTGGCTCTGATCTGTGCCTCCGGTTTTTTTTCCGGCAGTGAGACTGCCATCTTCTATCTCTCACGGGCTGAACTGCGACAGTTCAGCAAAGGCAAGGCCAGCGAACAGGTTGTGGCAGCGCTGGCTGCGGACGCCGACCGACTGTTAACGGCGGTCCTGTTCTGGAATCTGTTGATTAACCTGTCCTACTTTGCCGTCGCGGGGGTAATTGCGAAACAGCTGGCGGATCAGGGGCAGACAGCAGCCGCCGGTTTTTTTACGGTCGGCAGTCTGCTGGCCATCATCCTGTTTGGCGAAGTGCTTCCCAAAAGCCTGTCGATTGTATTCCGCAGAAAGATCGCTCTTCTGGTGAGCTGGCCGCTGGCGTTTTCCATCCGTCTTCTGGATCCGGTGATTCCGTTGCTGCAGAATATCAGTCGGCTGATGCGGCGGACCTTCTGGCCCCATATCCAGAAGGAGTCGTACCTGCATTCCGAGGACCTGGAACGGGCCGTCGATGCCTCCGGCTCCAGCGAAGAGGTCATTCGCCACGAGCGGCAGATCCTGCATAACATCCTGGACCTTTCGGAAATTCTGGTCGAAGAAGCCATGCGTCCGCGGGGCACGTATCTCACGTTCAACATGCCCCTGCAACTCGAGGACCTGACCCGAATTACTCCCAATACCGATTACATCATTCTGCGGAAAAAGGATCAGGACTCGGAAGAAATTGATCGAATTATCTCACTGTCCGAGCTGTCTTCCTTTTCGGCCTCTTCGCTGAACCAGAAGTCAAAGCGAGTGATTCATGTGCCCTGGTGTTCGAATCTGGCGGACGTGTATTTCCGTTTTCAGGCTGAAGACTGCAACTTCGCTTCTGTGGTCGATGAATACGGAGAAACGATCGGGATTGTGTCGTTCGATGATATCATCGATACCATCCTGTCCCCCGAACCGAGCCGGGCCAAGCGGATTTTACGTCGTGATCCAGTTCGCGAGGTCGAGCCGGGCGTGTATCACGTGGAGGGCATTACGACCCTTCGCTATCTCTGCCGCAAACTGCAGCTGGAATACGAAATTGCCGATGATGGCCTGCTGACCGTAGCCGGCATGTTCCACGAAAAACTGGAACGCATTCCGGAAGTAGGCGATGTCTGTGACTGGCAGGGGTATCAACTGGAAGTAATTGAAGTCCGCAGGCTCGGGCATCTGGTTGCGGAACTCAAGCCTCAGCCACCTGGTGAATCTGAAGAGGAAGAAGATTGACGGACCAGGGTGGCCTTGGTTATTTCTTCCACATTCCCGACATCCAGTAGAACGTGATAGCAGGTACGGAGAGGGTAGAGAGCACATACGGCCACGGCCAGGTCTGCGAAAAGACATAGTTTTTCAGTACAAACTGGTCGATCAGAATGGCGGCGATGAAAGCCCAGCCACTGAAGATGATTGAGAGCTGTTTCTTCTCTTTCAGCTGCTCAGGTGAGAGCTGGCTTTCACCCCGTGCCGGTTTCTTCTTTTCCGGTTTTTTCTTCTCTGGCTTGGCGGCCTTGGCGGATTTTTTGGAAGTGGTCTCTTCTGCTGCGACTTCTTCTTCCACTTCGCTTTCTTCAGCGACAGCGTAGTATTTTTTGATGCCTTCATTGATCGAGCGGGGCATTGCCAGTACCCAGCGTGAGGGGACCTGGTACCGCATCCGCAGGTCATCTTCCAGTTCGTGGGTGGGCTGATCTGCACAGGCAACAAGCAGCATGTCATCATCGATGAACAGGGGTAGAATAGTATTGCGTTTGGCGACGTGCTCCGGCAATTCGAGGAGAATGCTGCTGTCCGGTTCGGTTTCAGCCAGATCGATGTAAGGCATTCCCTGGGAACGGGCCATGGCCTGTGTGGCAATGGCCCCGTTTACCAGTCGCATCTGGACCGCGGCATCCCGCATGGTCAGGCCGCGCTGATCTGCAAATTCTTTAAGCTCAGCAGCCTGCTCTTTTGTGATGTGTCCCTGTTCGACGAGTACCTGTTCGACCGACTGGGGGCCGGTCTGCTCGTCTTCGTCGAACTCGCGTCCCAGGCTTTCGTCGTATTCGCGCTTCCGCTCCGGGTCGGTCAGGCAGAGCATGGCTTTGGCCAGCTCGTTGAGCAGTTCCTGTGATTCGTTGGAGTATTTTCCGGCAGCGTATTTTCGAACGTGATTATTCAGCTTTTTATAGTGCGCCCGGATTTTTTCTTCGTCATCTTCAAACTTGACCAGACGCAGTAAGTCGTAATGGTGTGGAGGTCGTTCTCCTTCCGGGATTCCCAGCCATTCCTTATAGACGTCAATTGCCACCTGAGAGAACTCCTTGCTCTGTGTTGATAAATAACGAATTGAAAGACATCAGCGACGCTCATGAAAGCGGTTTGCAGCGGGCCGGGGAGGACCCGCTGCTCAGCGATTATTCGACCAGGTAGTCCTTGGCCAGAAGTTCGAAGCGGTCAACACCTTCATTGTCCAGACCGGAATCGCGGACAATTTCAGTTGCCGATTCGTTATTCCCGGTCAGCTCGCGGGCAGACGCGTGAATTCGACCATTGGCATCGTAGCGATAGGTGACTTCAACCGGGGATCCCTTGGGCAGATTGGCAGGCAGGTTCAGAATGCGGAAATCACCGATGGTGGTGCAGGCATCCGGATCACCGGCTTCCCCTTCCAGGATGATGACGTGAATCCGCTGCTGGTTGTCAGACGTGGTGACGAATTTCTGACTGACACTGGCAGGAATCTCTGTATTGCGTTTGATCATGATATGGTTGATTTTCCGCGTGCGGTCGTTGGGGTCGGTGATCTTCACACCCAGAGAGTGCGAGTTCACATCAGCCGTACTAACGTTGCGCAGACGCTTGTTAACCGCCTGTGCCATGCGGCTGTCACCACCAGTAGCCCGGGCTTCCAGGATCGCAGCGTGGATCGCGGCACCCTGGGCAACGGCCTCTTCCGGGTTCATGCTGCGGGAAGGCTCACGACCGCAGACCGTCTTCAGCATCTCTTCGACCACAGGCATCAAGGTCGAACCACCGACCAGCACGACGTCGTCCAGTTCACCCTTTTCAACGCCCGCCTGCTGCATGACCAACTCGGTGGTGTCACGCGTGCGCTGCAGGAGGTCAGCGGTCATACGCTCAAAATCGCCACGTGTCAGGGCGACCGTCAGCGTGTTGCCTTTGTGGTAAATGGAAACCGGGGCCTGGGCTTTCTGGCTCAATTCCCGCTTGGCGTCTTCACACTCCTGCACGCAGGTTCGCATGGTGACGGGATCTTCGCGAGGATCGCTGCCGAACTTTTTCTTGAACTGTTCTGCCACGTGGTCCACGATCCGCTGACTCCAGTCCAGACCACCGAGCATCACGTCACCGTCGGTCGCCAGTACGCGGAACTGCGTGGGCGAATAGCGAACGATCGTGACGTCGAACGTACCACCCCCGAGGTCATAAACCAGAATGGTGCGTTCGCCGTCAGGCATGGCGTCGGGATTACCCAGCTCATTTCGCTTCCAGGCATAAGCCAGCGTGGCTGCCGTCGGTTCGTTGATGATGTCGATCACATTCAGCCCGGCAATCCGGCCTGCGTCCTGTGTGGCTTTACGGCGAACATCGTTGAAGTAGTAGGGCACGGTAATCACGGCGTTGCCGATGGGGCCAATGTCTTTTTCCGCATCCTGTTTCATTTTCTTCAGGATCAACGCCGAGAGGAATTCCGCGGTCAGCTTCTTTTCCTGATAGACGACGTAGAAGTGGTCGTCGCCCATGTGACGTTTGACTGCTTCGATGATGCGGGAGGGGTCATCTTCGATGGCCGTCCGTTCGAAGGAGGGACCGACGACGACGCGTCCCTCTTCTCCCAGCAGGACCACGGAAGGTGTGATCGATCGGCCATCCGTGTTTTTCAGGGAGATGGGATTTCCATCATTGTCAAGCTGGGCGATGGCCGAATAGGTCGTTCCCAAATCGATGCCAACAGTGTGACCTTCAACAAACTTCATAATGCTACCTTAATTTCGATTATCAAGCGGGTTCATCATGGATCAGGACATTGGAGCGGAATCGCAGGAATCAGGTATTGAAACGGAGAGTCGGGCTCCCGTTGTCTGCTGATTCTGAAATCAAGATTGGTATATCCAGTAAATCTGTATAACGTTTAACTCACCTATTCTGCCACTGTGGTGATGGGGAATCAAGGACTTGATCGATGGGAAACCAAAATCTGGCAAAGTCTTAACGAAAAGAATTCTGCTGCTATGGGCAAAAATTCAGTGGATGAGCCAGGAGCAGGTTCCCCTCTGATTCCTACATTCGTTCCGATCGGAATAATTGAATTCGATTCTGTATCATTACAAAGTAGCGTTTTCCAATCGGGGGGAGTCAATTCTGCTGGAGGTCATGGGAGGTACCGGAGAATCGGAAGGGGCGTGAGGGTTGGCTCACAGCGTTTTTCCCTCTACAATCTAACTCGTAATCAGAACCCACTCTCACGATCCCACATCGTGTTGTACGGTCAGGGAGCCGGTTCGGTTCTGAAGCAGAAGCGACTGATATATAAGAATTTACACACATAGAAACCAGTTTCCGCGGTCTCAATAACGAAAACGAGAACAGGATGAACCAGCCGTCCCCCGCTATCAATTCCGAGCAGGCACTCGACCTGGCCCGGAACGCTGTCACGGAGAAACAACTTTCCGAATCCGCATTTGAAAATATGAAACGCTGGGTTACTGAACCTCAGTACGCCAGCTATCAACCGGCACTGTTTCAGTTGATCGAAGACAAAGCGTTCGACAAGCTGGATACCTACTTCTGGGAAGTCATCCCGTTTGGAACCGGCGGACGCCGGGGACTGATGAGTGAGCTGGGATCAGCCACGATCAACGAACGCACGATTGCCGAGTCGGCGCATGGGCTGGCAGCCTATTATAAAAAATTCTCAGGGCAGGAAACCGGTAAGGCGGCGATTGCCCACGATTCACGAATCAACTCTCCCGAGTTTGCCCGGATCGCAGCCAGCGTGCTCGCCGGACACGGACTGACCGTTTATTTTTTCGAGACGGCCCGTTCGACGCCGGAACTTTCATTTGCCGTGCGGCACCTGGGCTGTGACGTCGGAGCAATGATCACCGCTTCACACAATCCCCCGTCGGACAATGGTTTCAAGGCCTACTGGTCCACCGGCGGTCAGGTCCTGCCTCCCCACGATCAGGGAATTATCGACGAAGTCTACCAGGCGACTGACATTCCGCTGGTTGATTTTGATACCGCAGTTCAAGAGGGAAAGATCCAGCTGATCGATGAAGAGGTGGCCGGCGAATATCGCAAGTCAGTAGCCGAACAAAGTCACTCCAGTCATCGGGAACTGAAGGGACTGTTTACCCCGCTGCACGGTGTGGGAGAAACCTCCGTGTTTCAGGTCCTGCAGCATGTGGAATTCCGGGGTGTGGAACGATTCACACCTCAATGTGAACAGAACGGTAACTTTCCGAATGTTCCCGATCAGCTGCCGAACCCGGAGCGGGACGAAGTCTATCAGCCGGCGATCGAACAGGCGCTGCAGACCGGGGCGGAAATCATCCTGGCCAGTGATCCCGACGCCGACCGCATGGGCGTATGTGTCAAAAATGATGCAGGCGAATTTGTGCATCTGACCGGAAACCAGATCGGAGCTCTGCTGGCCGATTACGTTTTGAAAAAACGGATCGAGAACAGCAGCCTGACGCCTGAGCATTTTGTCGTAGAGACCATCGTGACCACGCCGCTGATTGCTGCGATCACGCGGAAAGCCAACGTGCGGATCATCAATAATCTGCTGGTCGGCTTCAAATACATCGCCGAGACGATGGATGCCGAAGGGCCGGATAAATTTGTATTTGGAACGGAAGAATCACTCGGATATCTGGCGGGGAAATACTGCCGGGACAAAGACGCAGCGGTGGCTGCACTCTGGGCGTGCGAACTGGCTGCGGAGCTGAAAACCGAGGGGAAAACGTTGCTCAATCGCCTGGACGAACTCTATGTCGAACATGGCTATCATCTGGAAGGCCAGGTCTCCAAGACCTGTAAAGGTTCACAGGGGAATGTGCAGATCAAGCAGCTGATGAAAGCCTTTCGTGGCACTCCTCCACAGAAAATGGGCCAGCTGACGTTCACCTCAGTGCAGGATTACCAGGATCTCGAAATTCGCTCATTACCCGAAAATACCACGGCCGAGACCTTTTCTAAACCCAAAGGAAATGTTCTGATGTTTGAAGCGCGGTCGGAAGACTCGCCTCTGACAGTCCAACTGGGTGTCCGTCCGTCCGGTACCGAACCGAAAATTAAATTCTATTACTTTGCCCAGGCAGAGGTCGCTGACGCCGGTCAGTTGACTGAAACCAAAGCGGCAGTCCTGTCCACCATTGACGAGTTCAAACAGGCTCTGATGGACTGGATCGATCAGACTCTCCAAACCAGCTGAATCAGATACAGATCGGATAAAAATGTTGGTTCGCTTCGCATTTCCTGGATTGTGAACTGGCGCCAGCCATCTATAATATTAAGCAAATTTAAATATATTATCAGGCAAATATTTGTCATCAACTTCCCTCAGGATTGGTGATCCAGCATCAGCAGTCAGGAAATCTGTCCGGCGATGAGTCGAGCGGGTTTCAATTTGCCTGCTCCCACCCGGCTTACTATCATCAGCGATTACCACCTAATTCAACTTTTATCAGATTTCAGGCAACAAAATGACGCAACAACGTATCGGGATTTGGATCATCGGGGCATGGGGCGGAGTGTCTACGACAGCCGCTGTCGGATTATCGGCACTGACGAAAGGGCTGACGGGCACCAGTGGCCTCGTTTCAGAGAATCCTTATTTTGAAAAACTGAACCTGCTCGGCTGGGATCAGTTCGTGATCGGCGGCCACGAAATCCGCGATACTTCGTTTGTCGATGCCGCGCAATATTTCAGCGAAAATTCCGGCGTGTTTCACCCGGCACTGTTGAAGGCAGTCGAAGAAGATCTCAAAGCCTACGATGAGAACGTGAAGCCGGGCACGCTGATTCACGTCGGCGATACGATTCGCTCCCTGGCAGGTGATGCCGTCCGCAAGTTCGATACCGAGACCCTGCAGGAAACGCTGACCCGCCTGACAGCAGACATCAAAGCATTTCAGGAAAAGCATGATCTGGCTCACGTGGTGGTCGTCAACCTGGCTTCTACGGAACCGCCCGTCGATGAAGCCGCGAAGTCATTGAGCCTGGCCGAACTGAAAGAGGCACTCGAGAGCGGGGTGACGTCTCCGGTTCCCGCGAGTTCGCTGTATGCGATTGCAGCGATGGAGGCCGGCTGTTCGCATCTTAACTTCACTCCTTCCGCAGGCACCGATCTGCCGGCACTGATCGAACTGGCAGAAGAGAAGCAGGTGCTGCACGGCGGGCGGGACGGGAAGACTGGCGAAACCCTGATGAAAAGTGTGCTGGCCCCCATGTTTGCCCACCGTAATCTGAATGTCATGAGCTGGGTCGGACATAATATTTTCGGGAACCTCGACGGTAAGGTACTGGACGATCCCGTCAATAAATCCAACAAGGTGCATTCGAAAGATCATCTGCTGACGGAAATTCTGGGCTACAAACCCCAGACACTGGTCTCCATCGAATACATCGAATCGATGGGTGACTGGAAGACTGCCTGGGATCACATCCACTTCCAGGGTTTCCTGGACACCAAGATGGCCCTGCAGTTCACCTGGCAGGGGACCGACTCGATTCTGGCCGCTCCGCTGATGCTGGACATGGTCCGCTTTACCGAACGTGAGTGGCGCCGTGGGAACCGCAGCGGAGTGATGTCGTACCTGAGCTCGTTTTTCAAGAGTCCGATGCAGGCCACCACTCCGGAATTTGAACGACAGTACCAGCAGCTGGAAGCCTGGGCCGACGCCGTTTCCGAGGAATAGAAAACAACGTCAGCATGAAAAAGTGTCTTGCGTATTTACAATTGATGCGATTCCCCACCGTTTTCACAGCGATGTCGGACATCATTCTGGGGTTTCTGCTGACGCATAATTCGTTTGAGCCGCCGCTGGCTTTCGGGCTGTTGCTGGTCGCTTCAGCCGGCCTGTATCTCTCGGGCATGGTGTTCAATGATGTCTTCGATCGCAAAGTCGACGCCCAGGAGCGTCCTTCGCGGCCGATTCCCTCCGGGCGGATTTCCACGCAGAGTGCCGCAGTACTCGGCGGGATGCTGATGCTGGCCGGCGTAGGAGCAGCCCAGACGGTCGGTAGACAGAGCCTGATTGTGGCGTGTCTGCTGGTAGGGGCGATTCTGGGTTACGACGTCATTTTGAAAAAGACGTTCCTCGGTCCGGTGATGATGGGGATCTGTCGCTTCCTGAACCTGATGCTGGGAGCCAGCGCCGTGGCGCGGGAGATCAATCTCTGGGTCAAACCGCAGTTGCGGATCGCAGCAGCCATGGGGCTGTTCATCATGGGGCTCACCTGGTTTGCCCGGATGGAAGCGAAACAGAGCCACCGCGGCCATCTGATCGGGGGACTGCTGGTGATCAACGCCGGTCTGGGAGGGCTGGTCTGGATGTTGGCAACGTATCCCTGGCCGCGTGAAATCAATCTAACGATGGTCCTGGCGGCCGCCGGCGTAGTGATTCTGACCATTAACCGTCGCCTGGTGCAGGCGATTCTGAACCCGGCGCCCCAGAACGTGCAGATCGCCGTCAAGACGATGCTTATCTCGTATGTGATGCTCAACGCGATCATGGTCTTTGTCTGGACCACCAACCCCACTTACGCGATCATCACCGCCGCACTGCTGCTGCCCACGATCCTGCTTTCCCGCTGGATGGCAGTCACCTGATCGGGGCAGGCAGAGTTCCTGTTACTGGACCGGTTGGAAGCCCATGACCTGGTAGCGGGCCAGTTCCATGGTGTCGGTCAGTTTGATCGCACTGATCGCTTCGTAGGACAGCATGACTTTACGGGCGCCCAGGGAGTCCGGCTTATCTCGCTCCAGCAGCACGACATTCGGGGAGAGCAGGAAATTCTGAAAGGGAATCGATTCCTGGTAGTTCGTCAGGATGATGCCCTGTTTGGGAATCGCTGCGGGCCAGTTCTCTAAAATGGAACGCCAACCTTCTGCACTTTGCATTGTCTTTATCTCTCAGAGGAAATACGGAAATAAACTCATACAACGCGAAAGATAGAATTTCGCGGACTTTTCAGCAAGAGGAACATCTGGAGAGCCCTCGGTTTGCACCCGGGAGCCGGGACGCTATGATTCACCAACGGGCGCCGGATGACAGTTGATACATGGATGACTCTCTAATAGAAAATTGCGTTCCTTGAGTGAGAAACGAGAACCAGCCGCGATTCCGTTTGCGGAATTTGTGGCGATGATGGCTTTGATGCAGTCGCTGGTGGCTTTGTCGATCGATGCGATGCTGCCCGCTTTGACGGAAATTGGTCAGGATCTGGGGGCCAGAGCGGCAAACGACAGCCAGTTAATCGTTTCCTTCCTGTTTCTGGGACTCGCGTTCGGGCAGGGCGTCTATGGGCCATTGTCTGACACCACCGGTCGCAAACCAGCCGTCTACCTGGGGTTTACCCTGTTTCTGGTGGGCAGCCTGCTCTCGCTGTTAGCCACGGATCTGAATGTGATGCTCGGCGGCCGGTTTCTCCAGGGGCTGGGACTGGCAGCGCCCCGCTGCGTGATCGTGGCAATTGTCCGCGATCAGTACGAAGGTCCCGCCATGGCCCGCGTGATGTCGTTTGTGATGACGATTTTCATCTTCGTGCCCGCCATTGCACCGACACTGGGGCAGGGGATTCTGCTGATCGCCCACTGGCGGGCCATTTTTGCTACTCTGCTGGGCTGCGGACTGCTGACGCTTGCCTGGTTTGCGCTCCGCCTGCCCGAGACGCTCAGCGTGGAACGCCGGATTCCTTTCTCTCTGGCGCGCATCAAGGCGGCTGTGATCGAAGTCTGTTCGCACCGGGTTTCGCTGGGATACACGATTTCACTGGGGCTGATCTCCAGTGCCTTCCTGGGTTATTTGAGCTCGGCGCAGCAGATCTTCCAGAAGCAGTACCAGCTGGGAACGATGTTTCCGTTGTACTTCGCGATTCTGGCACTCTGTATCGGCAGTGCCTCGTTTGTGAACGGACGCCTGGTGATGCGGTTTGGCATGCAGAACCTGTCGCGGTGGTCTAAACGGTTTTCGACGGTCATCTCGCTGTTGTTCTTTCTGTACGTGCTGAGTACCGGCGGTCAGCCTCCCCTGTGGACGATGATGGGGTACATGATGATTATTCTGTTCTGCTTTGGAATCATGTATGGGAATCTGAATGCGATGGCGATGGAGCCGCTGGGACATATTGCCGGTATCGGGGCGGCGGTGATGGGGGCGCTGTCGACTTTGATCTCAGTCCCCTGCGGGATTCTGATTGGTCACAGTTATAACGGCACCGTAATTCCGGTGATCAGCGGATTCATGATCTCCGGAGTGCTGATCGTGGTGGTCATGCATTGGGTAGAAACCGTGCCGTCAGAGCCCGTCAGTGAGACAGACTGAGAGATTTGAAGTGCCGGACTGTTTAACAACCCGGGATGCTTCTGGTATGGTAGACTGAGTCAGATGTCGTCATTTGAATTTGTTCTGATTCACTGTGGGCATTATTTTTTCTGTTTCAGGATTCACGATGAGTTATCTGTTTCAGCAGGATGAGTCACTGGCGGACGGCGTGCGGCGGATCGCCGGACATCAGGTACATAAAGCGATCGAGGAATTACAGAATTCGGAGTCGGACCGGCACGAGGCGATTCATGAGGTCCGCAAACGGTTCAAGAAACTGCGGGGGCTGATTCGCATCGTCCGACCGGGGTTGGGGGACCAGTACAGCCAGATCAATGTCTGGTACCGCGATGCAGGGAGGCGGCTCTCTCGTGTGCGCGATGCGGAATCGATGCTGGAATCGCTGGGTAAACTGAAGGCCCGTTTCGACGATCCCGCCTATGTGGACCTGTTTGCCGCCTTCGAAAAGTGCTTTCAGGCCCGCAAACAGCAACTTGTGGAAGAGTGGATCGACCTCGAACAGGAACTGCAAACGCTGTGTGAGGAACTGCAGACCGCGCAGAAGCAGATCGAAAACTGGAAGATCAAAGGTAATCCGGACAAGATCCTGCGGGAGGGCCTGCAGCAAAACTATCGACGCGGCGCAGAAGCGCTGGCGACACTGCACGAGCAACCGAGCGACGAACTGTTCCACGAGTGCCGCAAGCGCAGCAAGTATTATCTGTATCACATGCGACTGTTGAAAGATGTCTGGGAGCCGATTCTCTCCGCGCAACTGTCGGTGCTCGATCAGTTAAACGATTACCTGGGCGACGATCACGATCTGGCGGTGATGACCTGTCAGTTGACCAGTGAACCGGAGCGCTTCGGTGCGGCCAGCGATATCGATCAGCTCTTAACGCTCATCGCTCGCCAGCGCGAAGAATGGCAGTCCGCGGCGCTGGCCCTGGGTGACCGGATCTATGCAGAAAAGCCGAAGGCGTTTGCCAGACGACTGCAAACCTACTGGAAGCTCTGGCAGAATACAAACGCGAAGAAATCGTGACCTCATCGGCAGGTACCGCGGAACCGTTCTTGTATTCGGTCATTTTTCAAGGTACATTGATTTTTCCGTTCCTATTTGAAACCGCAGCTGATCGCGTTCAGGTGGCGGCCGACTTCTGAAGATGAGCCACGGAGATCACGATGGACTCAAACGACCACGCCGAATCACAAATCCCTCCCTCCACGCCGGAGACAGATCAGCAGTACCCGCCCTACCGTTCCCCGCTGATTGTCAGGGGGCTGGTGTTTGCCTTTCTGATTGTGGTAGTGGTCAGCATTTATTCCGGCAACATTTTCAAACCCGCTCCCGAAGCGCATTCATTCAAAGGCGAGATGCAGCAACTGGGTTTGGCCTATCATGAATTTCATCGAAAACAGGAACGTTCGCCTGCCAGCCTGGAAGACCTGCAGGACTTCATTGCCAATCCTCCCCCGCCCCCCAAAGCAGACGGGATCGTCCCCCCCGATCCCGTAACGGTTGTGACTCTGCCGGACAGCCTCGAGAAAATGATCAAAGAGGGTACCGTGGTTGTGATCTGGAATGCAGTGCTGACCGATTCCGGACAGGAGAACGACAAGTATCTGCTTGCGTACACGAAAGATATCACCCAAAACGGCGGTTTCGCAATGACGGCCGCGGGGCGTGTGCTGGAACTGACGCCCGATGAATTCAGGGCGTATCCGCTCGTTCCCGCTGTCGTTGACGAAGTGGAGCCTGCCGAAGCTGATGCCAAAGCTGAGGAGTCTCCCCAGACCAGGTCCAGTGACACAGCTGAGGAAAAGCAGACCGAGGCAGAAAAACCGCCAGCCGATAAAGAGTGACGCTGTGTGATCTAGTCTGCCTCAGGTTCCGGGATTCGCAGTAGCGAAATCAAGAGGCCCCGTTTCTGGCCTTGGACCTCAGCGATTTCGGGCAGATGCCCGCAGACCTCGAAGCCGAATTTCTCATTCAGATGTTTCGTGCCTTCGTTGTGATCGAAGTGCATGCCGATCAGCGTGGTGATGCCGAGTGCCGGACAGGCATCAATCATCTTCTGCAGCAGGAACGTGCCCAGTCCCTGTTTCTGATGCGAATTCGACAGGTAGAGACTGACTTCGGCCGTCTTATCATACGCCGGTCGGCCCGCATAAAACGAAGTCACGTAGATGCAGCCTACGATCTGACCAGTTTCGTCTTCGGCGACCCAGATCGGGCGTTTCTCCGGTGAGAACTGGGCAAACCACTGGCGCCGACTTTCAACGGTAATCGGCTTCGTGTCCGCAGTCGCGGTACCGGCGGGGATCGACTGGTTGTAGATCTCGACGATCGCGGGCAGATCATCCGGGGTGGCATCGCGGGTGGTAATCATGATGGCTTAGTTGGAGTCCCGTTTTGCAGGAGGAAGACAGCGGGGCAGACGATGAACGTCATTCGACATGTTGTACCGTCTCCAGTGGCTAAAATACAAATGAGATGAGGATCACCGCTACCAGAATCAGGGGATACAGGGGCCGCGACCAGAAGTCCATCTGGGCCACCAGGCGTTTATTCTGAATGCTTTCTCCTTTGAGCAGGTAGGTGTTTATCACCGTCTGGATCAATCCTGAAAACACGGTGAGGGTCGACAGCATGATGAAGCGATCGATGCGCGTGATGTAAGAAATGCGCGGCAGCAGCACTGTAATGGCAAACAGGTAAGCGACCAGTGTCAGGAAAGCCGAAGTCGAGATACCGATGTTGGTGCCCGATTGCTCGGGGTTCAGCCAGCGGGGAAGCCAGGACATGATTACGATCAGGCATAACGGCAGAATGACCTTCATGATGTAATAGTCGGGCTGCCGGGCCACCTTGATTTTCATTTCAAAACCGGCGACACCGACGGGGCTCTGATCCGGATAATAGGAAGCAGCCTTTGCCTGGAACGAGAGGATGTCAAAGTCGGGCAATGAAAAATGTTTCGCCAGGTTGGATGTCCTGCCCAGGTCACCGACCAGCGGAACCATGACCACCTGTTTCTCAGACAGTCCGGGGGCCACGAGTTGGATAGACAACTCCTGCTGGTCGAAGGGAAAGTCGCGCAGGTTCAGGGGCTGTGAGAAATGCCCCCAGACTTTCTGCCGATGGATGACGGTCCCATCTGGCAGGATTTCGGCTGATTCAGGATACGACTTCCAGGCGTTCTGCTGGCCGACAATGGTCAGACGCGGGTTCCAGATATCGCTCAGATCAACGTGCAGCGGTCCGGGACCCGGGTGTTGGAGCAGATGATTTTTCCAGCGGGCTTCATAATAGATACTGGCTGCGAAACTCTGGTCGGCTGAATTGATTTCATCGATGTCGATCACATAAATCAGGATCTGCACCTCCGTTGCTTCTCCCGGACTGGAGGGCCGCTTCAATTCCGGTTTCGGCTCTTCGACCAGGGATGATTTCGGGGTATCATCCGCATCAGCAGGAACAGGAGCTCTGAGAGGTTCGTCTGTTGCGACAGCAACAGAATTTTGGTCTGCACCCCCTGGCAGAGAGGAAACATCTGAGCCAGGGACAATTTCCTGTGCAGCACCGGGGACGGGCAGACCTGAGATGAGCAGTCCGACATTGAGAAAGAACCGAGGTAAAAATGCGTTTGTCAATCAAGTGTTCCTTCTGGAGTCCAGGGGGGCAGACTGTCTGAAGCTGAAGAACGCGCTTCCATTATTCTTGAATTATACCGGCAGTCAGATCGCGGATCTCTGGATTTTTTCGCTTCGGATTAGAAATCGCTTCAATCCCCGACCGATCCATCTGCGGAAATGGATACTTTGGCCTCTCTCAGGTAAAAAAAGCAAGAAATCCCGGTATGCCCGTTTCATAAAATGACAGAAAAGTTTATACAGGGCCTGCCTGAAGTCAGGCTGAGTTGTAACGAAATGGAGAGGGTGTGCTGGTCCATGAGAAGGGACCGGGGAAGCGACCACGGGAATTAAATCGATGATTGAAGATTTGCGGGAGCTGAAATTCGAACGGCTGGAAGACGCGGTCGCGGAAGTGGAGTCGCTGTTGCAGACTGGCTACACGCAGCGGGGCAAGTGGAATCTGGCCCAGATCTGCCGCCATTTATCACTGGTGCAGGATCCCGCGCTTGATGGTTATCCGAAGTGGATGCTGCTCTTCGCTCCTCTCTGGCCGGTGATGCGACGGCTTTTTCTGCCCCGTCTGCTCAAGGGAGATTCTCCCCAGGGAATTCCGACGACCCCGATTTTCGTCCCGGCGGAGAACCTGGAAGACGCCGCGGAGGCGGAAAATTATGCCCAGAGCGTCGCCCGTTTCCAAGCCCACGAGGGACGCTACCACTGGCACCCCGGCTTCGGCCGCCTGGATCGCGAAACACTGGAAACCGTTTACACAACCCACGCCGCCCATCACCTGCGGTTTCTGGAACCACAGAGGGAAACGTGAATTCCAGGTCAGTTTCCCAGGTACCAGACTTTCATGGCTGCTTTGGCACGCTGAGGATTACCAGCAACATCAAACATCCTGCCTGTCGGCTGGATACGATCGATGATTTTCTGGCAGCATTCACCGACGCGAAAGACACGATGGGAGCTCCCACACCGTGTGAAACTGTCGTCGTCGACGGCATCGATCAACTGTTCCAGTGCGACGTCCCCCAGATTGACCAGTTGAGTGGCTGGGCTCCCTTTATACAAAACTTGATTGAAGGAGTAGATGCCGCCATTCCACGGGCCTACGCGAATCCCGTTTTCTGCCTTCTGATCCCGCAACTGGTAGATCAGTTCAGCCACCTGTTCCCGAGGTGTCATTTGCGCCAGCGGTTTGATTGTTGCCTGGGCATGTGCATTATCTTCTACAATCATCCGGGTTAAGATGGCAGCAGATTCTCTGGCTTGAATCGCGCTGGTACTTTGTGGATAACGTGTTGTGATCTCCAGAAAACGCTGGCGCAGCCGTTCGCGACTCATTGTCGGTTCGCTGAAGGCCTGTAAGGTAGCTGCCAGGTCAGAAGATGCCATATCCTCGGAAAGTAAATTTTTGATCCCGACCAGTCCCACTGGTTTACCCGTTCTCAGGTCGGGAAGCTCTGCCAGGTAGCTGATCAGGTCTTCCGCCTGTTGTTTGAATCCGTTGCCGAAACAGCCGCGCGCAAGAATAAACAGGGCTACCGGCTCATCTGTTCGGTCGGCTTCAAGTTTGTGATGAACTTCCTGTCTGTTGAGTGCCCGGAGTTCCTCCAGCCGTTCGATTACATCAACGCGAAGGTCAAACTCTTGATAGCGATATGGTTCTCCTGAGAGCATGTTGTACTCATCTCTGGTGAAGGACTCAGTGCTCATGCCGAACGTGAAAACCAGCTTTTCTGTATCAGTGGAATCCAGCAAAAAGGCATAAGCATAATGGGGCTTTTCTTTGACGTCCCACGTTGACCGATAGGTCCCCAGATAGATCCGCAGATATTTTCGATCATCGAGGTTCGGTACATCCAGTGTATCAAACCACTCAAACAGCGCGCGACTGTGTGCCGAGAGGCTCTGTTCTGCGGGGATGATCTGCTCAGACGCCTTAACGGCTTCAGCCTGCGAGCCTGCAGATGTTCTGGCGCTGTTTTGAACCGGCGTGGTTGAATCCGACTTGTCAGAACAGGCAGTCAGCAGAAGGGATAAAGCTGACAGAGCCAGGGGGAACGTGCGATGCATCGGGAACTCCATTTCAGACCGAACAGGTGAACTGCCTCTCGCCGAATCTTATGAAACAACGCACATTGGAGATAGGTCAATCGGGGGGGCGGGGAAGACGCAACTTCCCTGCGGTTTCTGGAGCCAGATGTCAGGATAAGTACCCCTTATCCCTTGACCTGTCCCAGCATTTTGCGGGCGGCGTGGCCCAGCATGACGGTGTCGACGCCGACGGTGATCAGGGTGAAGCCTTTGTCGATGTACGGTTTGACTGCGTCCACGGTGACGCCGAAGATGCCCAGGGGCATATTGTTTTTCTGACAGACTTCGGTGACATGGTCGATGGCGCCGGTCACCTCGGGATGATCGATCTCGCCGATGCGTTTCATGCTGGCGGAGAGATCGTACGGGCCGATCAGCACCGCGTCGACGCCGGGGACGGCGACGATCTGTTCGATGGCGTTGACCGCGTCGATATGCTCGGCCTGAACGACGACGGTGGTCTCTGCATTCGCTTTGGCCAGGTAGTCGTCGAAGGTGAAGCCGTATCCATGGGCGCGACCCAGGCCGACCCCGCGGGTTCCATCAGGCGAGTAGCGGGACCAGGAGACGATCTGTTCGGCCTGTTCCACGGAATTCACCTGCGGGGCGATGATACCGGCGGCGCCCAGATCGAGGGCTTTCTTGATGGGAACCTCTTCCGGGGCGGGCAGCCGGACCAGGCTGGGGATCTTGTGACTCACCCGGCCGACGATGGCTTGCAGATCAGAGGGGGCAAAGGTGCTGTGTTCGGCGTCGAGGAAGAGCCAGTCATAGCCGACGTCTGCCAGGATCTCGGCGGCTTCCGGGCAGGAAAAGGTGACCATGGGGGCAATCAGCAGTTTCCCCTGTTTGAGTTGCGAGCGGAATGAGTCAGACATGGGAGATCCCTGGTATCTAAATGTGAATGATAAAAACAGCCTGAACGCGACTCGGGTGGTTGAGGCGAGATTGTTTCCGGCTCGCGCCTGCGGTATCCTGAAGACGAAGTCCAAAACCGTTCGTTTTCAGTTACCGGGAAGAATATCGATGTTGAAATCAATCCGTTGTCTGCGTTCCACACTGTTGATTCTGTGTTGTTTGAGTTTCATCGTAGCCTCGCTGCAGGCGAATGACAAGAAAACCGAACCGACCAATGCAGCCGAGGCGGCGGCCAAGAAGGCGCAGCAGGAAGCGGAGATCAACAAAAAGTTCGCGGCCTGGAAAGCGACGCTCCCCGCGAAACAGCAGGCGTGGGAAACCGTGCTCGAAGAAAACCTGGGCGGTTTTTATCTCCCCATCTATAAGAAACAGAAAGTGGCCGGTCAGAAGACCGCCTGGGATTACGTGGCCGATGATCCCAAACTGCCCCGCGTGCTGCTGATTGGGGATTCGGTTTCGCGGGGTTATACACAGGCGGCCCGGAACGCCTTAAAAGGGAAAGTGAACGTGCATCGTGCTCCGGCGAACTGTGGGCCGACGGCGACGGGGCTGAAGAAACTCGATGTCTGGCTGGGTGACGGTAACTGGGATCTGATCCATTTCAACTTTGGTATTCACGATCGCCGGACCAAGGCAGACGACTATGAGCAACGTCTGGAAGAGATTGTGAAACGCCTGAAAAAGACCGGTGCAAAAGTGGTCTGGGCCAGCAGTACGCCGATCCCGGCTGACTGGAAAGAGGGACCGGAAATGAAGGCGAAGCTGGAAGAAAAGAATGCGATCGCCGCCAAAGTGATGAAGCGGAATGGTGTGGAGATCGACGATCTGTTTACCTTCATCACGCCGCACCTGGCGGAAGTGCAGAATCCGAAAGACGTGCACTTCAACGGCAAAGGCTATGACCTGCTGGGGAAACAGGTGGCGGAGTATATTGCAGGGGCGCTGCAGGAAAGCAAGAAGTAGACTGACGGGCTCTAATTTGAATTCTATTTCTCAATCGGAATTTTGTCAGAAGCATGCGCACGAGTGAGCTGCGACTTCCTGCTCGCTGCGCTCGGCCCGAATTACATTCGGGCCTACCCTTTTATCTTTTTACTAGGACAGCAGCCAGTAGCCGATGCCGGCGATGAGGCAGATACCGGCCAGGACGGAGGCGGCGATCAGCATCGGCTTGCTCTTGTTTTTCTGAACGTATTGATTTGGTGAGGCGACGCGAAAGTGATAGCTGCCCGCCAGGGAGAGCGTATTGCCGGGAAACAGGATCTGTTCCTGGATCCGGCGGCCGTCAACTTCAGTGCCGTTCTTGCTCTTGAGATCGGTCACGACCCAGCCTGTATTTTCGTAGTGAAACTCACAATGGTTTCCGGAGATGCCGGGGCGGTCGATCTGGATGTCGCAGGTGGGATTGCGACCGAGGGTCACCCGCTGTTTGAAGATCGGGAAGCGGCGTTTATCGTCGAGATCGATCAGATCAATCGGCTGGAAATCTTTGACCAGGGTATCGGAAGCTTCCTGTGCCATGCGGTTCGTCGATTCGGCGGGGACTGCGTGCCTGAGAATGCCACTTTTGGAAATGTCGGATTCGCCGCGGGTCAGGCGTTCGATGCCATCTGATTTCTGTTGTTGTCGGGCCTGTTCCGCGACATGACTGGCAGTCGCGATACGGGAGGAGAGCTGTGGTTTAACGATGCTCGACTGGGCGATTGCAGAGCGGGCTTTGGCATACTGGACCCGCTGGGAGACGACTTTGTTGAAGCGGAATTCGACTGGCTGGCGTTCGGCGTAGGGCTCCAGGGCAGCGGCGACTTCCGCCATCGACTGAAAGCGTTCGTCGGGATCTTTGGCCATCATTTTTTCGACGATGGCAACCACCTCTGCAGGGATTGCGGGGGCGATTTCCGCGATGGATCGCGGAGTCTGTTCGCGATGGGCCTGAATTTTCTGGGAAGCGGTCCCTGTCGGAAAAGGGAGCTTCCCGGTCAGCAGGAAGTACATCGTGCCTCCCAGGCCGTAGACGTCAGCGCGGGCATCGACTGCATGCCCTTCGCGGGACTGTTCGGGGGCGATGTATTCCGGCGTCCCCACACAGCCGTGACCAAAAATCATGGAGAGGGAGAATTCCGCCTCGGGATTGTCTTTGAGCAGAGCCAGGCCGAAGTCGAGGACTTTGACGTAGCCTTTGGAATCAATAATCAGGTTTTCCGGTTTGAGGTCACGGTGGATAATGCCCGCCTGATGTGCCTCTTCCAGACCTAAGGCAGCCTGCGCGATGACATCGCAGACCTGTGGGGAGGGGAGCGACTTCTGTTTGAGCAGGACCAGTTCCAGCAGGCTGATCCCTTTGACGAATTCCATCGCGATATAACAGATGGCCCCTGCGCCTTCATAGGCGATCGTGCGGACGATGTGCGGATGCTCGAGACGTGAGCCTGCGGAAGCTTCCAGCTTGAGTCGCGTCAGCATCCCGGCATCGTTGCGGCATTTGTCGTTGAGTACCTTGAGGGCGACCGGTTCTTTCGTTTCGATCTTCTCCGCGAGATACAGGCTGCCCATGCCGCCGAAGCCGAGGACTTCGAGCACTTTGTAATCGTCGATGAAAAAGCCACGTTTACGGCCCGCGAGCAGGCGTTCGCCCTGGTAGCGGGTCAGCACTTTTCCGGTGACCAGTCGCTGGGCGGCTTCCTTGGGTTTTTCAGCCGCTTCGAGCTCGAATTCCTCGATCACGGCGCGGAATTTCTCCTCTGAGAGCAGATGGCTCTCGCGCAGTAAATCGAGAAATGACGGGACATCTTGTGGTTTCGACATAAAACACAGTCGCGCGAAGGGAGATGTGAAACGTTCCTAATTATATACAGATGCAACGCATTTTGGTAGCAGATTCCTGAAAGTGAGGCGAATTCCGGGTATTTACTGCAGACGGAACCCTTGAAATGATAACTGCTTCCGCTTGACTTCGGTGTGGGGAGCACTCAAAATAGGATTTATATATCCAATATATGTGGTTGAGTACGAGAGGAACTGGGTTGATGCTGAAAATGAGAAATCGAGGTCGTTTCCTGCTGTGCTGCTTGCTGGCGGGTGTCTGTCTGACCGTGGTCGGGTTTGCCGGGGAGAGTGGAAAAAAAGAGCCGGTCTGTGAGAAGAAGGTAGCGACCGAAGGGACACCGGACGAGACACAAATCACGCCAACGGTCAGCCAGGCGCGGGAGCAGGCCCGGCTGCTGCATGATACGCTGCATTCCACCCTGTTGATTGTGCATCGCAAATATTATCGCGAGGACGAAAAACTGCCGATCCCCTCGAGCGTGCTGGATGACGTGTTTGAAGATCTGCAGGAGAATCGCAAAATCCGTTTCCGCTGGATTTCCGTCAATGCGGAGGCAATGAATATCGATCACGAACCGAAAACGGAATTCGAAAAACGGGCAGCAGCTGCGATTGCCGACGGGAAGCCGGAATACGAGCAGGTGGAAAAGGGAATCTATCGGCATGTGGGACGGATCTGTCTCCCTTCCCAGTGTCTGAAATGTCATATGCCCAACCGCCGCAGCACCGCGACCCGCTTTGCCGGACTGATCATTTCATTGCCCGTACAGACAACGCCCCGGCCGAAGACCAAATGACTCTGACTCAGTGGGTCATCGGGTAATCCAGAGTGAACTGATGCTGATCGCGGGCGGGGACGATCTTTGTCTGTTCGCAGTACTTCTGTTTGACCGGGTTCCAGGTACGGACTTCGATTTTGTTCTGGTCGGGAATAAACCGCATCAGGCGGAAACCTTCGGCTCCGTAGTCGGAGAGCAGTTCGTGGACCGTGTTGCCGTGTTGGCCTTTGACACTCTGGTGCAGGGCCTGGGTTCGACTCTGATCACCACAGCAGATCAGAAACAGGTTTTTATGCTTGCTGAAACATTTTTCCCACATCTGTTGTGAGGTATTTCCGTTGGCACCATGACACTTTTTCCAGACCATGCGACCTTTGGGAGCGTCGAAGTAGTCACGCGGTGCTTTGGGATGTTCGCGCGGTCCCAGATCCATGTGCGTAGTGATGATCGCTCTGCGATCGGCATGCTGCTTGAGCACTTCACTGGCCCAGTCGAGCACCGGATCGGGGGCGTTGCATTCCAGGTGCACGATGATGAAGTTCATGCCTCTCGCTGAGAAGAGCTGGTAACTGTTGGCGTTATTTCCGGAGACTTCCGGTTTCCCTGTTTCGCCTGGATAACAGCCGCCGTACCAGTCAAATTCTGCAAAGCGTGACTGAGGAAAATATTTCTGGAACAGGGCCGAATTTCCGGTTTTCCCGGTCATATCGTGATTGCCGACGCTGATCCCGTAGGGAACTTTACCGTGCAGCTTGTTCATGCAGCTTTGTGCGAGCGCCCACTGTTCGTCGTTGTTGATGTCCACAATGTCGCCGACATGGCTGACGAAGACAATCCGCTGCCGCTCGAGTTCGTCGACAATGCAGTCAGTGATCGATTCAAAAACGGGGTTCGTGGTGGGAGCTTCAGCCTGCGTTTTACGATTGGTACCACGCCCCTTGTAATGCTGGGTATCGGGGATCACCGCAATACTGAAAGTTCCGTTCGGAGCCGGAGGAAGTCCCTCCGCGTTGGCAGGCAGAACAGAGGCTGTCAGTAACAACATAGGTACGCAGATCGTATGGAGCTTCATTACGGTTCTATTCTTAAATGGAATGGGGTGGGATCAGTTCATGTTAACACATTGACTCCCCAAATGCAGGGGACCGGCTCAGTCAGGGAGTTCAATCTGCACCTGGGGATTGCTGGAATTGCCTTGTGGATCGCGCAGTTGCAGGCTGTCAAACCGTCTGAGTTCTGATATGATAAATGCGAAAATGTTGATGTGTTGTTTGGTCTGATATTGATGAGTTGAGGCAGTCATGAGTGGAATTGTTGGTCATACGATGTATGCCATCCTGGGCGGGAAAGCGGCGGTTGCGCAGAAGCTACCCATCGCACCGCTGATTCACCGGCACTACGCCAGCTATCTGGCCGGGGCTTACATGGGCTGTGACATTCAGATCATGCCTGAAGCGATTTGTGTGGATACGGGCGAAGAGGTTGGCTTTGGGACGGCGCCCCTGGAACGCAGTCCGTTGACTGGAGGTGCGGTCAAACCCTGGACGTTGAAGTTTGAGGGAAAAGAATACCGCCCGCGGGATATCCATCACCTGTTTTATGGCCGGGCGCATGTGGTCTTTGGCTGGGTGCCTGCCGAGCGGAAGTATACGGTGCCCTGGGATCATCTCCCCGATTACGCGGCCCGCGTGTTTCAGGATGCACGGGATCTGTATGGTCCGGGCGAGCGCAAGCTGGCTTATCTGTTTGGCTGGCTGGCCCACATTGTGGGCGACAGTCTGATTAAATCGGTCCAGCCGGGGATTACGTTGAACCTGCTCGATGGAAAATACACGCCCGCAAATCGGCCGATTCAGGATCTGGTGACGCTGCACGAGGTGGGCCGCAAGGAACTGCGACTGGACTGGGCCAGTCTGTTGTCCGATCTGGCCGAGACCCCAGTCGAGCCGGTTCAACTGCATTACATGCGGATCGGGCAGCCACGTGGTTTGCTGGCCGCTGACTTTCCCGATGCCTGGGCACCACAACACGAGGCACTGTTGCTGCGCGTGCTGGCTGAGAATCGTCGCTATCAGCAGATTCGAAATCCGCGGTTAATGAAACAGTACGCACTCAAGCAGCAGGGGACGCGTTGGGTCTGTGACGAAGAATTGAGCCGCAAGACTGGTGGGCTGTCTTACGCAGAGATGGTCGCGCTGGCCGACAAAGCGAATTTGCGGCATGCACTGTGGGAGATGGGGGAAGCGGTGGCCCTGCTGTTTTCCCAGGTGGTTGAGCGCGTGCCTTATCTGCAGAACCTGCCCGATCCGAGTGTGCCCGGGTGGGACGAGCTGACCGTTCGCTGGAAAGCGACGTGAGCAACGATTCGATGTTGGACTGACGCGAGCGATTTACTGCGTATCCGTTTTCTTTTTGTTGGCTTCGTATTTGGCGATCCATTTTTCCGGATTGGCTTCAAAGGCTTTACGACAGCCACTGCAGCAGACCCAGTATGATTTGCCCTGAAAAGAGACCTGCGAGGTTCCCAGTCCGCCCGAGATGACACAGGTTTTGGAGCCATAGTCGGAATCGCTTTTGGCGAATGAGGTTCCCTTGCGGCGAGTATTGATCGTGTCAACGCGTGCCACACTGTCGCCGCGCAGATCGTAAAGTTCGAACATGTAGCGATCGTTGTTCTGCTGGTTGAAGATAATCTGTGCGTGTTTCTTTTCATCCGCCGGTTCCACCAGGGACAGGCTGAGCTTGTAAGTGGAATGCATCACGTTAGGATCGTCATCGCCGGGGATCTTCTGCACGGGGACAGAGAATTCGCCTTCGTAGACTTTCTTCTGACCATCTTTGTCGGTGAGCGTCAGTTGATATTTCTGTTTGTCCGTCAGATAGGTGAGCCGTCCCGTGTTGTAGTAACGACTTTTATCAGCTTTCATGACCAGAGCGGGTTGTGCCGGGTTGGTCTGCAGGTCCCAGACCCAGTCCAGCGTTTCGACCGCGCTGAACCCGTCGAACTTTTTGAAGGTGGTGCCTCCCCAGTCGCCGAGCATGATCTGCAGGGGCTTGAGTGCTTCGAGTACGTTGTCAAATTTCTGTTCCTCGGGCGCGCCTGCAGAGGATCCAGCCGTTGATTGATTGCCGTTGAGTGTCAATGGTTGAAAGCGTCGCACCGGCTTTTCGGTTTTGGATTCCCTGGGGGCCGCTTCCATGTCCAGTGCGCCGGCGTCACCCAGGTCGACACCTCCTCCGCCCAGATCGACACTGACTTCTTCGGGTGCGTTTTGTGGCTGGTCTGAGGAACCGGAACTGCAGCCGACACTGAAGGTCAGGGACACGATCATCAGACAGACGGTGCAGAGCAGACGCGAATACATGGAACAGGACTCCCAACTTGAAAGCAACAGGCGGATCAACACGCTCCGGGTTTCACTGGTGAAACCGCAGCGTTTTATCAGTGAGACCAGTATAACAGTCTGTTCACGTTTCTGTCACGCTGAATTCAGTTCTGATAATTTTTTGTCATTCCGGCAGAGGTCCTTTGTGTCTGGTTTGAATCGAGAGTACAATCGTTCGCTCAAACGCTCATTTATTAAAGAAACGTTTAAAAGTGAGGGCCGTGCAATGACCGCACCATCGAACGACACAGAGTCCATGGAAGTCGACCCTGTCTTTTTAAACTCCAGGCGTGAGGCCTGGATTATTCTGGGTTTATGGGTTGTCGCATTGCTGTGGGCAGTGCCTTACTGTTACCTGAACGGGTTTCAGTCGGGGATGGATCCTGAAGCGGTTGAGATGACCATGGGGATACCCAGCTGGGTGTTCTGGGGAATCGCTTTTCCCTGGTTCGTAGCCGACCTGTTTACAATCTGGTTCTGCCTGTTTTATATGAAAGAAGACGACCTCGGTGTAGCTCACGAAGGTGAAGATCTCGCAGAAGAAATAGCAGAGATGCACGCAGCAAGAGATGAAGCAACTACCGGGGGGAATGAGTCTTGAACGTTTTACTTGCTACCAGTCAGAGTCTACCACTACTGTTCGCTGCCGATGAGACCGGCCCCGATGCGGCGCTGATTTCATTCATGATCTATACGGTCGCTGTGTTTGTACTGGCGGCCCTTTCCAACCGGCTGCTCAAAAGCAAAAGCTTCCTCAGTGAATACTTCCTGGGAAGTCGGGGTCTGGGCGTCTGGGCGTTCGCTTTGACCTTTGCTGCCACCAGCAGTTCAGGCGGCAGTTTCACCGGATTTCCGTCCAAGATTTACTCGCATGGCTGGATTCTGGCACTCTGGATCGGCAGTTATATGGTCGTGCCGATCTGTACGATGGGTTTGATCGGGAAACGGCTCAACCAGATCGCGCGGCGCTCCGGTTCGATTACCGTGCCCGACGTGATTCGCGACCGGTTTCACAGTCCCCTGCTGGGGCTGATGGCGGTTTCGCTGATCGTGTTTTTCATGTCGTTTAATCTGGTCGCCCAGTTCAAAGCGGGCAGCCTGATTCTGCAGACACTGCTGGATGGCGTCACCATTTTTGAGCGCACCGCTGACGGACTGGCTCAGGCCGTTTCGGATATTCCTTTTCTTTCCGATGGCGTGAGCCCCGAGTATCTGCTTTGTCTGTTCGTGTTTGGGTTTGCCGTCATTGTTTATACGACCTATGGCGGTTTCCATGCGGTGGTCTGGACTGACGTGATGCAGGGGATCGTGATGGTGATCGGCGTGATCATCATGCTACCACTGGCTATTTCGCAGGCGGGTGGACTGGAGCATACCACGAAGCTGATGGCCAAGATGACGCCTCCCCGGTATTCCGCGCCTGATAAAGGGGGGATCACGCTCACGCTGGACAAGCCTGTCGCTGAGGACACGCGGATTGAAATAGGTAGCTGGATCACGGACAAACCGATTGCGGACTCGAAAGTTCCGCTGTTGTTCCGGGTGACTGCTGCTGCTGAAATTCCAGCCGGGGAAACGTCCATCGACGAAGTCAAGGTAATCCAGTTGACGACGCTGGAAGACATTGAACGCATTCTGGGACGACGAGAAAAGGAAAACTTCCTGGAGGGAGTGAGTGTCTCCAATATTGATCTGGTGCAATACGCTTATGGGGAAGAGGAGAGTCAGCAGGGAGCCTATGTGGTGGGTCCGGGACCGAGTCCGAGCAGCAACAATGGTTTTCTGCCTTTGAGTCTGGCGATTTCCTTCTTCTTCATGTGGGCGATTTCCGGAACGGGCCAGCCTGCGAACATGGTGCGCCTGATGGCATTCCGTGATACGAAAACGCTGCAACGTTCCATCTGTACCGTGGCGATTTATTACACATTGATTTATTTCCCGCTGGTGGTCATCTTCTGTTGTGCCCGGGTGATACTGCCCGGGATGGAAGGAGAATCCGACCGGATCATGCCGGCGATGGCCGTGTATCTGACCGAAAATATCGGGATGGGCTGGCTGGCAGGTCTATTGGTGGCGGCACCGTTTGCTGCTGTGATGTCAACCGTCGACAGCTTCCTGTTGCTGATTTCGTCTGCCTGGGTGCGTGACGTCTATCAGAGGAATATCAATCCTGAGGCCAGTGAGAAGACCATTAAACTGCTGAGTTATCTGGCGACATTCGTCGTCGGTACCGCAGCGATGGTCGTGGCGATTAACCCGCCCCAGTTCCTGCAGGACATTATTGTGTATGTGGGGAGTGGACTGGCGGCAAGCTTCCTGGCACCGATCGTCTATGGTCTGTACTGGCGGCGTGTGAATGCGATTGGTGCGATGGGAGCGATGCTGGGAGGGTTCAGTCTGCATCTGGCGATGTATGTCACTGGTTACTTCAGGAACGGCAGCTTTTTCAAACCTTACCAGCTGTTCGATTTCGATCCGATCATTGTGGGGCTGTTTGGTTCGTTCATCTGTGGATTCATTGTCACCAAGCTGACAGCGCCTCCACCACAGGAGCTGGTAGAAAAGTTTTTCTATAAAGAGAAAGCCGGTTCCTGAGCCGTTTTTTCTGATGGGTATCTGACTCTTTCGAGGATCTTGCTATGGAATATATCGACGCACATTCGCATGTCTGGACTCCTGATGTCAAAAAATATCCGCTGGCGCCCGGGTATAAGGTTGCCGATATGCAGCCGCCCAGTTTTACCGCGGAAGAGCTGCAGGCCCAGATGATGCCGGTGGGCGTGAACCGGGTCGTTTTGATCCAGATGTCCTTCTATGGTTTTGACAACAGCTATATGCTGGACTGCATGGCCAAATATCCGGGTATGTTTTCCGGCGTAGCCGTGATTGACCAGAAGGGCGACAACCCGACGCCGAAAATGCTGGCGCTCAAAAAGAAGGGAGTACGGGGTTTCCGGATTGCACCGAAGACGAAGAAGGTCGACGAATGGCTGGACGGCGCGTGCATGGAAGAGATGTGGACTACCGGAGCCAAAGAGGGGATGGCGATGTGCTGCCTGATGAATCCGAACGGGCTGCCTGCCTTGGATAAAATGTGTCAGAAGCATCGGGATACGACCGTGGTCATCGACCATCTGGCACGGATCGGTGTGACCGGCAAGATCGAGCCGGACGAAGTCGATGCGTTGTGTAAAATGGCCAAGCATCCAAATGTGTACGTCAAAGTTTCTGCCTTTTATGCTCTGGGTAAAAAGCAGATGCCCTACCATGATCTGGCGCCACTTATTAAAAAGGTATATCAGGCCTTTGGTGCCAAACGCCTGATGTGGGCGACTGACTGTCCTTACCAGGTACAGGGGCCACATACCTATAAAGCGTCGATCGATCTGATCAAGAACGGTCTGCCGTTCCTGTCGGACGACGACAAGTCATGGATTCTGGAAAAGACTGCCGAAAAGGTCTTCTTCCAGGGAATTTAAAAGAAACGTTGATCAGGTTTGCTCATGGATGCATGCTATCAGATAGAGGATACCAGTCAGATTATCTCTCCCGGGATGATCATCTTTAAGGATCTCGTGGAAGAGAATTTAAAGCAGATGATTGCGCTGGTGGGGAATCCCGACCGGCTGCGACCGCATTGCAAAACGCACAAAATGCGGGAAATCATTGAGCTGGAACTCTCGCTGGGAATCAAAAAACATAAAGCAGCAACGTTCGCTGAAGCAGAGATGCTGGCGGAGACCGGCGTCAAGGACATCTGTCTGGCCTACAACCTGGTCGGGCCGAACATCGCGCGGGCGATTGAGTTTCGCAAACGCTGGCCGGATGTGTCGTTCCAGGTGACTGCCGACCATCCCACGCCCATCGAACAGCTGGGAGCGGCGATGACCGAGGCGGGGCTGGAAATTGAAGTCCTGCTCGATCTGAATACCGGACAGAACCGGACAGGGATTGTCCCTGGTGACGCGGCGGTGGAGCTTTATCAGCTGATCGCCAATACCCCGGGACTGATTGCCGCGGGATTACACGTCTATGATGGTCAGAATCACCAGGTCGACTTCCATGAACGGGAAGTTGCCGTCAAAGAGGTCTGGCATCATGTTTCGAAGCTGCGGGATCAACTGCTGCTGGAGGGACTGAAAGTGCCGCGGATCGTGGCGGGTGCTACCGGGTCGTTTCCAATCTTTGCCAGCTTTGACGACCCAGCGATCGAAGTCTGTCCGGGAACCTGCGTGTTCCACGATGTCGGGTACGGTGAACTGTTTCCCGATCTGAAATTCAAACCCGCGGCGATGGTACTGACGCGGGTCATCAGCCGGCCTGGTCCAGACCGGATTACCTTTGACCTGGGTTACAAAGCGATCGCTTCGGACCCCGCGATGGAAAACCGCTGTCGCTTCCCCGATCTGCCCGATGCAAAACCGGTGTTGCAGAACGAAGAGCACCTGGTAGTCATCAGTGAACGGGCAGGGGAGTTTCAACCCGGCGACGAACTGCTGGCGATTCCGCGGCACGTCTGTCCGACTTCCGCACTGCATAAATCGGTGACGGTAGTGAGTGGCGGAAAAGTGATCGGCCAGTGGAATGTGGCTGCCCGGGATCGCTTTATCAGCGTCTGAGCCAATTCTGTGTGGTTTGGCTGCTTTCCATTGAGTATGAATCCAGGAGCGCTGAGCCTCTCTCTGTATCTTTCGAAGATTGAGTCGAATCATGTCTGAGTTGCGTCAACAAACGGGAATTCCGGAACTGGATGAAATGCTGTCGGGGGGATTAATGCCCGGCAAACTGACGGTGGTTCTGGGGGCAACCGGCATTGGCAAAACACAGCTGGGACTGCAGTACGCCCGGGCGGGGCTCGCCCAGGAAGGGGAGACCGGCATCCTGTTCGATATGGCGACCCGCGGCGATTCACAGAGTCATCAGGATTATGCAGAGCGGCTGTTTCAATGGAAACTGCGGGAGCAACTCGTGGACGAGGTTTTCGATCTGGAACAGATCTGGGAACGTGAGCAGGCCCGCAAGGATTATCAGCATCTGTTCCGCCAGAGCGGCCGCCGGGTCACCCGCAGCGATATGGAACTGGATGAGTGGAAGGAATGGAAGCTGGAATTCGTCAAAAAGCTGGACGCGGCGATCGCTTATTTTTATGCCAACTTTGTGCATGGGGTCCGGCGGACGGTGATCGACGGAATTGAACCGACCGAACGTCCCAGCGACTCCTTTCAGTTTCATGCCTTCGAATACGTCTATCACCAGATCCTGCGTAAAGAATATGACTGGGTGGCCCGCGATCTGTTTCGCGCCCAGTTTCGCAGTCATCAGGAACAGATCGAGGCGCATCGCTACGACTGCCAGCAGATCGGCTGCCTGCTGCTGTTGACGACGCATGAAGTGATGCTGGATGACCTGATCCAGCGTCCCATCGAAAGTGGAGACGTCCTGTCTAACGCGAATACGATTATCCTGATGGGTAAGATCCGCGAAGATAACCGGATGAGTCGTGCTCTGCATATTGCCAAGCACCGCGGCAGTGCCGTCGATGAATCACTGGTTCCCTACGAAATCAATGAGACCGGCCTGCAATTGATGCGTTAATCGCTGTTCAGCTGGTAGTCCGATTTTCAGGAGGGATTTCTTTGGTTCGGACCATTGGCCCTTTCTCACTACAACTGCGCTGACCGTTACGACTGGAACAGTCGACGGAGAGAATCCGGAAATCGGGTTTTGCTCTCCAGTTTCTGCCGTTCCCGACTGCTCTCAAAGATAGATTTTCGGAGAGGTTCCCGGTAACGGACCAGAACATATAGAGAGTCTGTAGACAGAGAGAAGGACGGTCATGAAAGTTGATAATTGTGTAGACCCGAGCGATCTTGCTGACGCCTTTGTTCAACGCCTGGATCGATTACATTCCGCCCCCAAAGTAGCACAACAGTTATTGCAGTTGACGCGCGACCCGGAGAGCCAGATTGATGATATCGTCAACTGCATCGAACACGATCCGGGCCTGGCTGCCAAAATTCTGCAGGTGGTGAACTCGGCCAAATATGGTGTTGCGCGGCAGATTACGAGTATTAAGCATGCGGTATCCTATCTGGGGAAAGATGCGATTCGGATGTTGACCATCAGCTTTTCGATGGTGGAGTCGCTGACCAAGCGGAGTAAGGGACGGATTTTTGCCGATTACTGGCAGCGCGCACTGACGATTGCCTCGATTTCATCTCATCTGGCAGATCACCACAAGTGCCTGAAAAAAGATGAAACCTACACGGCAGGATTACTGGCCGATGTCGGGATTCTCGTGTTTTCACAGGTGGAACGGGAACAGTACAGCCTGATCTATGAAAGCTATCCACACGGAGAAGCGCTGGTGAAAGGCGAACGTCAGTTCTTTGGATTTGATCACGCCCTGCTGGGAGCCCGCCTGATGGACCACTGGGACCTCCCGCATGAAATGGTCGTCGCAATCGAGCATCACCATGATACGGGGCAGCATGGTTGCCCGCTGGGAATGGCCGTGCGGACGGGAAGTCTGCTGGCGGGCTCGCTGTGGAATCTGAATTCCGAGGAATACCAGGAAGCAGAAGATCTGCTGATGTCTTTCTTTGACTTTGATGAGCAGCAAATCGAACTGATGATTGAGGAATGCAAAGCGGATATCGCAGAGAGCGCTGAGTTTTTCGGGGTGAACCTCGAAGGCTGAGGCAGCGGGATTTATTTCTGTCGCTTCTGCTTTGCGGTTTCTAACTGATAGGTCTCTTTCAGCACCTGCAGAAACTCTGTTTCGGTATAAATCATGCCCGTCGGTTGATTAAAACCTTTCCCGGTCTTTGTCTGGGAAAGGTATTTTCCCAGGTTCTTCCCCCCTTTGGTGGTGGTCATATATTCGATCATTGTGTAGCCACCCGGGGAATCGATGAATTCTTTGATCCGTCGTTTCCCGTAGGGCATTTTCAACAGGTGATCAAGTCGGTCGTAACCTCCCGGCATCTTGGCAATTTTCCGCATGAACCGGATGCCTTTGGGAGTGCTGAGCTGCGCGGCGAGAAAATCGCTGGCGGAATGCATTCGTTTCAGGATGTGTTTTTCTGCTTTGACTTTCCAGCCCGCCTGCTGCAGTTCGCGAAACAGGGGTTTGACTCTGTTATTCGTCAACAGGTCACCCGACTCGTAGCCTTTCTGGCTATTGAAATATTCCCGGGCGATAGTCATGACTTCTGACAACTCAGGAACCTTTTGGTCTGGCATCCCGTTATCCGGGACCACTGCCGGCAGGGAAGACGGCTGTTGGGGTTCCTTAGCCTGGAGAAGAGGAAGACTGCACAGACCTGTTAAAATAGATCCGATAAGGCACCATTTTGAAATGAACGACATCGGGTCTGAACTCCCTCTGAATCAGTAAATGCGTGTAGCAAAGTTTTCGTGGTCACGTTACCAGACTATATCGACCAGATCGCTGACCGCGAGACAGTCGGGTTGATGTATTGATCTACTACAAGTTTACCACATTGATGCAAAATGCTTCACTTTTGTGCCAATTTAGTGAAGCATTTTGCGTGAGTCTGGAACTGAGTTCAAAATGGGTAATTTACTCCTGAAGAATATGAATGATGAATGTAGTATTAAACTTTAGGGGTTATGATAAATTTTTTAATAATTTCAATTTTTCTGCCAACTGGAACCCTGTTTGCTGCGTATAATCCCCAAGAGATGGATGTAACTCGTCACTCTACTGAGTAGGGCCCTGTTAGATTTATCAAAGGAATGAACTCAAGAAAGGAGTCCACTGATGTTAGTGCTCACGAGACGCAAGGATGAAGAGATTTTGATCAATGACAATATCTCGATTAAAGTGCTGTCAGTAAAGGGGAACCGAGTACGTCTGGGGGTTGATGCTCCTGAGGATGTCCAGGTCAATCGCGCTGAAATTCGCAAACTGGTCACTCAGTTTGAGGTTGAATGTGAGCCCCTGCAGAGCTGTGGTTTGTAATTGATCGCTTTGATCGCCGGTTGATCAGACACTGGTTGCTGAATAGCCACAGTGGTTGTTAATTGACCTGCTGGTCTTGAGAGACCAGCCAGGTAGGTTGGCAGCGCTTTAATGCTATTATATTTCTCTCGTGGCAGCAGTTGGTTTCAACTGCTCACCATATTCTCTATTTTCCCTGGTTTTGCAGCAACCACCTGATCACTTGCGGTGATCCCGTTCAGAAAACCATTCGCAGACCCAGCCCATGCCATCACATCGGGGGAAGAGATTGACCCGATGTTAAAATAGGGGAAATAAACTCTATTTTCCGATTATATTAAAGATACCTGTTAGTGAGTTCCGATAGATAGACGGGGGGAAGTGTCTAACGAAACTCGTTGAGCTCGCCATTGTCCGTTTTCAGAGACAGTGGCGGTTCCTGACAGGTATCAAAATGATTTACGGCATGTACCTCTCAGCACAGGGCGCTGATGCAAATTCAGTTCGCATGGATGTGCTGGCTAACAATATGGCAAATGCGAACACGACTTCCTTCAAGCGTGATATTCCCATCTTTCGCATTAATCCGCCTGCCGACGAGAAACAGGCCCCTTTGGCACCTCTGCCCGGCGATCTGGAAAATCATTCTGGCGGCATTTCTCTCGAAGGAATGACGACCAATTTCGAAAACGGTGCTTTTACTTCGACCGGCAGTGATTTTGACCTGGCCTTAAAAGGACAGGGGTTCTTCCAGGTAGGCAGTGCCCAGAAATCCTATCTCACCCGCAACGGTTCTCTGTCTCTCGACAGTAAGCGACGTATCGTCACCGCTGACCAGGGACTGCCTCTGCTCACCAGAAACGGCCAGGAAATCACACTTCCCACGGATGCCGTCCGGATGGAAGTGTCTCCCGATGGCCTGGTGACTCCCTTTGATGCCGAAGGACAGGCGCTGGGGTCGCTGGGACCGATCGCCGTGGTGATGCCAAATTCGCTCAATGAACTGGTCAAACAGGGAAACAGCCTCTACACATCGGAAGGCCGCGTTTCCGATGCAGCCGGGCCAGTCAGTATTCAACAGGGGTTTCTGGAAGCTTCCGGA
Source organism: Gimesia panareensis (assembly GCF_007748155.1). GTDB lineage: Bacteria > Planctomycetota > Planctomycetia > Planctomycetales > Planctomycetaceae > Gimesia > Gimesia panareensis. The sequence continues at coordinate 1,155,508 of NZ_CP037421.1, forward strand.
ACCAATTCCATCGAGGAGATGATGGAACTGGTCACTTCCACGCGGATGTTCGAGTCAAACATCAACATGATTAAGCTGCAGGATGACTCACTGGGCCGTTTGCTGCAAAGTATGCCCCGCAGATAAACAGAGATTTTAAGACAGTCAATATTCTGTAATCCGTTACAGAGCTAGAGGAAGTAAGGAGACAACCAATGGCAATCAGAGCCCTGTATTCCAGTGCGACGGGAATGGCTGCGAACAGCTTCAATCTCGATACCATTGCCAACAACCTGGCCAACGCAGGTACGACTGCCTACAAGCAGAACCGTGCCAACTTCGAAGATATTTATTACGAGCATTTCAAACTGCCCGGCGTGCAGGACAACCAGGGGAATATTACTCCCACCGGCACCGACCTGGGTATCGGTGTTCGTGTCCAGAGCACTGAAGGCGATTTCAGCCAGGGATCGATCGTGCCTTCCAACGGAACGTACGATATGGCGATCGTGGGTGACGGCTTTTTCCAGGTGAATGATGGTACCCAGAACCTGTATACCCGGGCGGGTAACTTCTCACTCAATGCGAACGGTAATATTGTGATGGCTTCCGCCGACAAAGGATACCAGTTGCTGCCGAACATTTCGATTCCCCAGGATGCCCTCAATGTGACGATCTCCAGCGATGGAGTGGTCAGCTACCAGCAGCAGGGATCAAACCAGATTCAGATCGCCGGCAACATTCAGATTGCCCGCTTCATCAATAATCAGGGGCTGCTCAGGCAGGGAGACAACCTGTATACCGAAACGACTGCGTCTGGAACGGCCCAGATTGGAAACCCGGGAACGGAAGGTCGCGGTCAGATTCGCCAGGGATTTCTGGAGCAGTCCAATGTGGAACCAGTGAGGGAACTGGTGGAACTGATCAAAACCCAGCGTAACTTTGAGCTGAACAGCCAGGTTGTGCAGGCAGCCGACCAGACACTGCAGACCGTGGCTAACCTGCGTCGTTTCTAAACTGAATCACTGACTGAGTCTTCATAGAAAAGTTCAATTTCAATGTGTCGTTTCGGAATCAAGTCGTTCTTATGCCTGTTACTCGCAGCCTGCTGTCTGAGTCATACAGAAGCCTTACAGGCAGAGATTCTGCGGCTGAAGTCGACTGCAGTTGTCGATTCGTCCGTGGTTCGCCTGGGCGATGTCGCTGATGTGCTGCACGCAGACGAGGTAGAGACGGCACGCATGCAGGAGATGATCCTGCAGCCTGCACCGGCACAGGGGCGAACTCAAATTATCACGGTCTCTCAAATCCGCAGTCGCTTGCAGGCACTGGGAGTCGACTTGAGCCGACTGGAACTGACGGGCCGCAGCCAGATTCAGGTCAGTGCGCAAAGCCCCAGCGAAGAAACACAGGTCAAGACCGCCACGACTCAGAAGGACCTGCAGCAGGCGGAGGAAAAAGTACAGCGGGCACTCCAGGCCTGGATCCGGCGTGCTGTTCCTGATGCCGGTCATTTTACCGCGATCGTGCGGATGCAGCCGGAAGACGTGGCTCTGATCCGCGATCACCGGGCCGATGGCTTTTACTTTTCACAACTGGATCTGCAGCGTCAGACCAGGCAGCCGGTCACCCTGCAGTTGAAGGATGCGCAAGGCATGGTGCGGCAGGCGAATCTGACCTGTCAGCTCAAACGCGTTCCGGAAATCCTGGCCGCCAAATACACTTTGAACCGAGGCACAGTTGTGCGTGCTGACGATCTGGTCTGGATGCGTCCGGAAAAGGAACAGAAAGGGATTACTGATCCGCGTCAGGTGATTGGTCGCGAACTGACACGCACCGTCTATCAGGCGCAGCCGATGCGGAGCGAGGATCTGATCGAAGTGCCTCTGGTCCGCGATGGTGCGATTGTCACCGTGTATGCCCGACGGGGCGGCATTACCGTCCGCCGCGAAATGCGGGCGCGGGGCGATGGTGCGATGGGTGATGAGATCACACTGATTGCGCTGGAAGGGCGTGATCGTCTGGCGGCAATCGTCACGGGCTACAACCAGGCCGAAGTCAATTATCGGCCCGCCAGTCAGTTGCAGCGATCTACCGGAATCCAGTTCATTTCCGGCTCAACCAGTTCTGCTGGTCCATCGCGAACCGGGCAGGTGCAGACCGTATATGAAATTCAAAGAGGGGGGCGACAGAAATGAAAACACCAGCAGGAATCAGAGAGCGAACCTGCCAGCAGAGAAAAATGCTGGCAGCTTTACGGGAGGCGATTTCCCTGGGATGTATCGTATTGCTTTGTTCGAGCGCCGTGCGGGCACAGAGTCCGGCCGTGCAGAACACCGTGCAGGCAAATCAGAGCACTGCAATACGGTCCACCCAGGGTACTTCCGACCTCACAAATCTGGAAGCACTGCGTCAGAAAACCGAGAAATCCATCACGCCACCAGAACGTCTGGCTGCCCGCATGAATCAGTTTGAGTACTCTTCTGAAGAGCTGGAAGTGACATCCTCTCTGGCCAATACCTTCGGACAGGGTGATCTGTATACGACCTCTCCCAAGCCGCCTCTGATCCGCGATTATTCCCTGATCTATGTGCCGGCACCGGAACCCATTGTGGTCAAAGTGCACGACATCATTACGATTATGGTGGATGAAAAATCGAGTGTGACCATCGATTCCCGTTTCAACCGGAACCGGACGGAAACCCTGAAAGCGGAGCTCAAGGAATTTCTGCGAATCGATAATGCAGGGAACCTGGCGCCGGCAGCACTGGACAGTCCCAAAATTGATACCCAGTTGCAGGGGCGTCTGCAAAGTAAGGGGCAGGTGGCGGACCGCGAAGGGATCCAGTACCGGATTGCCGCGACCGTGGTTGATATTCGCCCCAACGGAAATCTGATTCTGGAAGCCCGCAAGAGTATTCGCAGTAATCGCGATGTCTGGGAATACCGGCTGACGGGAGAAATTCGCAGTAAAGACGTGAATCGCGACAATACCGCATTAAGTGAAAACATTGCCAATCTGGATATCGTCAAACACCAGCGGGGAAAAGTCTACCAGAGTACGAAACGTCCCTGGGGCGTGGTGTTGTATGACTGGTTCTTCCCGTTTTAATTTGAGTCTGACTGTTTAAGAGAATACGGAAATATATCATGGCCGCCCGGTTCTGCAAATCTGTTACCGTCTGTCTGCTGTTCCTCGGACTGCTGACCTGCTCGCTGCAGGAAGTGCAGGCGCGCACGCGTGTGGAGAATATCTGCAGCGTGTATGGCATGCGGGAAATCAAACTGACCGGGATGGGGCTGGTGGTGGGTCTGGACGGGACCGGCGATGGGCCGAAGGGGCTGCCCACAATCCGCAGTCTGGCAGCTGCGCTCAAACACTTGAACAATCCTGTAGTCGACCTGAAAGATCTGGCAGCTGCCAATAATGTGGCACTGGTGATGATCGAAGCGACGATTCCCGCCAGCGGCATTCGGAAAGGACAGAAGCTCGACTGCTTTGTCAGTTCCATGCTGGGAGCCAAAAGCCTGCGGGGCGGTCGTCTGCTGGTCGCCCCGGTAGCGACGCCGGAAATCGGTAATGAAGTGTTTGCCGGCCTCTGTTCCGGAGGCATCATTCTGGAAGACGAAACCTCGCTGGCGACCGGCAAGATTATCAACGGGCTGGTGATGGAGCGGGACTTTGAGCTCTCGTTTATAGATCGCAGAACCCGTTCGATTACACTGCTCGTCGATAAGCGACATGCCGGTTTTCACACGGCCAGCGAAGTGGCCCGGGTGATCAACGCCGAATTCAGTTTTGAAGCCGGGAATCGCCAACTGGCGATCGCCCAGGGGCCGGGGCGGGTGTTTATCCGGATTCCCAAACAGTATGTCGAATCACCGGTCGAATTTATTGCCGCAGTGATGGAGGTCGGCATTGACCGTCCGCATCAGCAGGCACGCGTGGTGGTGAATCCCAAATCTCAAACCGTCGTTGTGACCGGCGAAGTCGAAATCAGTCCGGTCGTCATTTCACATAAGAATCTGACTGTCGGGATTGGTAATCCTGTCGAGGGGGGGCTCCCGGGAGGCTTTGTTCCAGTGAACGGGCAGCCTGGTCAGCAGAATACGCAGCGACTGCAGGAACTGGTCGAGGCGTTGAATCAGTTACGCGTACCGACCGAAGATGTAATCAGCATCATTCGCGAATTGCATCGTTCCGGGAAACTGCACGCGGAATACGACGAGCACTAACAGACCGTTTTTCATTGGAAGTATTTTCACGAGGATGACCAGCATGACCCCCCTGTCTGGAATTCAAGCCAACGTTCAACAGAGTTCACTGCTAACCCCTGCCGGTCAGGCACCGTCAGAGCTGCAGCAGCCGCAACAGGGTTCTCCGGAGCTCAAGGAAGCGTTTCAGAAGTTTGTTGCGGGTACGTTTTACAAGCAGATGTTCAAGGCGCTCCGTTCAGCGCAGGGAAAGCCAGCCTACTTTCACGGCGGTCAGGCGGAAGAGATGTTCCAGTCTCAACTGGATCAGCAGATCTCAGAAGACCTGGCCTCCCGGGACGGGAATGCGTTCTCTGACTCGCTGTTCTCGGCGTTTTCGCGACAGTTGAACGCGAAATCAACAGAATCCATTAATGCCGCTTCCGGCGCAACGCTTTAATAGAGCAGGTTTTATATTTGTAGGGGAGATTCTGAAAAAATCGGACGCGAGAGATAGATCGATTGTGCCGATTATAACGATAGGCGATTTTCACCGTCCGATGGGCGGATTATGTAAACCGGGAGAAAGGGGGCTCCCATGCATGCAGCACCGACTGCGTCTGTACCGGCGCAACAACAGCAGTTTCTGGGTCAACTGACGGGGATCCTGAACGATCTCGAGCCTATTCAAAAACAGCTGCTCGAACTCTATCAGCAGAAATCACGCGCACTGAAGAAAGTGGATCCGGTCCGCATCGAACAGTTGGCCGCCTTTGAAGAAGGGCTGACCAACGAACTGCAGTTCATCCTGCTCAGGCGACAGCAACTGCTGCAGACAGCGGAACAGCAGGGGCTGCCGGGCGGTTCGCTGCAGGAACTGCTGCCTGCCCTGGGGCTGGGAATTACGGTTTCCGAACCACTCGCGGAGCGGATTGAAGTCGTGCAACAGCGATCACAGAAACTCAGACATGAAAGCTGGGTACAGTGGATCGTCTCGCAACGCTCGTTTCAGCATTACTCGCAGATCCTGGAACTGATTGCGCATGCGGGACAGAAGACTCCGACCTACTCGCGCGGAGAAAATGAAAGTGGATCAGGGGGGGCGATCTTTGATGCATCGGCCTGAGGTTTATCACCTGTTACAGGTGGAGCGGGGCGATGGATTAAGAACGCTATTTTCATTACGGACTGGATGTCATGGGACTTAATGCAGCATTATCAATGGCCAAGCAGTCGATGGAGGTCTTCAGTACCGGCATCCAGGTTGCGGGTCAGAATATCGCCAATGCAGGCACGCCCGGCTACATCCGCGAGAACATGGTTCTCAACCCGTCCGATCCCTATCGGCAGGGGGCGCTGGTTAACGGGACGGGGGTGGAAATCTCCGGGATTCAGCAGCAGATTGACCAGTTCCTGGAAACCCGCATCCATTCCGCCAACACGGAATACTCTTCGATCAACGAACGTGACACCATCTATAAACAGCTGGAAAGCGAGCTGCGCGAACTGTCAGGAGGGGACCTGTCATCGGGTTTGAATGACTTCCTCTCCAAATTGAATAACGCGGTGAATCAGCCCAGTTCCATCCCGGACCGGGAGTTTGTCATCAGTGAGGCCGATAAGTTTGCCTCGGAAATCAACTCCCTCAGACAGCGGATCAATGACCTCCGTACAACGCAGTCGGTAAACGTGGAAAACACGGTTAAAGAGGCCAACGAACTGATCGACAAGATCGTGGACCTGAATCCCAAAATCTCCAAGCTGGAAGCTTCCGGTTTGCTGCAGAGTGACGCCGGTGCCCTGCGGACCCAACGGTATGAGGCATTGAATCGACTGTCCGAACTGATTCCGGTCCGCTACCGCGAACGCGAGGATGGTGCCATCGATGTATTTACCGGTTCCGATTACCTGGTGCTGGCCGGATCGTCTCAAAAACTGACTTTAGATACCGATACGGACAGAGGAGTCGTGACACAGCAGGTATTCCTGTCACGCACCAACAGTAATATCTCGCGCACCGGGGGAGAGCTGAAAGGGATTATCGAAGGCCGCGATGATATCCTGGGGGGCTTTGTCGATCAGTTGGATTCCTATGCCTCCAACCTGATTTTCGAATTTAACAAGATTCACGCCTCGGGCGAGGGAACGGCTGGCTTTGAACAGCTGACATCCGCCTCGGCGGCGCTGGATCCCTCTGCGACTTTGAATTCGACACAGTCGGGCCTCCCATTTCAGGCGACACATGGCAGCTTTCAGATCAAAGTCACGAATAAATCGACCGGGATTACGAATACGACGACGATCAATGTCGACCTGGATGGAATCGGCGCTGACACCACGTTGAACAGTCTGTCAAGTGCTCTGAATGGTGTGGCGAATCTGAATTCCAGCGTCTCGACTGACGGCCGGTTGAATATCAGTGCCAACTCAGACTATGAGTTTCGTTTTTCCAATGACACCAGTGGGGCGCTGGCAGCGATTGGCATCAATACGCTGTTTACCGGTTCCGACTCAAGTGATATCGGGATCAACTCGGTGGTGAAAGATAACCAGCAGTTCCTGGCACTCGGGCAGGGGGGCGGTCCGTCTGACGGCAGCAATGCGGTCGCACTGGCAGCGTTCTCCCAGCAGCCCATCGATCAACTGGGGGGCATCAGCCTGGATGACTATTACGATAAAGTGGTTTCCAATATTGCCCAGTCCTCTGCTTCCGAAGGGGCGCTGTCGGAAGGGGCTCAGACATTCCGGGATTCGCTGATGAATCAGCGCGAACAGTTTTCCGGGGTCAGTATCGATGAAGAAACAATCAACGTATTGAAGTTCCAACGCGCGTTTCAGTCTGCCGCCCGGCTGGTCAGCACGGTTGATGAACTCTATACGATTTTATTACAGATTTAAAAAGACAAGACTCGGGTGACCGGTGGTCAGCATCGTGTCCCTGAGATCAATGATGGATGCCGTGAATTATGACAATTGGTCCTTTACTACCAGGCCGGCTGCCTTCGACGATGCTCTCTGAGCGGTTGAAGTCATCACTGAATGACAACGCTCGCGAACTATCGACACTGCAGCAACAGGTGGCGACCGGGCAGAAATTTTCCCTGCCCAGTGAATCCCCGGCGGCAGCACTGCGGACGATCATTCTGCAGTCCACGCTGGAACGACAGCAGCAGTACCAGAGTAATATCAGTACAAATCAGAGCCTGCTCTCTATGAGTGATACGGCTATGAACAGTGTCGGCGATGCCCTGAACCAGGCGAAGACGCTGGCGCTGACTGGCGTCGGCTCGACGGTCTCTGATTCTGAACGCGTTGCCCTGGCCGATCAGGTGGCTGCACTGCGGACACAGGTCGTGAATGCGGGGAACACCACCTTTCGCGGACAGTATCTCTTTTCCGGAAGTCAGACCAATGAAGCTCCCTTCGAGGAACTCGCCGACGGGCAGGTCGTGTACCATGGGGATAACCATCAGGTCCAGTCGTATATCGATACGCAGACCCTGCTGGCGAATAACTATGACGGCATCACCGCCTTTGGAGCCAGTACTCCGGAAGCCGGCAGTGATATCAATCCGGCACTGACTCTGCAGACCCGGATTGCAGATCTGCACAGTGGCCGGGGGGCGAAGCTGGGCTCGATTTCAGTCACGCTGGATAACGGCACACCTGAGACCAAAACCATCGATCTCTCGCATGTGGAGACCGTGCAGGATCTGAAAACGGTGCTGGAGGATGCGTTCTCCGGCAGTCCGGTGACCCTGACGGTCGACATCGATCCCTCGAGTCAGAACGGGCTGCGGTTCACTCCTTCTGCGGGAACGGTTGCTGTCTCTAATGTGTCCGGTTCGAATCTGGCGAACGATCTGGGAATTGCAAGTGCCGCGGTCGCGCAAATCAACGGGGGAGACCTTGACCCGGGGATCACTCTGCAGACAACGCTGGCTTCGTTGAATGGCGGTACGGGGATCGGCTCGACAGCCGGTACCGGGATCGTCATCAATAACGGCGGGGAGACGCATACGGTCGATCTCTCGTCAGCCACCACGATCGAAGATGTCTTTAATCTGATTCGTACAGCAGATCCCAATCTCAACCTGGGAATCAATGAAGCCCATAATGGTCTGGCGATTTCAAGTCGTATCAGCGGCGCTGACTTCTCCATCGGCGAGAACAACGGCGGATCCAATGCCGCGGGGTTGGGAATTGCCACCTTCACCGCCAGTACGCCTCTGTCTGAATTGAATTACGGACGGGGTGTCGACGTCGATTCCTCAAATAAACTGCAGATCAACCGCCGCGATGGCAGTACGATTAATATCGATCTGAGCGGTTCGGTCACTGTGCAGGATGTGCTGGACAAGATCAACGATTTCGAAACCTTTGACGGCACGACTCCGCTGGCGGACCTGAATCTGGGGCAGGGCGTTCCGGTGGGGGCCACCACGCTGGACATCACCCGCCGCGATGGGTCCGTCGCCAATGTCAGCCTGGCCGGCGATACCACAGTCCAGGACGTGCTTGATTCGATTAATGCAGTCGATCCCGGAAATCTGGTGGCGAGCATCGATCCAAATACGAATGCGATTCAGATCACCGATAATTCGGGAACCGGCCCCTTGAGTATCGCCAGCAATGCCGTCTCCGATGCACTGGGGCTGGCAGTCACCGAGTCGGGTACAAATAACAGTGTGCCATTGCAGGGGAACTTCATTCCGATCAAACTGCAGGCCACCCTGAATACCACGGGGAACGGGATTACCATTTACGATGCTTCGGGCACCGGACCCCTGGAAATTCCCCCGATTGAAATCGCTTATGCGCTGGGCATTGATGGAACGGAGTCCGGCAGTGATCCCCTGGTTGGTTTGCAGGGGAAAGAACCCAATCCGAAAGAATCGGGCGGGGTGCTTAATCTGCTGTCTCGCCTGGAGACCGCGTTACGCAACAACGATGACCAGGGAATTGAACGGATCGGGGTCAAACTGGATGCCGAAATCAAACGCGTCAACAGCGTGCGGTCAAATATTGGGAACCGTTTGAGTATCCTGGAAGATGCCAGCGGTCGCCTGCAGGATCAGGAAGTGCAGATCAAGGAAGCAATTTCCAAGGATTTTGATACCGATCTGACCGAGGTGATTGTGGAGATTACCCAGCGACAGAATGCCTTCCAGGCCAATCTGCAGGTGACTTCGCAGGCCCTGCAACTGACGCTGCTCTCTTTCCTCTGATCCAGGGCCGGGTAACGACCGATTCCAGATCTGGAGTCAGTCGACACCGGTTTTCTCTCCTTTTTTGCCTTCTGGCTCAGATTTTCCGGCCCGCTGAAGTTGAAGATCGCCTGCAAAAAGGTTACTGTTACCCGCTCCCTTGTGGTTGGTATGCGCTCGCTTTACCGGCGTAACACCGCTGCCAGCAGGCATTCTGAAGAAAATCTGAAGACGCCCTGATGTTGGGTGTTTTGATATAAGTCAATATTATTGTATCGTTTACGTTTGAGGAATAACCGGTGTCTACAACAAAATCTTATATGGCGAATGCAAAGACTGTCGACCCGCAGTGGTTAGTTGTTGATGCAGATAACATGATTGTGGGACGTCTGGCCACAAAAATTGCTACCGTATTAATGGGCAAGCATAAGCCGACTTATACGCCCCACGTCGATACCGGTGATTACGTGATTGTCCTAAATTGTGACAAGGTAAGGTTTTCCGGTAAAGATCTTGCTCACGATACGCATCCTTACTTCTCCCGTAAGATGCAGCAGAAGAGCTATGCCAGCTACAGTGGTTACCCCAGCGGTCTGAAAAATGTCACCGCAGAACAGAAGCTGGAACGTGGTCAGGCTGCTCAGGTGTTGTCTGAAGCCGTCCGACGCATGCTGCCCAAAAACAAACTGGGACGCCAGATGCTGAAGAAGCTGAAGCTGTACGCCGGCCCGACTCACGATCATCAGGCACAGCAGCCACAGGAGATGCCTGAGTATCTGCTCCCGTAATTCACTGAGAGTAAAGATTGATTCTTTCCTTTATCCCTTTTCAGTAAAACAAGATAAGAGTAGTTGACCGTTATGGAAAATGAGACTCCAGAACCTGAAGTAACAGAAGAAACCACAGAGCAGCAGACCCCGGTTGAAGCGGAAACCGCAACCAGCGAAGAAGCCACCGCTTCCGGTGTTCCTGAATTGACTCTGGGATCAAGCCTGGCGACTGAAACGGAAGAGGAAGATGTAGTTAAGCCAGAGCCCGTGATTCGTGGGAAGCTGGACAAGCATGGTGTTGCCATGGGAACTGGCCGTCGTAAGACCGCTGTTGCCCGTGTTCGGATTAAATCCGGATCAGGCAACCTGACCATCAACGGCGCTGGACTGAACGAATACCTCCGAGTTGAACGCGATCGCCAGATGGTGGAAGCACCTCTGAAAGCGACAGACACCCATGGCAAAGTGGATGTCTGGGTTCGTGTCAGTGGCGGTGGAACCACAGGACAGACCGGTGCGATTGTTCTGGGTATCGCCCGTGCCCTGGAAGCATACAACAGCCAGCTCCATGAAGCTCTGGCCGCAGGACGCTTCCTGACTCGTGATAGCCGTATGGTCGAACGTAAGAAATTCGGTTTCAAAAAGGCCCGCAAGAGCTTCCAGTTCTCAAAACGCTAAGCGACTTGCGAGGATTCAGACAAGGCTCACCTGTCTTGCCTGTTAGAACTCACCAACACCCTGACTGGCGTTCTCCGGTTAGGGTGTTTTTTTACAGAAATATTCCGGCTGAGGGGCAGGCGGGCGCTCGACTCCTGCCAATCAAAGTCACCAGAACTGGTTTGTGCGACTGATCAACATCACATTCAAAAGGGGCGTTCCGTATGTATGGGCGATTGTTGCTGCCAGAGCTCCGGGTGATGCTGGATGAAGGCGATCACGCGGGCATTAAGGAATTCTGTGATGCCCTGTATCCGGCTGTGACTGCAGAAATTCTGGCCGAGCTCGACAGCCAGGAGGTCTGGCGGGTGATCTCCTGCTGCGAACCGGAGAAGCAGGCGGAAATCTTTCAGTTCCTGCCCCTGCCACAGCAGATCGAAATCGTTGCCGTCATTAACCGGGCGCCCCTGTCCCGGCTGATCGAAGAGATGGCCCCCGACGACCGCGTCGATTTGCTCTCACGGATGGATGAGGAGCATGTGGAAGAGCTCCTGCCACTGATGGCCCAGGCGGAACGCAGCGATATCCGCAAGCTGCTCTCCTACCCGGAGGACAGCGCCGGCGCGATCATGACGACCGAATATGCGTCGCTGCCGGAAAATATCACCGTGGCCCAGGCACTGGAAAAACTGCGTCAGCAGGCGCCGGACAGTGAAATCATCTCCTATATTTACGTGGTCGATGAAGGACGGCGGCTGCAGGGGATTGTGTCCCTGCGTGACCTGATCCTGGCGCGTCCGGCGCGGCCCCTGTCGGAACTGATCAACCGGGACGTAATTTCCGTGCGGGTGGATGATGACCAGGAATACGTGGCCCAGCAGCTGGCCCGGTTCGACTTTGTGGCGATCCCGGTGGTGGATAACCAGAATCAGCTGGTAGGGATTGTGACGCACGACGACGCCATCGATATTATGCAGGAAGAGGCGACCGAAGATACCTATCGTCTGGCAGCGGTCGAACCGCTCGAAGACAGCTATCTCTCGACATCGTTGATGACCGTCATCCGCAAGCGGATCGGCTGGCTGATCTTTCTGCTGGTGCCTTCCTTCCTGGCGGCCAAGGTTCTGGAACACTACGAAGGGGTTTCGGACAAGTTCGAATGGCTGGTGCTGTTCATTCCCCTGATCCTGGCCAGTGGCGGTAATGCAGGTTCGCAGTCCGCAACACTGATTATCCGGGCGATGGCTTTAGAGTCGAACATTCAGCGCGATGAGCTCAATGCGCTGTTGCGCAAAGAGTTCAAGCTGGGGCTGTTGCTGGGGGGATTCCTGTCCGTGATCAGTTTTTTTATCTCCTGGGCATTTACTGCGGAACTGATACAGGCGTCTGTCGTCGGACTGTCGGTATTTTTAGTGGTACTGATGGGAATCTCGGCGGGGGGGACGCTGCCGATGGGCTTCCGCCGGCTGGGAATGGATCCGGCGCTGATGTCGAATCCGTTTATCACCGCACTGGTTGATATCCTGGGACTGATTATTTATTTCCAGGTGGCGATGTACATCGTCGGCTGAGCGGCCTGTCAGCGGTTGGTCTCCGCTGATTTTGGATCGATTTCTGCTTCGTTGAGTTTGATGCCCATCATCTTCATCAGCTCCAGGGCATTGCTGTGCTCGACGACTCCCGGACGCATCCGGTAGTCAAAGGTCATTTTGCCGTCCACCAGCTGGTCCTCGAAATGCACGTTCCGGGCCAGATCGCCAAACAGGCCGGTAATTTCCGTCAACGCCAGGTCGTGGGTCGTCACAATCCCGATTCCGCCCCGTTCGATGAGAGTTTCGATCACGCTCTGTGCCCCGATCCGACGGTCATGGGAGTTGGTGCCCTGCAGGATTTCATCGAGCAGGAACAGCACAGGCTCGGGGGCGTCTGCCAGGTGCACCACTGCTGAGAGGCGGGCGACTGACTGATAAAACAGCGAGGCCCCCTGTTGCAGCGAATCCTGTACACGCATCGCGGTGCCCGCCTGCATGGGCGAGACACGCAGGGAAGCAGCCCTCACCGGTGCGCCGGCCAGGGCGAGCACAAAGTTGGTACCCACGGTTCGCATCAGTGTGCTTTTGCCGGACATGTTCGAGCCGCTGATCATCAGCAGGCGGTGTTCGGAGTTCAACGTGACGTCATTGCGTACAACCTGCTGGAGTGGAAGCAGGGGATGCCCCAGGCTGGTCCCTTCAAAGCAGGGACCCTCTTCCGGTTCCACGATTTCAGGGAACGGATCTTCCGGATGTTCGTAAGCATAGCCAGCCAGGGAGCAGAGGGCTTCAAATTCGCCGACAGCCGCCAGCCATTCGGGACAGTGCGGCCCCACGCGTTTTAACCAGCGTTCAATAGCACTCAGGTAATGAAAGGGGATTCCCAGCAGGATGGCCAGCGGGGCGGAGAACTGGTTGCGAAAGCAGTTGTTTAAGCCCTGGATCGCCCGCCTGAGCTGGGCAATGCTCCTGGAAGGAGGCACTCCATCTGTCTGCAGGGCGGCTATGATCGTTTTGAGATGCGACGATTCAAATTCGCGTTGTTCAATCAGCGAGAGCACATCCGAGAGGACCGGCAGTCCGTCACGCACTTCATCTGTCTGGTTAAGCAGCTCGCGGATTTGCGGGCCGACAAAAAACAGCAGACAGACCTGAATGATAATGGCGACAACAATCGGGGCGATTCCGGTCCAGGAGAACAGCCAGCTGAGCACCGACAGAGCGGCGAAAATCCCCGTGATCATTGAGGCCCACTGCAAAGGTGCGGGAATGGAGATCAATGGCTGCCTGACCCAGTCGGCCAGGTGTGTCTGCTCGATCTCGCTGTGGGTTTCTGCTTCAAGCAGCTCCAGCGTTTCACGGAAATCAAGTTCGGTGCGCAGTTCCTCGACAGACTGCTGCCGCTCCCGGATTACGGTAGTGCTGGCGGGGCCGAGCAGCCAGCGGGCCAGTGTCTCTTCACCCAGTTTCGTGCGGGCGGCACAGATCAGTTGGAACAGGGAGCCTCGCCCCAGCAGGTCCAGGTCGCCGGCGTACATGTGTTGCGGGTCGTAATATTCCTCACCCGCAGGCCGTACGCCGATCCACTGGTCGTTCAGGCGGTCCAGTGCGGTCCGGTAGTAGGCTTCTGCCAGTCGGGCCCGTTTCAGGCGGCGAATGCAGCGGGCGTGCAGAATGACGAGGATCACAAATGCCACAGCCGGGGCGAAGAGCCATTGGGGGCTCAGCAGCTCACCGAGAGTCGCTGCCAGCAGGATGCCGACGGCTGCCAGAAAGACGAGGCCGCGCCAGGTCGAAAAGCGATCGCTCTGATTAACGAAAGCCTGTACGGCCGCCGCACGACTCTTGAGCCGCTGTTCGTATTCTGTCTGGGGATGATGTTGATTCTGGGGGGCTTGCATCGAGTTCGTAATCTTCTGAGAACGCTCTTTCGGGAAAGCTCACTTCTAACGGATTGACCCGTTCAATACCAGCGTAAACAACGCTGAATTCTGATTTGCAATGAGTCTTCGTACAGGGTAAAACAACGATACATCTCAGTTATTTTTCAGGAGCAACCGGGCATGGATCAACAACCTGTTATCGACACGCATCAGCACCTCTGGGATCTGGATCTGCTGGAGTTGCCCTGGCTGGAATTGCCGGGAATGGATGTCTTGCGTCACAGCTTTCGCATGGCCGATTATCAGGCCGCGACCCGGAACTGTCCGATCGCGAAAACGGTCTACATGGAAGTGAATGTTCACCCGGATCTGCATCCAAAAGAAGCCCGCTACGTGCTCGATTTGTGCACTCAGCCTGACAATCCGATGTCAGGTGCCGTCATCGGCGGTCAACCGGGCGAAGCCAGCTTCGGTAAGTACCTGGAAGAGTTCCTCGGGAATCCGTTCCTGAAGGGGGTACGGAGCGTCCTGCACGATCCGGATCGGCCGCGGGGCATGTGCCTGAGACCGCAGTTCAAACAGAATGTCCAGTTGCTGGGAGAGCATGACCTGAGCTTCGATTTGTGCATGCGTCCGGCTGAAATCCAAGATGCGGTGGAACTTGTCGATGCTTGCCCGGACACCCGGTTTATCGTCGATCATTGCGGCAACATGAGTGTGCAGCCCGACCAGCAGGACGCGCGGGCGGAGTGGGAATCAGGAATGCGTCAAATCGCTGAGCGGGAGCAGGTGATGTGCAAGATATCCGGAATCGTGGCGACCGCGACGGCGGGAACCTGGAAACCGGCGGACCTCCAGCAGAACATCGCCTTCTGCCTGGAAACGTTCGGCGAAGACCGCGTCTTTTTTGGAGGGGACTGGCCGGTCTGTACGCTGACGGCGACGTTTGAAACCTGGTACGAAGCACTGCAGTGGATCGTGCAGGATCGCTCCGAGGCATTTCAGCGAAAGCTGTTCCACGACAACGCGGAAGCGTTCTATCGGCTTTAAGCATAACACCGATTCAATCCAACAGCTTATTCTAGAGCACATCACATTTTACCATAGCGTGCCACAATCTAATATACTCGATCCAAATGGCCTTGGAGACGCTACAGTAAAACTGGACACAGTCTAAAACAGGGAGGCAGGAAGATGAGACAAATACTTTGGGCGGGGCTGATTCTGATGCTGCTGCCCCAGATGGCTTACACGGAAGAAATCGATGCAGCAGCAGGAGACGCGTTGCTGAAGCTGAATCGGCACTTCATCAATGCACACACGGTCGCAAGAAAACTGGACCTTGCTGCTGGTGGTCCGATCATTCTGCTGAAAGATGGTCAGCTCGTGCTGATCCGCAACGGGAAGGAAACGACTTCTGAAGTTCTGCTTCCCCGCTACGATACGGTCAAAGTCTTTGCTCATATGCCGGTCGCGATCTACCTGATGCTCGGACCACCCGGTGCCGGCGCACTGGACACGCAGCGTCTGCAGCAACTGGCTGAATATCACGGTCAGATGGACCGGGTCGAGAAGCAGCTGGATCACATTGGTCTGGAAGGTGAACAGCTTAAGCGGCAGAAACAGTTGCTGGCCGGTTCGAAGCAGTTCCTGGAACACGTAATTCAACAGCAACGCTGCAGTACTGAGGAGCTGTATGCTTTCACGCGCAGTATGCTGCCGATGATTCAAGCGAATATTGCCGAAGCAGCAGCCAGTCAGCTGGATGCCATGCATCGGCAGGTCACGGCCTGGAAAAAAGAGATGACGCCTGAAGAATGGCAGAAACTTCGTGTTTCGGTGAAGGGGGCAGTGCTGGCGCGCGAGGGTAATCTGGCCATGCAGTATTTTGAGCGCCTGCTGAATCTCGAAGGTCCCGGCATGCGGCTGATTTACATGGAGCGCTATGTGCCTCCCACACCGATGCAGACCCTGCTGGCGACCCGCTCGGTCGATCGCGGAATCAGTATCGCCTTTTTCGACAATCCCGATCGCATGTTCCGCGACGTCCTGGTAGACGCTGCGGCGGAACACATTAAGCAGATGAACTTCGATTAGAGTTTCGAGCGGAGTGTCAGTCACTTTGGGGGTAAGCAGACAAAAGCCTACTCCTGCTCGAAGTCTTCCTCGAACTCGTCCTGCATATCCAGGCTGGGGCCCACATCTTCCTTAAGATCCTTGGAGCGGTAGTAAATCTTGATCGGGATCTCGTTGAAGGGGAGTTCTTCCCGCAAAACGCCGCTGAGGTAACGTTTCCAGGACTCGCTGAACAGCTTCGAATCGTTGCACTTCAACACGATCGTCGGCGGTTCGGTCGCGACCTGGGTGGCATAGAAGATTTTGGGACGCCGGTTCTTGGAGTAAGGGGGCTGATTGTTGTGGATCGCCGCCCGCACGACTTTGTTGAGCCGTCCGGTGGAAACCCGTTTGCGGGACTGCTTGTAGATCGTCTGTGCCAGGTTGATGACCTGCTTGATATTCTTCGAATCGCGGGCGGTCACCAGGGCGACCGGGGCGTGCCGCATGGTGCGGAACTGGCTGGTCAGGTATTCGTCCCACTTCTCCGAAGTCATTTCGCTTTTGCGGGCCAGGTCCCATTTATTGACTACGAAGATACAAGGCTTAAAGTTCTCTTCAATTTCCGCAACCAGCTGCTTGTCGACTTTGGAGATCGTCTGCTGAGAATCGAAGAACATCAGCACCACATTAGCGCGGCGGATGCTGCGTTTGGCACGGGTCAGGCCGTAGAACTCGATGTCATTGGCCAGGCTCTTGCGTTTGCGTACCCCAGGCGTGTCGATGGCCAGGAACGATTTATCATCGAATTCAAACCGGATGTCGACGCTGTCCCGCGTGGTGCCTGCGACTTCGCTGACGATCATCCGCTCTGACTCGGCCAGGGCATTAATGAAGGTACTCTTGCCGACATTACGGCGACCGACAATCGCGATTTTCAGTTCCGGCGGGTTGGAGAGATTTTCGCCTTCCGATTCTTCAAACTCTTCCGCGGGGGGGAGGTTATCCAGAATGGTTTTAATCAACTCATTGCGGTTGCGGTTCCCTTTGACACTGGTGAGGACCACCGGAGCTTTCGTCAGGCCAAAAAACTGGGCCGCTTCGTCATCGGTGCGGGTGGAATCGCATTTGTTGATACAGAGGATCTTGGGCTTTTCAATGGAACGGAGCCGCTGAGCGACTTCTTCGTCCAGGTGGGCCAGGCCCATGCTGCCATCCACAACAAACAGGATCAGGTCGGCTTCATCAATGCCGACCTGGATCTGGCGTTCGATGTCTTCGGACAGATCATCGCTGTCAGTAATCCCGATCCCCCCCGTGTCGACGAGTTCGAAGTAGCGGTCTTTTTCATGCACGAGGTACGTGACACGATCGCGGGTCACGCCGGCGGTGGGGTCGACGATCGCGATCCGGTGTCCGGCGATCCAGTTGAAGATCGAACTTTTGCCAACATTGGGGCGGCCGACGATGGCAATTTTGGGTATGGCCATGATGTATCTATTTATCCAGAGAAATCGTTTTTCAGTTTGAATTTAACGGGAGCCGGTTCACTCGCTTGATTTCCCGCTCGCGGGGCTGTATCCCTGAAGCTGGTAGGAGAATCCGTGAAGCGCCTGTCAAATCGGAGCTGATTGCTGCTGACATTCAAGCCGGTGAGGGGACCGGGCGGTCACAAACAGAGCTCAGCGAACCACTGCCTGTGGTTCGCTTATTATAGCGGCTGAGTCATATTTCTACAGGTTATCCAGTTGACCGGCGATTGTTAATCAACTGGAGCCCTGCGTTTGGGAACTTCCGGCTAAATGACGGTATTTGAGCATGAATTAGCAGCCTGGGGACCGGATTCGGCCTATTTTGAGGGAACGGATGCTCCCGTTTCGCTCGCACAGGCTCAGGACTACTGCCGCGGAGTCGCGGTGGGGCATTACGAGAATTTTCCCGTCGTCTCCTGGGTACTCCCTCGCCCGTTGCGCAGGCACTTTTTCAACGTGTATGCCTTCTGCCGCTGGGCCGACGATCTGGGCGATGAAGTAGATGGGGCAGAGCAGTCGCTGGAGCTGCTCTGCTGGTGGCGGTCGCAGCTCGAGGCCTGTTATGCCAGCCTGTCCGAGACAGGCCAGGAGCGGCCCACAGCAGGCGAGAAGCTGCATCCAGTGTTTGTCGCGTTGGCCCCGACGATTGTGGAATTCAATCTGCCGCAGAGTGCCTTTGACGACCTGATTCAGGCGTTCGAACAGGATCAGCGGGTACTGGAATATGAGACTTTCGAGCAGCTGCTGGGATACTGTCAGCGAAGTGCGAATCCGGTCGGGCGACTGGTACTGCATCTGTGCCGGTCGGTGACGGAGGAGAACCTGGCCTGGTCTGATTCCATCTGCACCGGCCTGCAACTGGCGAACTTCTGGCAGGACGTAGCCCGCGATTATGAGATCGGCCGCATCTATCTGCCCGCTGAAGATCGACAGCGTTTTGGTTATACCGCAGAGCAGATGCAGAACCATGAATTTAACGCCGCCTTTCAGCAGTTGATGGAGTTTGAAGTGACGCGGGCGCGCCAGTTTCTACGAGAGGGACTGCCGCTGGTGCCTCAGTTACCGGGACGTCTGCAGGTGGATATCGATCTGTTCGCGCGGGGCGGGTTAAAGATCCTGGATCATGTCGAAGGTCTGCAGTTTAACGTCTGGAAAGAGCGGCCTGAGGTCTCGAAGTTAGAGTTTTTCGGACTGCTGTTACAGAGTCTGGCGCGACGCTGGGGATTGCTGAAGCGTTAATCAGAGGGGCTGCTGGCGTGTTTCCTGTCTGTTGACAGTGTGAAATTCTGATGAAGACTGGCGAGTTTGAACGGTTTGCTCTCTTTTAAGCTGGTCTCTTTTTGCAAGATGCAGGGGCATCGGGGAGTTTGACGATCGGCTGATTCGGAAAAGATTCTTTTGATTTTTTTCGTGAGTTCGGGATTGGATTTAAATGAAATTTGTGTGTAATTTCTACAAATACAGGCTTTTGATGAGTCTCGTTAATGATTCTTGACATCTTTGGACGATGTCCAACATTTAGTATTGACTACTGAAATATACACACTATATTGGGTGTTATGAGTGAGTGACCCAGACAAAACAGTATACAACTGGTTCCGTCTGGGGCAAAAAGAAGTTGGTTTTGACAAGCCTTGTGGTAGTGTTATTTTGAATAGATGCGGGCTGCGTTTCTTGTCGCTTTTCAGAGTGCTCAACGTGTCTGCTGATGACTCGAAAAACCTGTCAGGAAGGGGTTTGTCGGAGCCTCGACTCTCACATTTCAGATATTGTTCAGAAATCGAATTTCAGATCAGTGAGGGTTCTTAAGAGCAAAAGGAGTTGCCAGTTCATGCAATGCGTAAATGCTACCTGCCTGCTCCCTTCTCTTTATGTTTCCTGTCTTTTCTGTTGTGCCTTTTCTGGCATAGGGAAGTGAGAGCACTTCATGTGGTGTCACCAGGGGTGTCACTGCAGTTCATATCACCACACATCTTTTTGAGACACCAAGCTGCTGTCGGCATGGACACAGCCGGATTTTTAGCATTCCATTTTAAGGAGGCAATCGAATGATTCGAGCGCAAACAGAATGGATCGTCAAGAAGCGCGGGGGGCGCAAGGCTCCCTTTGATGCTTCGTTGATCGGTCGAGCAATCTCCAACGCTTTTCGTGCAGAATTGAATCTCGCGGAAAATCAGCCCCTCGATGATGAAATCCGGATGGAAATTCCGGAGATGGTCGAGACAGTCGCCAACGAAATTTCTTCAGCAGCCGGCAGTGATGAAGGCGTTGAAGTCGAGAAGATTCAGGACGTCGTCGAGATGATGCTGATGCGTCGCGGTCATTACCGGATCGCCCGTCGTTACATCGTCTATCGCGCCGAACGCGCCAAGCTGCGTGCTCTGCGTGGCTCATCAGAGCTGGAAGACGATGCCGATACCGTCAAGTCTTCCGCACCCCGGTTCCACGTCGTCCTCAAAGACGGCACGAAAGTCCCCTTCGACGAATCACGGATCCTGGCCCGCCTGTCGGAAGCCTGCCGCGGTCTGGAAGGTGACTGCTCGGCAGAAGACCTGCTCGAAGAAGTCATGCGTTCCATCTTTGACGGCATCTCCGTTGAAGAACTGTATCGCGCCATGATTCTGGCAGCCCGGACCCGCATCGAACGCGATCCGGCTTACGATACCGTCGCCTCACGCCTGATGCTGAAAATCATCTACAATGACGCCCTGGGGAATGCTCCGGCTGACGTCAATGAACTGAATCAGCTGTACGTCGATCGGTTCCAGCAGTTTCTCAACGATGGCATCGAAGCTAAACGTCTGAGCCCCGATCTGCTCAGCTTCGACCTGAACCGCATCGCCCTGGCCCTGGAGCCCAAACGCGATCACCTGTTCCAGTACCTCGGGCTGCAGGCCATCTTCGACCGTTATCTGCTGCACATCGGCGGCCGACGCATTGAAACGCCCCAGTATTTCTGGATGCGGGTTTCCATGGGCCTGGCGATCCAGGAACCAGGCGATCCGACCGGACGGGCGATCGAGTTCTACAACATTCTCTCCACCTTCCGCTTCACCTCGGCGACACCGACGCTGTTTAACTCAGCCACGCTGCATCCGCAGTTGAGCTCCTGTTACCTGTCGACCGTCGACGACGATCTGGATCACATCTTCAAGTGTGTTTCCGATAACGCCAAGCTCTCCAAATGGGCCGGCGGACTGGGGAACGACTGGACTCAGATCCGGGCGACCAACTCGCACATCAGCGGTACCAACGGCCAGAGCCAGGGCGTGATTCCGTTCCTGAAAGTGGTCAACGATACGGCTGTGGCTGTGAACCAGGGCGGAAAACGGAAAGGGGCCGTCTGCTCCTACCTCGAAACCTGGCACCTGGATGTCGAAGAGTTCCTCGATCTGCGGAAGAACACCGGCGACGATCGTCGTCGGACGCACGACATGCACACCGCCAACTGGATTCCCGACCTGTTTATGCGTCGTGTTCGCGAAGACGCCGAGTGGACCCTGTTCAGCCCGGACAGCGTTCCCGATCTGCATGATCTCTACGGTCACGATTTCGAACAGCGGTATGTCGAATACGAACGCATGACCGAAACCGGCGAGATCAAACTGTTCCGGAAGATCTCCGCGGTCGAACTCTGGCGGAAGATGCTGACCCGTCTGTTCGAAACTGGTCACCCCTGGATCACCTGGAAAGATCCGTCCAACATCCGTTCGCCTCAGGATCATGTCGGCGTGGTTCACAGCAGTAACCTCTGTACCGAGATTCTGCTCAACACCTCCCGCGATGAAACCGCGGTCTGCAACCTGGGTTCCGTGAACCTCAAGCTGCACATCGTCGATGGTCAGCTCGACCTGGGGATGCTGGAAGAGACCGTTCGCACCGCCATGCGGATGCTCGACAACGTGATCGACATCAACTACTACCCGACTGCCGAAGCACGCAACTCCAACACCCGTCATCGTCCCGTCGGTCTGGGCGTGATGGGCTTCCAGGACGCTCTGCTTGCCCAGGGAATCAGCTATGCCAGCATGCAGGCCGTTGAGTTTGCCGATGCGAGCATGGAAGCCATTTCCTACTTTTCGATCCTGGCTTCTTCCGAACTGGCGGGAGAACGGGGTCGCTACGGTTCCTACGAAGGTTCCAAGTGGGAGCGGGGTCTGTTGCCGATCGATACGCTCGATCTGTATGAGAAAGAGCGGGGCATCTCCGTCGACGTGGACCGTCAGGCCCGTCTGGACTGGCAGCGCGTCCGCGATTCCATCGCCGCCAACGGCATGCGTAACAGCAACGTGATGGCGATCGCTCCGACCGCGACCATCTCTACTATTATTGGTGTGTCGCAGTCGATCGAACCTTCCTACAAGCACCTGTATGTGAAGAGTAACCTTTCCGGCGAGTTTACTCAGGTCAACCGTCAACTGGTGGACGACCTGAAAGCCCTCGACCTGTGGGATGCCGACATGCTGGAAGCCCTCAAGTACTACGATGGTTCGGTCGTCGAAATTGAGCGGATTCCCGATGACGTGAAGGCCCGTTACCTGACGGCGTTTGAAGTCGAACCCAAGTGGATCATTGAGTGTGCCGCCCATCGCCAGAAATGGATCGATATGGGACAGTCACTCAATCTCTATCTGGCAGAACCGTCCGGGAAGAAGCTGCATGAAATGTACATGCTGGCCTGGGAACGGGGTCTGAAAACGACTTACTACCTGCGAACACTGGCAGCCACCCAGGTTGAAAAATCAACCGTGGACGTCAACAAGTTCGGCATTCAGCCTCGCTGGATGAAGAACGCCAGTGCTTCTGGTGACATTCAGGTAGAACGGTCGGTGCAACCAGCTACCGTGGTGACACCCGGTCAATCCTGTAATCTGGATGGTGACTGCGAAGCCTGCCAGTAATCTGGCGGGCTGCGTCCCACGATCAATATTGTGTGCTCCTGTTTTTTTCAAATGGATTTTAATGAGGTGTTATGATGACAATTCTCAATTCCAATACATCCGGTTCTCCTTCACTGACTCCCGTGGGGGATACTCCCACAGGCCGCTTCAAGGCGGATAAAAAACGACTGATTAACTGCTCGCAGGTTGACGTCAACCAGCTGATGCCGCTGAAGTATCACTGGGCCTGGGAACATTACCTGAATGGCTGTGCGAACCACTGGATGCCCACCGAAGTCGGAATGACCAAAGACATCGAAATGTGGCGTTCCAGCAAGCTCAGCGAAGGCGAGCGGTTTGTGATCATGCGGAACCTGGGCTTCTTTGCGACCGCAGAGAGCCTGGTGGCCAACAACATCGTGCTGGCCATCTTCAAGCATGTGACCAACGCCGAATGTCGTCAGTACCTGCTGCGTCAGGCGTTTGAAGAAGCCGTCCATTCCCATACCTTCCTGTACATCGTGGAAAGCCTGGGGCTCAACGAGTCTGAGGTCTTCAACATGTACCACGAAGTACCGGCGATCGCCAAAAAAGATCAGCTGGAAATGGAACTGACTTCCGAAATTCTGGATCCTGATTTCTCCACCGATTCCTTCGAAGGAACTCAGGCATTCCTCAAGAACCTGATCGGCTACTACCTGATCATGGAAGGCCTGTTCTTCTACACCGGTTTCGTGATGGTCCTCTCGTTCCATCGCCGCAACATGATGACCGGGATCGGGGAACAGTTCCAGTACATCCTGCGGGACGAAACCATTCACCTGAATTTCGGCATCGACCTGATCAACGGCATCAAGCAGGAAAACCCCGAAGTCTGGACTCCCGAGTTCCAGCAGACGATCATCGATCGCATCAAGTATGCGGCTGAACTCGAAATCGAGTACGCCAACGACTGTCTGCCCACCGGGATTCTGGGGCTGAACGGCGATCTGTTCCGCGAATACGTGCAGCACATTGCTGACCGTCGCCTGGAACGCATCGGCCTGCCCGCCCAGTACGGTTCTGCGAATCCGTTCCCCTGGATGAGCGAAACCATGGACCTCTCGAAGGAAAAGAACTTCTTCGAAACCCGCGTGACCGAATACCAGAGCTCCGGTTCTCTGACCTGGGACTGATTCGTCCGCGACACAAAAAGAAGGCACCCTCGAAGGGACCACCAGCCGGTGGTCCCTTTTTTTCATGCGCGTCGATGTCCGTTGACGTTGAGTGCCACTGCTCGGCTTGCCCGACAGTGCTGCTGAGATAAACATTTCCCACCTCCCATATCCTCCCTGCGTCTGAATCATCGGGTAACCCCGAATGCAATTCGGGGCGAGTATCGCGAGCAGGAAACTGACGGAGCAACGTTTCAAATGGCCCCCAATAACTCCTACCCTCTGAGCAGTCGGGTGCCATCCATGAGGAAGCTTCTGTCAAGACCGTAGTGAGAAGAACGCGGAATTATCCAACCATCCATCCGGCATCACTCACCTTGGCGAGGCGCCACTAGACAAATTACGGTGACTCCCATTCACTGCTACGGCATCGCAATGCGCCATGGCACCCGTCGGGATGTCACCTGAATCCCACTTTCGATCTCAACGTGAAACTTAATTCCCACACAACTCTTTGAATTACTTATCTAAACTGCAGTCGCTCAGACTGCCAGGCTCCGTTCTTTCCACAAGGTTCCATTTTTCAACATGGACCACATCACACGCACCAGGTAATGCGATGTGGCTACAATCGCAATTTTTTTCCTGTCTTTTTCCTGGCGATGAATCCGTTCATAATAGGCTTTAATCGTCGGTGAATATCGAATCCCCTGCCAAACCGCTTCGGTAACCAGATGTCGGACCTCTGCACACCCTTCCCGTGTGATATGCCCCAGTCGATTGGTACTCCCTGACTGATCCTGGATCGGGATCAGACCGAAGTAGGCCCCCACTTTCTTACTGTTGGCAAATCGATGCGGGTCATCCACAAAGGCCACGAATGCCTCAGCAGTGCGTAAGCCGATGCCGGGGATACTCTGCAATTGCTGCACGGCAATGTTCTCTTTCGAATAGCGGGCCAGTTCCGTTTCAACCAGCCTGGTTTGCCTCGTCAGTGTTTCGATCTCTTCTACCAGCATGTTCCGTTTCAGATTTTGCATCGGCTGTTTCAGATCTTTCTGTTTTAGCCATTCCATCCCCCGTATGGTCCAGAGACCAAACTCTTTGGGAACCCTGCAACCAACACTTCTCAGAAGCGAGCGAATTCCATTTTTAGCCCGGGTCCGTTTCTGAATCAGTTTGCCTCGGAATGTAATCAACTCTCTCCAGGCCCGCACGTCTGCAGTCGGGACATGAACGGTCGGAACTTCATCGAGAAACAATAGCTTGGCCAGCTTCTCTGCGTCCGCACGATCATTCTTTTGCTTGGAACGAAAAATCAATTTCAACAGTCCTGGATGAGCCACGGCAACACGAGAAGCAATCTTACTCAGAGCTTCAAAGTAGATGCCATAACCGGTACTGGCTTCAAAACAGACTTCGTATCGTCCCGGCAGGTTCATCAGAAATTGAATCACATCATCCAGGCATGGCAGCTGGCACCGCTGCAGCAGCTTACCATCCTTATTAAGTACACAAATCGTAATATGCTTGACATGCACATCTAAACCAACATACAACATCGTTGCCTCCGGCGGTGAGATTTCGTGAAACAAATTGTGAACGAACTTGTTACACGTTATTCGATCCGACGGAGGCTTCCTACATAGTTTCACTGCTCGGCTTGTCCGACAGTGCTGCTGAGATAAACATTTCCCACCTCCTATATCCTCCCTGACTACTGAATAAACTGGACTGGACCCAGACCTGCACCTGACCAGAATACCTGGTTATGCGTCGCGCGCGCGAGCAACACCTGTTTTTGACGGGAACATTCAGAACCGATGGCACAAGCACACTATAAAACCCGCTGGTTTCAGCACGATTTGAAAAACAACTGCTCATCGATGCACTCCGTTTCTTGCCAGTTTTTACCACTTATCCCCCGCTTATTACCGCATAAGATCCGCTTAAAACCATTAAAGTCACGTTTTAGCACGGAGACCCGCATAACAGAAAAAGTAGGGGCCGACCCATGTGTCGGCCCGCCTGGCGATATTCTGCTGGATGAATTTTTCAACGGAAACGTAAACCACCAGTGCCAGATCGGATAAACAACGGCGCCAACTCCCACGGGCGGACACATGGGGTCGATCCCTACCTGCAGGTTATAAAATTGGGCACTCCCATTTTATCCAACCGCACAGACGCACCAATCTACACACCCCGCACCAGAGGTGAATGAACAACCCCTTTTTAGACTATGCAAAAAAAGACTGGAATATTTTTGATAAACTGCATGTCGACCAAAACTAACTGTTGCAGAGACATAAGTTCATATTTATATTAAGGTTTATTAATATTAGAGTCGTCCCCTGATAAACTCCTACCTGGTATCTGCGCCCGATTACTCAGAACAACTAGTCTCTTTGCAATGACTTCACACGATCTGAGTACACAATTTTTTCCCTCCTTCATGATCATTCCTTTCAAAAGAAGAGGTACTCCATGAACCCACTACGCAAACTAAGAAGCGGATTTACTTTAATCGAACTCCTGGTTGTAATCGCCATCATTGCCATTCTGATCGCCCTGCTCCTGCCCGCGGTTCAGCAGGCACGTGAAGCAGCACGCCGCTCTACCTGCAAGAATAATATGAAGCAGCTTGGTCTGGCGCTGCACAATTATCACGACGCTCACTCCAAGTTTCCTTACTCGAGTGCCAACAATGCCATGGTCTGGAAGCAGTCCGGAGATCCGATCCTGAATCAATCAGGCTGGACGCTGCTGCTGCCCTATCTGGAACAGACTGCTCTCTACAATCAGTTCAACTTCAGCGCCGCCCAACGCAACAGTACGTTCAGTGGGTGGTCTTCGAACAGTTCGGGAACAGTGATGGGGGCGTCTGCTGACATTACCGCGAATATGCAACTGACAAAAAAAGTCCTCGCCGTTTTCAATTGTCCGAGTGATGATAACAATCAGACCTACAATTCAACGACTCCCTACTATGGCTGTGGTGTCTCAGGAAGTGCCATGACCAACTACGGGTTCAGTGTCAGCTCCGGCACAGGCCCCTGGGCGTTGTGGGGAAATGAAGGAAGAACCACGAGAGCTCTCTTCGGCGAGAATTCCGATTCCGATATTTCGAAGATCAAGGATGGCACCAGTAATACCGTCATGGTGTGCGAAACGACCCGTCAGGTGCGGGATGGAACAGGTAACTACTGGGGCTGTAGCGTCTACGCGGGAAATGGCGTCAACCTGGCCCACAGCCGCGGAATCAACTACTGGCTCTGTTGCTCCTGGACTCCTCCAATGACGGAACGGCCGGGCGTACTGGGATCTTACAGTATGCCCGGAAGTTCCCATGTCGGAGGTTGTATGATCCTGCTCGCGGATGGCGCTGTGCGTTTTATCAGCGAGAACACCGATGCCAGTATCCGCACCGGCCTCTCCAGAATCAGAGACGGACAGGTGCTCGGTGAGTTCTGATCTGGGAATTTGTTTTCCGGTATGTTCCACGCTCACGGATGAGGAAACCCGTGAGCGGCGGACTCTTTTTTTCTTAATCAAGCCTGCTTTTTTTCTCTGGTGGAACGACATGAGTGCCTGCTCTGATACGACGCTTAAAATGAAATTAACTCGAGGATTCGTGATTCCTTTCGCGATGATGTTTGCTGCTCTTTCCGGTTGCGGTGGTTCGGATTCCGGTCCCGGCATTGATATGATTCCTGTTTCGGGATCCGTGACGATGGATGGTAAACCGCTCGTCGGTGCAATGGTGGAATTTCATCCTACTGGCGGAACGAAAGGAAACGGAGCATTTGGCCTGACCGATGAAGCAGGCAAGTTTACTTTGACTGACTTTCATTCGAATCCGGGGTGCCCTCCCGGGGAGTACGGCGTGACCTTCTCAAAGCTCACGCAACCGGACGGGTCTCCGATCCCTCCCGATTCCCCACAAGGTGGTGTCGGGATGAAAGAACAGATTCCCCCTGCCTATAACCTGTTCAAGCCCCATTCGATCGTCCAGGCAGCCACCGTCAAATCGCCTGAATCGACATTCGAATTTCAACTCGACTCAAAATTCAAACCCCCGCAGTCGTTTTATCAAGAATAGTCATCGAGTCTCAAAGTGTGCCCGGGACGCGTCATGATTTTCGCCCGGAGAGACAGTACAGGGAACAGAACTCATTAAATAAGAGCCCTGCCCACCAGTCTCGCATAACAGAAAAAGTAGGGGCCGACCCATGTGTCGGCCCGCCTGGCGAAGAACAATGCATCATTAGCGGGCAATCGGAAAAAGTTCGATTTCCATTTATCAGAAACACCACCAAAACAGGGTGCCACTGCTCGGCTTGCCCGACAGTGCTGTCACCAATGCTCCCCAGGATACAATGAAGGGGTAAGCCCGGATGTAATCCGGGCCGAGCACAGCGAGCAGGAGGTCGCAGCTTCCGCGTACGATTCCCTGTAACCACTCCTGTTTTATCCAATCGCACGTACGCACCAATCTGAATACCCCGCACCATGCAGCAGGGCGGCACCATCGCGTCGTGCCCACAGTCTTCAAGAACCACTCACCAAAATGAGCGGAATGGCGCCAGGTAGCGTTTATTTAATAGTTTTCAGCGTGATCATGAGGTCGTTAGCGTTAGCTATGTAAGTATTCACCGTGGCCGGGGGTATGCTGTTACTTTTGTTTTCAGGACTTCAACAGCAGAAAAGCAAAATTAGCCGCAGGGCGTTAGCCCCGGTTGAAACGACTTTGGTATAGACCATCCGAATTAAGAAACGCTACCTGGCCACCGGTTTGATATCAGCGACCCAACCCTGGAATCAGCGGCGGACGCACGCGCTCTCCCCCAACCTGAAATTTTGGTGATCCAAATGCGTCCATCCTGCGTTAAACTGCGATCGGCCTGTTTAAAACATGACTTACTGGAGATTCTAATGAGCACAACACCGCATTGCCCTGACTGCGAAAAAGAGATGGAAAAAGGATTTATCCCGGATAATATGTTCCTGGGAGCCCTGCAAACGGTGTGGCATCCAGGCGATCCTGAAAGCGCGGGCGACACCTTTTTCGGGATGAAGGTGAAGAATAGAACTAAGACGGTTCATGTGGATCAATCCGGAACGAGAAAGATCACAACCTACCGCTGCCCCGCCTGTGGTCTGCTGCGGTCGTATACGGAGTGACTGATTGGCTGGGTTTGTTAGAATTGGACCAGATTATTTAACTGCTTTTTCTACTTTCGAATAGGTAGAGAAAAAAAGAGTTCAGGACTCTTAAAAAAAGACAGGACTCTTAAAAAAAGATGAAGAAATTAGCATAACATCTTTTTAGTCATGACAGCGTTCTCAATAGATTTCACGTCCAACTATCTGGAGCGTTACAGGAGCAAGCACCATGCCCTCAAGGCGAATTCGATTATCCATCGCATCTTGTTTAACTTTGTTTTCAGCAATCATCCCAACCGAAATCCTTTCAGCGTCGGATACTGAATCGATCAAGGTTGAAGTAAAGGAAAACGTTGCCGTGCCGATGCGCGACGGAGTCATCCTGAGAGCAAACGTTTTCCGGCCCGATCGTGGCGGCCCTTACCCCGTTTTAGTAATGCGTACACCCTACGGAAAGTCGAGTCGAATGGATCGCTATGTCAAAGCGGGTTATATCGTCGTGTCCCAGGATGCGCGTGGACGATACGATTCGGATGGGGAGTGGGAGTCATTTGTACGTTTCAAAACGCATGATGCGGAAGACGGGTACGATACGGTCGAATGGGCGGCAAAGCTGGAAGGTTCCAACGGAAAAGTCGGCACGTTTGGAGGGTCCTACAATGCCTTCCTGCAATGGCGATTAGCCCCATTGAGGCCACCCTCACTGGTCGCCATGTGCGCCTATAGTATTCCGGCGCGCTATACCGATCTGGAAGGTCCGGGCACGATCCGACCCGGGCGTCGGCTCCATTGGTGGTCCGTCTCCATGTCGCCGGACATGCGCCGTCGTGCGGAACGGGAAGGCACTCACGCGCGCGCTGCAGCACAAAAAGAGTGGACTTCTGGGAAGTCCGAGCACTGGCTGAATTTCCTCCCCTACCTGGATTTGCCGCAAGAAGTCTTCGAGGATGAAATCAAGCCTGTCCGTGACTGGCTGAAGAATCCTCATACAGATCCCTGGAAGCTACACAAAGCCGTGAATGAAATCACGGTCCCGAATTTAAATATCATTGGCTGGTGGGACCATTGCAACGGAGACCTGATGCTGGATCGTGCCATCAGGTCGGAGGGGGGTAGTAAGGTTGCACGCAATGGCTCGCGCACGATCGTCGGCCCCTGGTCTCACGCAGGTCTGGGCCGCCGCCGCTACGGGAACATCGATTTTGGCCCACAGGCCGTCTTTGATATGACGGATTACCAGATACGCTGGTTTGATTATTGGCTGAAGGGAAAGCAGAACGGCATCGATAAGACCTCTTCATATCGCATCTTTGTCATGGGAGACAACGCATGGCGTGACGAGCCCGATTGGCCCCTGCAGCGGGCCCAGGACAAGGTCCTCTATCTCGGCAGCGCTGACGGAGCGAACACTCCCGCCGGCGATGGGAAGCTGGCGGTCGATTTACCGTCGCAACAGGGCACTGACACTTATCGCTACGATCCCGCTAACCCGGTGCCTTCACTGCATGGGGAACGATTATTTCAAATTCCTACGGACCAGCGGCCTTTAGCCAAACGTCAGGATATTCTGGTTTATCAAACGGATCCCCTGGCTGAGCGCATTGAAGTGACAGGAAATCCCACTGTGGAGTTGTACGCCGCATCGTCTGCACCCGATACTGATTTCATTGTTCGATTGATCGATGTGCACCCGGACGGACTGGCACGCGATGTGTCGATGGGGGTGGTTCGGGCCAGGTATCGCGAGGGACTCGATCAGCCGAGTCTGATTCAACCGGACTCGGTAGTGAAATACACGATCCGCATGAACCCCACGTCGAATGCATTTCTGCCCGGTCACAGGATTCGCCTGGATATCACAAGTTCGGACTTCCCGAATTACGATCGCAATCACAACACGGCAGCAAATCAAAACGCCGACGCAGAACTGAAGATCGCCGACCAGACCATTTATTTCGGCAGCAAATACCCCACCAGAATCGTACTGCCATGGATAAAGAGTGAATGACAGACGCTATTGCCAGGCGGCACAGTTCTCGTATCGGGCGACAAGGCTGCTCAGTTGACGCCTGTCGTGACAGAAAAAGAACATTCAAAGGGGGCAGG
The DNA here is from genome assembly GCF_007748155.1 of Gimesia panareensis. Taxonomy (GTDB): domain Bacteria; phylum Planctomycetota; class Planctomycetia; order Planctomycetales; family Planctomycetaceae; genus Gimesia; species Gimesia panareensis. The sequence continues at coordinate 1,186,623 of NZ_CP037421.1, forward strand.
ACTCTTAAGAAAGAGACCTGACCACTTTAATGACCACTCATGAAAAGTAACCCAATGAATTTTGATGAGTTGATTGAGGCCATGTGTGCCCGTGACAAGTATGACGACTTTGGAAATCTTGCCTGGACGATCTACACGGACAATCCTGAGAAATTTTATTCTGATTTCTTCGACAAAGTCAGACAGTTCCTCAAGGAAGGGGGCGATTTACATCAATCATTTTCTCCAATGGGGTGGTCACTAATGCATCTTGCCTGCAAGAAAAGAGACGTCCGACTGATCAAGGGGCTTTGGGAAGTTGATCAGTATTTACTCCATACACATGCCGATTGTCACTATCCGCCGATTTTCCAGGCATTGGATTCTGATATCGATTGTCATATACAAGTCCGTAAACCAATTACCCTGGAAACCACAAAAGCCATGCTTGAACTGGGAGCAGACCCGAATTCCAGGCATAAAGATAACAGGTCTTTAAGAGAGGCGGCCGCGAGTTATGGAACTTCAGTTGTGGAAATATTTGATGAAATCATCGGGCTGTACTAAATGAATGCAGGTAGATAACATCTGGAACTTATGAGCTGCTTTGTGTGTCATGATGTCAGATCCCCGGGTATCCCCGAATGTAATTCGGGGTTGTCGGAGACAACAGGAAACTGTCAGAGCACTCTGGCAATTGAGAAAGCAGAAACCGCTTCGACTTTGGTCCGCAACGGAATTGTGCTCTGAAAACATGAGGCCTCACTGTCAGTTTCCTGCTCGCTGCGCTCGGCCCGAATTGCATTCGGGCGGACCCTTTTTAGGGGGCCTGGCAGGGCTCTAAGGATAGTGATCGATGAAACTGTATCAAAACAACACAAAGATAGCATATTCCATCTTTTGGTTATCTTTTGTCGTAAGCATTCTCTTAGATTTAGCTAGCAGAAAATTATTCAACTATAAATTCTTCTATGTGGGATCAGCAACTGTGCCCGCAATGACGCTTATTGTTTTGCTTCATCTCTTATTTTTAATCGCTGCTGTGATCTTATTTATTTCTTGCTTTTATTATAAGCCAATCCTTTATCGAAAATGGAGACCCTTTTGGGGAGTCGTGATTTTCCTGTTACAGGCGGTGTGCAATTATGCTTTGTATACTCTGATATTGCTCGAATATATTTTTTAAGAAAATTGACAGGTCTTTAAAGAGAAAAGGGGGAGGACTCTTAAAAAGAGACCTCCCCCTTTTAATCTCAGTTACGACATCCTTTCTGGTACAAAAAACAACATGGACCTTCATGCGAAGCGAATGTCTGACCTCCTGTTCCGCATGATAACCTTTTAGACGGAATCATTATGAATCAATTGCAGCAAGACACCATTGAAGACACAGAGCTTGTTTTGGACGACAAGGAGCAGCATTATCTTGGCCCCAGTCTGGTTCTCAATCGATGTCAAATCATCTTGAGGACAAATGCAAATGCACTGACTATCACAGATGTTCGCATAAGCGATTGTCACATTGAAGCCAAAAAGAAGCTGACGAACTTCCAGATGTGGTGCGCAGCCAAACTGAGAGGCTGCACGTTCGCCGGTTGGTATGTTGGCAATGATTTCGGTCACTGGGCCGAGCAGAATCCGAACGGTGCGATTGAAGATTGCGATTTCTCAAAGGCGATTCTGGATGGTTGTCGATTTATGGATTGTAATGCTGAATCGATCGTGTTTCCCAAATGGCCGTGTTTCACGATATTGCATCCGGCTCAACATCGGAAAGAAATCGAACTTGTCGATTGGCCAGGAACTCTTCGTATCTGGGCAAATGTCGTGGCGGCGTCGCTGGACATCACAACCGCTTCTGTTGGATATGCTCCCACAGTGGCAAAGCAATTTGACAGCACTGAAGACGAGTTGCGAAGTACACTGGAAGGAATGAACTGCGTGAAAATGTAGCAGGTACTTCGCCACCACCCTCGCCGGGTGCCCCCGAATGCAATTCGGGGTTGTCGGAGACAACAGGAAACTGTCAGAGCACTCTGGCAATCGAGAAAGCAGTAACCGATTCGACATTGGTCCGCAGCGGAATTGTGCTCTGAAAACGTGAGACCTCACTGTCAGTTTCCCGCTCGCTGCGCTCGGCCCGAATTACATTCGGGCCTACCCCCTCTTCGGTGTTGAAATCAAATTGGTTCGATAGTAAAGGAGAGGGATTTTTAAAATATAACACCAAATTAAATAAACTGCGAATCGGAAAATTTTCGTGTATTTCGTGCCTTTCGTGGTTCATATAATTGATCGAGCAATACACAGAACATCGTAGCGACTGTTTGAGACAGTACTAACTGGACTGGAACCAGTTTCTGTTTCGCGTGTCATCATGTCAGATTCCATCATCTCACTGACTGATCGTTTTGACTGATTTTCAAGTTGACGAATCTGTGAGCGCGTGTTAAGCTCGCTGTCCGTTGGAATTGATGAAACGCCTGTTGCGTCGTTTCACTTCCTGCTTTTGTTTCGTTTTCACAGGAAAACAGCTATGACTCTTTACATGCAGCGCGTCCACTGGTGTGACCGACTGTATGTCTCGCCCGAATACAGACGGGTTGGAGACGCAGATGATGCCGAGTCTGACATGCGCCTGGTCTAAGACTGGCACTGCTGTTGCGCGCACTGCGAGTTGTGTGCGCCTCCCTCGCGTTTGATTGTGTGTTCGATCCTGCGCGAGTGGTAACGCCTGTAATAAGTGGCAACGGCTGTGAGTCCCGTCAGATCCCTGTTCGGTTTCTGCCTGCGCGCCTTGAAGTTGCGCCGGTAAACGTGCCGGCGCGGTTCCTGTCTGCAGTGCTCCGTCAAAGATCAGCGCGCTTAGTCTGGTCTCGATCGCTTTTTGTTTTTCACGGTCTGTGAACTCAGGGAAGGTCTGCGCGTAGGGTGCGCGCTCCTTGCAAAAATTCGCAGACACGTCGCCGCTGCCGGTACGCACCGAAGTCACGTGCGCTCCCGGTACGCGCGGTGGCAGAACTCTTACCCACACAATGAATATCAAAACACTTTGAAAGGAGCCAGCAGATGGCTATTGCTACGAATCTTGGATTTCCCCGTATCGGCGCGCAGCGTGAACTGAAACGGGCCGTTGAAAAATTCTGGTCCGGAAAAATATCAGAAGCGGAATTACACAATGTCTGTCGCGAACTGCGTGAAACCAACTGGAAACGACAGCAGCAGGCGGGGATCGCGCACATTCCCTCCAACGATTTTTCTCTTTACGACCAGGTCCTGGATACCGCGGCGCTGGTCGGTGCGATTCCGCGGCGGTTTGACTGGTCGGGCGATGAAGTTGACCTGGCGACCTACTTCGCGATGGCGCGGGGCGGGAAAGGGGGGCAGTCGGTCACCGCCTCAACGGAAGGCGTCGCGGCACTGGAGATGACCAAATGGTTCGACACGAACTACCATTACCTGGTCCCCGAGTTTGAAGTGGACCAGCAGTTCCAGCTCGCTTCGCGGAAGCCGATCGAGGAGTACCTGGAAGCGAAAGCCTTGGGGATCGAGACGCGTCCGGTGCTGCTGGGGCCGGTCTCGTTTCTGCTGTTGGGGAAGACCTGGGAGGCGGATATCGATCCTTTAAGCCTGCTCGATGCACTGCCGCCCGTGTATGCAGAGGTGCTTGCGGAGCTGGCGGCAGCCGGGGCGGAGTGGGTGCAGATTGACGAACCCTGCCTGGTGCTCGATCTGACGGAGTCCCATCAGGCGGCTTTTCAACGGGCCTACGATCGGCTGTCGATCAACGGGAATCAGCTCAAAATTGTTCTGGCGACCTATTTTGGTGATCTGAAAGAGAACCTGTCGACCGCGGTATCGCTGCCGGTCGATGCGCTGCACATCGATCTGGTGCGGGCACCGGAACAGTTGGAAGAGGTGCTGGCCCAACTGCCGGAAGAGCTTTCGCTTTCGCTGGGAGTCGTCGACGGGCGGAACATCTGGAAGAACGATGTCAGCCGCTCGATTTCGCTGGTGGAAACCGTCGTGGAACGGCTGGGAACAGATCGCGTGCTGATCGGGCCATCCTGTTCGCTGCTGCACACGCCCGTCGATCTGTCGCTGGAGTCGGCGCTGGATCCGGAAATTCGCCAGTGGCTGGCGTATGCCCAGCAGAAGCTGGAGGAGATCAACCTGATCACGCGAGCCATCAATGGCGGACGGAAATCAGTGGCTGCGGAACTGGCCTGGTACGATGAGAAGATGGCAGCCCGGCGGAATTCGGAGCGCGTGCATCGTACGGAGGTGAAGGAACGCTGTGCCGGCGTGACGGAAGAAATGCTGCGACGGCAGTCTCCTTACCAGCAGCGACAGACGATCCAGACGCACGAACTGCAGTTGCCCCTGTTTCCGACGACGACCATCGGTTCGTTTCCGCAGACCGATGAGATCCGCAAGGCGCGGGCCGCGTTTAAGAAAGGGGAACTGAAGGAAGCGGCGTACGAAGAATTTCTCAAGCACTGCATTGCCAGTGATATTCGCTGCCAGGAAGAGATCGGCCTGGATGTGCTCGTGCATGGCGAAGCGGAGCGGAACGACATGGTTGAGTACTTCGGCGAACAACTGGAAGGTTTCATTGCGACGCAGCATGGCTGGGTGCAGAGTTATGGCTCGCGGTGTGTGAAACCCCCCGTGATCTTTGGCGATGTGCAGCGCAGGGAACCGATGACGGTGAAGTGGACTGCTTATGCGCAGTCCTGTACCGGGAAGCTGATGAAGGGGATGCTCACCGGGCCGGTGACGATTCTGCAATGGTCGTTTGTGAGAGACGATCAGCCCCGGAGCGTGACCTGCCAGCAGATCGGACTGGCGATCCGGGATGAAGTGCTCGATCTGGAAGCGAGCGGCATCCGGGTGATTCAGATCGATGAGCCGGCGATCCGTGAAGGCCTGCCGCTACGGAAGTCCGACTGGGACGCGTATCTGCAGTGGGCGGTGGACTGTTTCCGGGTGGCCTCGGCAGGCGTGGAAGACGAGACGCAGATCCACACGCACATGTGCTATTCGGAATTCAACGATATCATCGAAGCGATCGGGGCCCTGGACGCGGATGTGATTTCGATTGAGACGTCGCGGAGCAACATGGAACTGCTGGATGCGTTCGTGCAGTATCATTATCCGAATGAAATCGGACCCGGCGTGTATGACATTCATTCGCCCCGGGTGCCGACGGTGGAGTCGATTGAGTATCTGCTGGAGAAAGCCCTCGAAGTATTGCTGCCCCGCCAGTTGTGGGTGAATCCGGATTGCGGGCTCAAAACCCGCAAATGGGAGGAAGTGCGGCCCTCGCTGGAGAACATGGTCACGGCAGCCCAGCAGCTGCGGGCCCGGTGGCTGTCGCGCGTCTGAACGTGTGATTCACAGGAAAAGATGAATGAAAACGTAGTCAGCAACGGAATGTTCGTTGTCGGACATTCCGGGCTGATCTACGATAGAGGGCAGGTGGGGACCGATCCCCGCGGGAAGAAATGGAAACCAACACTGATATGAAACATGGATTCGAATTGAAACTGATCCTGCTGTTACTGACGCTGGCCTGGTCTGCGGGCTGTGGTTCGCAGGAGGACGCTTCTGTTGCAGCGCAGGCAGAGCAGGCGGCGAAGGCACCTGCGTCCGAGCTGCCGGTTGCTCCGGAAGAGGCGGAAGTCGACGTGGTCGCGGAGACGAAGTCGTTCCCGGTCACGGTGAAAGATTACCAGGGGCGCGATGTCACGCTGGCGAAACAGCCACGGCGGATTATTTCGCTGCTTCCGTCGCATACGGAGACGCTGTTTGCGCTGGGGGCGGGCGCACAGATGGTGGGCTGCACGTCGCTGTGTAACTATCCTTCGGAGACAAAGGAACTGAAACAGATTGCACTGGCGAACCCGGGCAGCATCAGTCTGGAAACGCTGGTGGCACTGCAGCCGGACCTGATTGTGACGGGCGGGGATTATCACCGTCAACTGGCAGCCCAACTGGAGACCTTGAAGATTCCGGTGCTGGCACTGGAGTCGCAGTCGGTAGCAGATATTGAAAAAGCGATGCTGGGGATCGGGCAGGCGACCGGGCATTCTCAACAGGGGAAAGCGTTAATCGACCGGTTGAACCAGGAGATCGCCCAGTTACAGAAACAGATCAAACCGTTTCAGAAAGAGCAGCGGCCGCGCGTCTTTTACCGGGTCTGGGATCAGCCGTTGATGACGGCCGGCCCGCATTCGTTTATTGGCGAGTTGATCACGCTGGCCGGGGGAGAGAATGTGTTTGCGGATGTGGAACCTGCGTATCCCCAGGTGAGTGAAGAGACTCTGATCCTGCGGAACCCGGAAGTAATCGTCATGCCGCGAATGAAAGAGGGGCCCGCGGACGCGCAGCAGGTGCTTGAGAAACTGCGTCAGCGTCCGGGGTGGTCCGATCTGGCGGCGGTGAAAGAGGGACGCGTGTATCTGATTGAAGACGATGTGATTTCCCGGCCCGGTCCGCGGGTGGTGCAGGGACTTCAAAAACTGGCACAGGCGTTGTACCCTGAGGCATTTCCCAACCCTTAAGCTTGAGAGTGAATTCTGCAGGTGAGACCCACGCAACCCCGTTTTGCTGTCTGGCGAATACTCCCGTTCCTGGGAGGGCTGCTGCTGGCGCTGCTGGTGGGAATTCATTTTGGTGCGGTGCAGTTATCGCTGTCCGAAATCTGGCAGGGATTGACAGGCGCCGCAGCCGGCGCGCAGATCGAGACGATTCTGTGGCAGATCCGACTGCCGCGGGTGGTACTGGCGGCCTGCGTCGGTGCCGGACTGGCGGTTGCGGGAGCTGCGTTTCAGGGAGTGTTTCGGAACCCACTGGCCGATCCGTTCGTGATTGGCGCTTCGAGCGGTGCCGCCCTGGGAGCGACACTGGCTCTGCTTTGCCTGGCGGGAAGTGTGACGGTCATCACGAGCACCGGGCAGGTGCCCTGGCTGATCCTGGCTGCCTTTGGCGGTGCGATGTTGATTGTCGGGGCTGTATTTGTGATCGCGGCACTCAGTAACCTGGGACGGAGTGCGCCGCTGTTGACGTTAATCCTGGCGGGGATGGCGCTCAGCAGTTTTACCGGCGCCCTGGTGTCGCTGATCATGTTTTTGAATCATGAGATGCTGAATACAATTTTCAACTGGCTGCTGGGAAGTTTTTCCGGCAGGCACTGGAATGAAATTGCGATTGCCGGTCCGGTGATCCTGGTGAGCGGCGGTCTGTTGTGGATGTTGTCGCGGCCGCTGGACCTGTTGTCGTTCGGGGATGAGACAGCGATGTCGCTGGGGCTGCCCAGTGGCAAGGTGCGGTTGTTGATTTTAGCGGCGGCCACGTTGTGCACGGCGGCCTGTGTGTCGGTGTCGGGGGTGATCGGATTCCTGGGACTGATGGCACCGCACATGACACGGATTCTACTGGGCCCGCGACACGGACTGCTGATCCCGGGGAGTGCGCTGCTGGGGGCGATTCTACTGGTGATTGCCGACACGCTGGCACGGACCGTGATTGCACCGACGGAGATCCCGGTGGGGGTGGTGACGGCCTTGATGGGCTGCCCGTTTTTTCTATTCCTGCTGATCAGCCGCGGCCGACAGACAATGTGAAAGGTCTCCCATGCACGAAATTGAACTGGAGAATGTGACCTGCGGTTATCCGAACCAGCGTGTACTGCAAGAAGTATCACTGGCAGTGGAGCCGAGCAGGGTGCTGGTGTTGCTGGGCCCCAATGGTTCGGGGAAGACCACGCTGCTCCGCGCGCTGTTTCAGTTGATCGCGGTGCAGCAGGGTACGATCCTGGTGGAAGGCCAGGATGTGCAGCGACTCTCGCGGCGGGAGATGGCTCAAAAACTGGCATTGGCACCACAGCTGGAGGTGCCTCAATGGCCGATGACGATTGAAGAGACCGTGCAGCTGGGACGCTCGGCTCACCGGGGCTGGGTGCAGCCGTTTGGTGAAGAGGATACGGCACACGTGGAAACGGCACTGGCGCAGACCGGATTGACAGAACTGCGGGGGAAGAAGATTACGGAGATCTCCGGCGGGGAATGGCGACGGACCCTGATTGCCCGCGCGCTGGTCCAACAGACGAAGGTGCTCTGCCTGGATGAACCGACGACGGGACTCGATCTGAAATATCAGGTCGAGATCCTGTCACTGATTCGCGATCTGGCACATGAGCGGCAATTGACGGTGCTGCTCACGATTCATGATCTGAACCTGGCCAGCTGTTTCGCCGACCAGATTGTGCTGCTGGCCGGAGGAGAGATCGCTGCGTTGGGAACCGCGGCGGAGGTGTTGACGGAAACGCGTTTGAGCGAGGTCTATCAGACCCGGGTCAAAGTCGTGCCCCATCCGGAATACCAGACGCCGCTGGTGGTTCCCCTGCTGTAACTGAGTCGGGCGGCTGTGATCAGCCGGTGACGTAGCTGTCGAACACGCGGACCTTGGCCCAGGACGCTTTGTTCTCTTCGATGAACTGCAGATGCTCCGGCGCGGTCTGGTAGACGTCGTGGGATTCTTTCGTGTCGAAAACCACGTTCAGGGCGACGTGAAATTCCTGGTCGTTGACCTCCCGCTGGAATTCGGGGCCGCGCTGGCCGGCGGAAAAGTAGACGACGCCGGGATGATCTTTCAGATATTTGTGGCAGGCGTCCACCATGGTCTGGATGGCTTCCGGAGAGCCGTCATTGAGAGTGAAATAGACCATGTGAGCCAGTTGTGTGTCTGCCATGAGGTTTCCTTTGGGTGCTTTCTGATGTGGTAAGTGTATAGATAGAATGATGTTAGGTGCAGTCAGGGCGGGTGCTGCCTGATGCCAGTCTCCCTATCTTCTCAAAAATGGGGGGAAATGTCACCGGTACCGGGAGTGAATGAATTTTGGAATTCGGGAAATTTAAAATAAAGCGACTTTAACGATTATGCCGATAAAAGAGAACGGTGGGTAATTCGTTCGGGAACCTCATCCGGGGAACCCGTGTTTCAGAATGACTGAAACGGGAACGAAATCAAGGAGTGCCTTTCAGCACACTTAGTCAAAAAAGGAGTTTTTCGATGTCCCCCTGGATTCGAAATGTCATTGTTGTCGCATCACTGTTTCTGATCTTTTCCGATACCAACAACGCGGACGCGCATCTGTTTCGCAGACTGTTTAACCGTGGTTGTAACAGTTGTTATTATCCGCAGCACGGACGTTGTGGGCATCGTTGTAAAAAACTGGCCCGGCGTTATTTCCGTCGTTGTGCACCGGTAACCTCCTGTTGCCCGGGCGTCTGCACACCGCCTCCGCCGCGGATCTGTTACCAGGATATTATCTGCACCGAATACCGGATGGTCCCTCAGACACGGAATGTACCTGTCACGACTTATCGCCAGGTGACTGTGGATGAAGGTTGCTGGCAGCGCGTCTGGGTTCCTAAAATGGTCACCAAACAGATTCCTCAGACCTGCTATCGCCGGGAAACGACCTACGTCCGTCAGCCTTACCAGGTCCGCAAACGGGTTCCGGTGATGGCACCCCAGTCAACCTGCACCGACTGCATGAACAACGGACTGCCTTCGATGATCAGTCCTTCGCCGACCATTATCCCTTCGACACCATCCACGCCGTCACCGACTCCGATGACTGTGCCGACACCGACTCCGATGTCTTCCACATCACTGGACCTGGGCGCTTACCCGACACTGGCACCGACGGTCGCTGCACAGCCAGCCGTTTCCTGGGGAACGGGTGCGACTACCTCTTATGCGAGCACAGCCAGCGTTGGACCGGCTCTGCCTCCGAGTCCTGCCATGTTGCAGGTGCCTCAGCTGCAGACCAATGCCAACTCCAGCTGGCAGACAATTCCTTCTCTGAATGCGACACCGGCGACCACCGCCTATGATGATTCCCCATCAGGGTCCACTTCAGCGAGAGGGGCGTTCCGTCCTGCACCATCCGCAGCGACGGTCTGGAATACACCTCGTCGCCAGCGACTGAACTAGTCGCGCGACTGATCTGAATCCATTTCCGAATTCGAACCGGGATCTGCGGCAGGTTGCTGCGGGTTCCGGTTGTTTTCGTATTCGTGGATTGCGTTCTGTTCCCGGCGGTTCATTTTATAGAAGGCGAAGCCGAAGCCGGTGAAGATCATGGCGGGCATGGTCAGCATGAAAGCGATGCTGTACATGTAGGCCCGCGGTTTGCGATCGTCGGTCTCATTGAGCTGTTTACACATCGGGCAGGCGGCAGCCGGACGGATCAGTGCCGGGCTGGAGAACAGACCGAGCAGGGCGGTCGCCAGTAAACAGGATCGGATGAATCGAAATCGTTTGCACATGGTAATCAGACTCGGTTAACGGATATCGCGAATACACTTAAAGGATAACAGAACGCAGGGGCTGTGCCAATTGTTTTCAGGTCTGCTCATGATGCTCCGGGCAGATGGTAGAGCATGAGATAAATCACGACACCGGTGATGGAGACATAGAGCCAGATCGGAAAGGTGATTTTGGCGATCCGCCGGTGGGCTTCCCATTGCTGTTTGAGTCCGCGGCGGATGGTGATCCAGGCCAGGACCGGAACTGCTGCCGCCAGCACGACATGCGTGATCAGAATGAAATAGTAGACGGGGCGGATCAGGCCTTCTCCCTGAAACTTGCGTGACGCATCGCCGGTATAGCTCTGCAAAGCAAAGTGGTAGACGAGATAAAAGACCAGAAACAGAACGGAGGTGCCGAACGCGGTCAGCATCGTTTTCTTGTGTTTTTCCTGCTCCCCCTTGCGAATGAACCCGTAGCCCACCATCAGCAGGACCGTGGCCAGCCCGTTCAGCCCGGCATTGATCGCGGGGAGCTGCAGGACCCAGTCGGGAGCCTGAGCCGGTGCTTCTGTTTCGATGACGGTCTCTTCCGTTTCTGTTGCGACGTCCACCGGTTCCGCATCCGCAGCCGGCTCTGATTCGGTCTCGGACTGCATCAACAGCAGCGGCAGCAGCAGTGTGTTCAGGGAGATCATGCCTGCCTTGGCCGGCGGTTTGGCAGCCGGTTTCTGTTCGTCTTTGGCGGGAGCGTCTGTTTTCTGATCTGTTTTCGCCTTGGGTTTCGATGTTGCTTTGTCTTTGGTGTCTGCTTGCTTGTCGTCTTTCGCTTCGCCTTTGACGAGCTTGCGGACTTCGCGGCGGAGCTCAGCCATCTGGGCGTCGTCGACGGCGTTGAATTTTCCGAGCACCCGCCCTTTGGGATCAACGAGCATCACGTTGGTAGTGTGGATGACTTCAAAGCCGGGCTTGCGGGCGGGGCCGACATTTTCCTGCACGGGCATCAGGAAACTTTTTTCGATCAGGTGGAAGATATCTTTCTGATCGCCGGTCAGGAAGAGCCACTTCTGGGGATCGGCGCCCATCAGTTCGGCATACTGCGAGAGGACTTCGGGGGTGTCGTGCTTGGGATCGACGGTGATCGTCACCAGGCGGAAGTCGAGGTCCTTCAGGTCTTTCTGCAGCTGATAGAACTGGCCGGACACGCGGGGGCAGGGTCCAGCGCAGCGGGTGAAGACGAAGCAGGCGACCCAGGGTTTGCCCAGCAGGTCTTTCTTCGTGATGGTTTTACCGCTGCGCTCGGTCAGTGAGAAATCTTCGATGCCTTCTTTGGGCCAGACCGGTCCCTTGATGCTGACCTCTTCGGTCTCTTCCGTTTTTTTCTGTTCCGCTTCGAACGCTTTCTGCTCTGCTTCGAGCCGGGCCGCATGTTCGGCTTTGCTCTGTTCGAGTGCCAGGTCACTCTGCTTTTTCAGCTGCCAGGTGGCGAACGCACTGACGGCGACGAGTATCCAGAGCGAGATGGTCAGGATGAGGGGAATGCGGCGGGGTGGTTTGGGTTCGGTTTGGGTCATATTGCTACTTCAAATCTTGTTTGATCGTCGTTTGTGTTTAACGGGCATTACGGGTGGCCCGCTGCCCGGTCATCCAGATGGCAAGTACTACATAAATTATACACACGACCGCGGTGACGGTCAGGCAGACCATCATCGAGGGATTGCCGGGAGCCGTCGGAAGCGTGACATCGGAGGAGAGAATCCGCCGGAGTCCGGTGACGCCGTAGGTTAACGGATTGCCGCGAATGATCCACAAGAGCCAGCCGGAATCACCTGCGGGAAAGAACGAGCCTGAGAGCAGCCACATCGGCATCAGGAAGACGGACATGATGGCGTGAAAGCCCTGTGTCGATTCCATCGGCCAGGCGATGAGATAGCCCAGCGCGGTCAGGCTGAAGCCGAGCAGAAACAGGAACAGGATCAGGGGGATCAGACTGGCGAGGGTGACGCCTGTTTCAAAGTCGGGGGCCAGTCCGACCAGTTTCAGCAGTGGACCCAGAAAAATGAACAGGACAGCTTGTAAAACGGCCAGAATCGTGCCGCCCAGCAGTTTGCCGAGCACAATCGAGGAGCGGGGAACCGGGGCGACGAGCACTCCCTGCAGAAAGCCTTCCTTGCGATCTTCGATGATTGAAATCGTGGAGAAGATCGCGGTGAACATCAAAATCATGACGGCCACACCGGGGAAGAAGTACTCCTGGTAGGTCATACCGGCGGGTGCCCAGGCGGGCGCCTGGAAGGAGCCCCGTAAACCGGCACCAAACAGGATCCAGAACAGAATCGGCTGGATCAGGGCGCCAATGACGCGGGTGCGTTGTCGGACGAAGCGGACAACTTCGCGGTGGGCGAGCGTCAGGATCGGCAGCAGGAACGCTGGTTTGTGGGCGGTGGGCGTACTCTGATTCATGCTGACTCCTCCGCCTGCCAGAACTGGTGACCGGTTTCATGGATGAAGACGTCTTCCAGTGTTGGTTTCCCCAGCGAGACTGAGGTGACCTGTTCGGGAAAGGCGTCGATGAGGTCCTTCAGAAATTCGTGTCCGCGTGAATGTTCCAGGCGGAGGCTGCCGTTGATTCGCTGGGGGGTGACGCCGAACTTGTCCGTGATCAGCGTCTGCAGTACGTCGGGATGCTCGGCCTGAATGGTGAGGCAGTCGCCGCCGACCGAGGCGCGGAGTTCATCGGGCGTGCCGCAGGTGACGAGTTCGCCCCGGTTCAGGATTCCCAATCGGTCACAGTGTTCTGCTTCTTCCATCAGGTGAGTGGTGATCAGGATGGTAACGCCGTTTTCGGTCTGCAGCTGTTTGAGATATTTCCAGAGGTCGTGCCGCGCGCCGGGATCGAGGCCGGTGCTCGGTTCATCGAGCAGGAGCACGCGAGGTGAATGCAGTAGTCCCTTGGCGATTTCGACGCGGCGTTTGAGTCCGCCGGAGAGGGATTCGGCAAGGTCGCCTTTACGGTCGGTCAGACCCAGGTGGGCCAGCACGGTTTCGATGCGTTCCCGCATCAATGCACCGGAGATGCCGTACAGGTGTGCCTGGTGTTTGAGGTTTTCCAGCACGGTGAGTTTGCCGTCCAGGCTGGGTGACTGAAAGGTCACGCCGATGAGGTTCCGGATTTCCTGCGGCTGAGTGGCCAGGTCGAGGTCGGCAATTTCCGCGGAACCGTCCTGCAGCGGGAGCAGGGTGGAGAGCAGGCGAAACAGTGTGGTTTTTCCACCGCCGTTGGGTCCCAGCAGACCGAAGATTTCACCGGTGCGGACTTCGAAACTGAGTTGATTCAGGGCGAGCCGCTGCCCGTAGCGGTGTGAGATGTTCTGAACCACGATCCGGGACGCGCGGGCGGTTTCCTGCAGGGGCGTGTTACTCAACATGACTCTTTTCGGGCTGGTCGGGCGCCGCTTCCGCGGAGGTCTGCTGCGCCTGTTTCAGGTAATCAATCTGGGGGGCTTCATTCGTGTAGTAATGAATGCCGATATCGGGGGTCATCGCGATGGTCAGCCCCATGGCCAGGATGATCGTCGGGCTGAGCAGGACGTACTTCCATTTGCCCTCGAACTTGAGGTGCATGAAGTAAATCAATACGAACAGGGCTTTGGCACAGGCGACGGCCAGCACCAGGAAGGCCAGCAGGACGACTCCTTTAATGCCGACCACGTTTTTTTCTCTCAGATCGAGAATATCGAACACGATCGAGAGGATGGTGCAGAAGCAGAGGGCGTAGAAGATGCTGGTATATTTGGTGTAGGCGGGATGGGCGGGCTCGTTCGACATCTTACTTCAGTCTTTCCAATATAGTATGCGATCGCTTTGTCACTAAACGATGTAAATCAACGGGAACAGGAAGATCCAGACCAGGTCGACGAAGTGCCAGTAGAGGCCGATGTTTTCGACATAGTCATGCCACTTTTCGCAGAGCCGTTTCCCCTGGATGAGGACAATCGCGAACAGGATCATGCCGATGATGACATGCAGTGCGTGAAAGCCGGTCAGCAGGAAGTAGACGGAGGCGAACAGGTTGCCGTAAATAATGGGTTGCAGGTGATGCACGGGGGCGAGCAGGGCGCCGTACTCGGGATTCTTTCGCAGGGCGTCCAGTTCCTGGTTCATCTGGGGAACGGTGATCGATTCTTCCAGTGCCTGCGCGTTTAAGGCGCGGTATTTGGCTTCGAGATCGAAGTAGGCCTGCAGTTCTTTTTTGCGGGCTTCGGGAGTGTCCTCGGCGGTGAGGTCCGTCTGCAGCTGTTTCCGCAGCTCTTCGACGGGGGGGACGATGGCCTCGGTTTTTTCGTCGGAGACGCCGGCCTCTTCGACTGATTCTGCGTCTTCGGTGGGTTCACTCTTAGCCGGGTCTTTGATGCCGGAGAGGGCGATCGCCTGGTTGTCGACGACCTGTTTCAGCTCCCGCATCGATTTGTCGATCGCCATCTGCGGGGTTTCCGGAATGTGACCGGGCAGAATGTCGTATTTGAATTTGCCCGCGTATTCATAGGACTTGATCCCCAGGAAGACGCAGCCGAGCAGGAAGACCAGCAGCAGATATTTACGGGCTTTGGCAAAGTCTTTGACCTTCATGCCTTCCAGTGACATCACGACGAAGTAGCTGGAGAGGATCAGGACGAACGTATTCAGTCCGCCGGCCCAGATCCGCAGGTGGGTCACGTCGGCATCGGTGGGCCAGCCGGGGGAACCGGCACGCAGCACGATGTAGGCTCCGATGAAGGCGGAAAAGAACATGATCTCGGTTGCCAGAAAGAGCCACATGCCCAGTTTGGAATGTGGAATGGGAAGTCCCATGCGATATTGTGGCGAATTACTTTCGTGACTCATTGTCGTCTTTCACTTTGCTTCGCAGGCAGTTAAACAGTCGTAGTCTTCAATCGACGGGGATGCCGGGTGTCTCAGTTAAACAGTTGCAGGCGATCCCAGGTGAGGGTGATCAGCAGCACGGGGAGATAAATCAGCGAGCACCAGATCAGCTCCCGGGCGGTCTGGCGGGTTTCGTCCTTCAGGAAACGGACCGAGAAGATCAGGTAAGCAATTCCCAGCACGAGCGCGACGGCAGAGTAAACGCTGCCGGCCAGTGAGACGTACTGGGGAAGCAGGCTGACGGGAATCAACAGTGTGGCGTAGATCACGCACATCCAGCCAATCATCCGCGGTGCGGGATCAGCGGCGGGCAGCATTTTGAGTCCGGCCTGGTGATACTGGTGGCGATACAGCCAGGCAATCGCCAGGAAGTGCGGGAACTGCCAGAGGAACATGATCGCGAAAATGGAAAAGGAAGCGGTATTCAGAGTTCCGCCGGCTGCGGTCCAGCCCAGGATCGGTGGCATGGCACCGGGGATGGCACCGATGGTGGTGCAGAACGAAGTGCAGCGTTTGAGCGGCGTGTAAACGACAACGTAGAGCACCAGCGTCAGCATCGACAGGAACGCCGTCAGCAGGTTGACCATCAGTGCGAGGTAGAAGATCCCTGCCAGGGCACAGAGGATCCCGAACACAAGGACCTCGGAGACCGAAAGGCGGCCCGAGGGGAGCGGGCGACCGGTGGTGCGGGGCATCAGCTTGTCGCTTTTGATTTCCAGCAGCTGATTCAGCGAGTTACAGCCGACGGCGACCAGGCCGATGCCGAGCAGGGCATGCACCAGGGGGAGCAGCGACCAGGAGTGGGCGCTGCCCAGGGTGTAACCCAGGGCCACGGAAATCAGTGCCATTGTCGAAATGCGGGGCTTCGTCAGTTCCAGGTAATCTGCGAGCCGTGCCAGGCTGATGGGCCGGGCGGCAGTTTTGGATTCTTCAACGGCAATATAGGATTGTTGAGTCGTAGACATATTCAGGCATTACCTTCAGTATTAGGTAAGGAATCAGAAGCAGAGAGAGATTGCTCTGACGCATTTCGTTTATTTAACTGGTGCAGACGAAAGACCCGGATCGAATACAGGGTGGCCGTCATCAGTAGCAGAATCCCGGTCATCAGGTGCACGGTGCGGAACAGGGACTGTTGCAGGGAGCCGGGCTCCCCGACAATACCGGCAGCGGGGAGACCGAAGCGGGTCAGCCAGGCACCAATGCCCAGCAGGATCTGGAAGATGCAGATATGCAGCATGCCCATAGCGGGGCGTTTGAGCCATTTGATTCCCGACTTGCGGGCATAGCGAAATTCGATGATGACAAAGATCAGCACGATCACCGCAAAACTCATGTGGGGATGCAGTCCGATTTTGAAGTGGCTGAGGAATCCGCCCAGGAAATACTGGAACAGGACGATCAACGGGACCGCGATTGCCAGGCGGCGTCCATAGCCTGTGGGGAGTTCAGGAGGATCATTGCTGATTTCGATCCAGCGTTTGCCGTTTGCCATGGTCAGGAATGACATCAGGGTGAAGACGCAGGCAGCAAACAGACCGTGTGCCATCGCCAGTCCGACGCTGTTTTCGGTCACCCGTGTGCCTCCCAGAATACCCTGGATGATCACGCAGACCAGAACGGCGATCGCGACCTTGCGAATCCATTTTTGTGAATCGACTTTAAAGGCCACGATGACCAGTACGATGGATAAGAAACCGACCAGTGTTCCCAGCAGGCGGTGCACATGCTCAAAAAATTTATCCGTGGGGAGGCCGAACACGGGATACGTAAACATATTCTGCCCGTCGGATCCCGGCCAGCCATCGACTGCCATGCCGTATCCCTTGGTAGTAACATGTCCGCCCATAATCATCAGCGGCAACGTCGCGATTGCGGTCGCCAGTGCGATTCTGAAAAGCCAGGGATGGTATTGTTGCTGGTTCATTTTATGTACTTAATTCCGTTGTCACGGATTAGCTGGAAGATTCCTGTTCGTTGTCTGTGTCTGCGTTGTCTGTCTGATTCTCGGCGTCTGGTGCTTGCGATACCGGTGGTTCGCATTCCTGTTCAGTCTGCATCAGGAAGTCGCGATCTCCGTTTTGAACGGCGTATTCATTCGGGCCATGGAAAACGATCGGGGTCACATCAAAGTTGCCATGCGGTGGCGGCGAAGCTGCAGTCCACTCCAGGGTGGTTGCGTGCCAGGGGTTCCGGCCGGCTTTGGGACCGAAGAACATGCTGTAGAAAATATTGATGAACAGCAGGATCTGGGCCAGTCCCATCACGATGGCCGAGATGGTCATGAACTGGTTCATCGGAAGCAGGTGTTCGAGGTAGCCGTGCAGATACGGATCGGCATAGCGGCGGGGCATGCCCTGCATTCCCAGGAAGTGCATCGGGAAAAAGGTTCCGTTGGCACCGATGAAGGTGAGCACGAAATGGGTTTTGCCGAGCTTTTCATTCATCAGGCGGCCGAACATTTTGGGAAACCAGAAATGCAGAGCCCCGAAGACACCAAACAGCGTGGCCCCGAACAGCACATAGTGGAAGTGGGCCACGATGAAGTAGGTGTCATGGAAGTAGACGTCAACCGGGACAGCGGCCATGAAGATCCCGCTCAGTCCGCCGACGATGAACATCGACAGAAAGCCGATGCAGTTGAGTGTCACGGTATTGAACTGAACCTTGCCGCCCCAGATGGTGGCGGTCCAGTTGAAGGTTTTCACAGCGGAGGGAAGCGCAATCATCATGGTGGCAACCATGAAAGCCATCCCGACGGCGGGGTTCATCCCGCTGGTATACATGTGGTGTCCCCAGACGATGAAGCCCAGGCTGGCGATGGCCGACATGGAGAAGATCATCGGTTTATAGCCGAACAGCGGCTTGCGGCACATGCAGCTGAGCATATCGGACACCATGCCCATCACGGGGAGCAGCATGATGTAAACGGCGGGGTGCGAATAGAACCAGAACAGGTGCTGCCAGAGCAGGGGTTGTCCGCCACCCACGGTGGGAGCGGCATTGTTGATGACCAGTCCCGAGGGATAGAAGAAACAGGTTCCCAGCAGGCGGTCGGTGACCTGCATGAAGCCGCCGGCAGTCAGCACGGGCAGGGCGAAGGCCTGCAGGATGGCGGTGATGAACAGGCCCCAGATCGTCATGGGGAGCCGGAAGAAGGTCATGCCGGGCGCCCGCATGTTGATGATGGTGGTCATGTAGTTGATGGACCCCATCATGGAGGAGAACCCGATAAACGTCACTCCCAGCAGCCAGAAGGTCTGTGCGGTCCCCGATCCGGGAGCCGCCTGGGCCAGGTCTGCCAGGATCGGATACGAAGTCCACCCGGCAGCGGGGCCACCGGCGTAGGTGAAGCTCATGCCGAAACAGACGATGGCAGGCCACATGAACCAGTAGCTGAGCATGTTGAGTTTGGGGAAGGCCATGTCGTCGGCACCGATCATCAGCGGGATGAGCAGGTTGCCGAAGGTACCGGCCAGAATGGGGATGATGACCAGGAAGATCATCACGGTCGCATGCATCGTAAAGAGCATGGTGTAGAATTCGGGAGAGATCTGTCCCCCTTCTGCGGAGAACAGCCAGGGACCGACGATGGGCATCGACTCCCAGGGGAAGGCGAGTTGCCAGCGGACGGCCAAAGCCAGGGCACCACCCACGATCAGCATCAGCAGCGTCGTAAACAGAAACTGGATCGCGATGATTTTATGGTCAGTGGAGAAGATATATTTCGTGATGAAATTACCGGGCGCATGATGTGCCTGAGGCTTCAGGATTGGCTGCAGGCCGGTGGGGGATGGATGCACAACACTCATTTCTCGGTCGCCTCACTCTCAGAATCATTCTCGTTGGCGGCAATCTTGCCCAGCCCGTCATAGAACTGCTGTTGGGTCAGATTTTTCAGATAGTTCTGGTAGTCTTCCTCTGATTCCACGATGACGTGGGCTTTCATTTTGTAGTGGCCCCAGCCGCAGAGTTCGGCACAGACCAGGTCATACACTCCCTCTTTGTTGGCTTCAAACCAGACCGGAATCTGCAGGCCGGGCAGGGCATCCTGTTTGATTCGCAGGGCCGGCAGGAAGAAGGAGTGCTGAACGTCATCGCTGCGGAGCTGGATCATCACCGGTCTGCCGAAAGGGACATGCAGTTCGTTGACGGTGTAGAGGTCATCGGGCTGAGGTTTGGGCTGCAGTTTCTTCCCGATCGCGGGGTAGCGGAACCGCCATTCAAACTGGCGGGCGGTGACTTCCGCGATGGGGTCTTTGACGGCGACTTCCGGGTAGAACTTTTTGATGCGGAAATCGGCCCAGATATTCATCTGGTAGAGGGCCAGGAAGAGCAGGATCACGCCGGGAATGATAGACCAGATCAGTTCCAGTTTGTGGTTACCGTGGATATGGGTAGCCCGTTCTTCACGGTTATTGACACCGCGCCACAGAGCATAGACCAGAACCGCCTGCGTACCGACGAACACAATCGCGGTCACGATCAGGATCAGGTAAAACAGTCCATCGATGCGGATGCCCAGGTTACTGGCTGCCTGGGCGTTATCGTAGGGAAACGACCAGCCCACCATGGGCGCCATCGCACAGGATACGACAGCCGCCACCGGCCAGAACAGAAAAAATAAACACCATCCTTTACCCACTACAGGTCTCCCCTCTGGTCTTCTGGTTGAGGATACAATCGTTTTTCATTGTCAGTCAGCTGAAACAGTTAATACGGTCGGTTGGGTCCGGAGTCAGTTCTTCGAGTAAGGCAGGCTCATCACGTAGTTGACCAGATCCCATAACTCTTCGTCCGAGAGCGGACCGCCGAAGGCAGGCATCGGCGTGCCTTTAATACCGGAGTACATCCGACGGTACACGTCGATCGGGCGACGTCCTCCCCGATAGATGCCCCGGTGCAGATCGCGGGGCGGTAACTGGTTGCCCCAGATATCGTGCAGTCCGCGGTTCGGATATTTTTTATTGGTGACCGGATTCGTCCAGAAATCCTGTGTCGCCGTTCCGTTGCCGCGCCCCTGGGGACCGTGGCAGGTGGCGCACTTGGTTTTATCGCTGAGGTAGAGTTTGCGACCCCGTTCGCGGGATTCGGGTGTGTCGGGGACCCGGGGTGTGCCGGGCACGACAATCGCGTCTTCCATGTTGGCTTCTTCCCAGGCATCTGCGACGCTGGAAGTGGCAAACTCAAGGGTATCCGGGAAATCGAGTTCCATATACTCTTTCAGTTCTTCCTGAATTTCTTCCGGCTTTTCGCCGCCGTCTTCGCTGGTCCGTTCCGCGACGACCTCTTTCGAGTAGTCGAAGAAGAGTTCATCAACCAGTTTCTTCTCTGTTTCTCCACGCATGGAAAGCCAGATGACATAGTTCGTAATCGCGGCGACTTCGTCGTCGGTGAGCAGTTTGAAAGAGGGCATGTAGGTGCCTGCGATGCCTTCCTTGACGGTGCGTTCCAGGTCCGCTTTCTGTGCTTTGGCGGTCGGTTTGGTGGACGTGTATTTGTAGATGCCCAGTCGGAAATCACGGGGCGGAGGATTGAGGTAACGCGATGTCGGGCCGGTGCCTTCACCACTCATGCCGTGGCAGTGCATGCAGTGCCGGTTGTAAAGGTCGCGACCGAACTGCAGCCGCGTGCATTCCACCAGAAAGGTATCGCCGGGCTGGGGATCAATTTCCGCTGTCTTTTCGACGGCAATCGTGCCGGTCTCGTAATTGTATTCCTTGATGCGGGAGATCTGCCCCTGGCCTTTGCCGGAGGTCCATTCGAGGGGGAGCCCCTGCAGTTTGTTGTAGGCATCCTGGAGGCCTTCGACCTGCAGGCGGATCAGCTTCTCCTCGCCAGAGGGGGCTTCGACGGTTTTGACGGTCCCCTCGACATCGCCGAAATTGGTGGGGAGGCCTTCAAACTGGGTGAGCTCAAAGGGATTGCCAAACTGCCTGACCAATGCTTCTTTCACCGGTTTGGCGGCAGCCGGTATGAGTTCGTTGGTCTTTTTGGAAAAGACGAAGTCGACCTGCGGCTGTTCGCAACCGGTCAGACTGATCAACGGAAAGAGGAGCAACAAGATTAGACGACTAAACCCAAATCTCACAGAAGTGAATCCTCACTTTATATTTAAGACTGATATCTGATCGGGTCACACTCGGGGGGACCCCCGTCTGCTCACGGACCCCGATAATCCGCGTGCTCAGCAGCCACACTGATGGTCTTCAATCGCTATGAATATACCCGGTTGAACGGCTCAAAACCGCAATCATGTTTCAGACAGGTTTGCTTGCGCGGGGTGGGAGGTCTTGCGACCTGGTTACTTAAGTAATTCTGGCGATGCTCAGACGTTCTGACAACCAGCGATTCCCTGATGAAGGCCTTTTCTCACAAGCAGGAAGGTCCACATGTAGCTGGTCCCAATCGCGGGAATCACAGCTGTAATATGGTATTTTCTTTGTCTCTCTTTTTCAATCGGCACAGCCTGTCGTTTCCTGAGGAACCAGTGTAAACTGTGGGATCGGCGGTTTCCATGTGACAACCCCCGATTCCTGCAGATGCAGAGTTTGACTGAGTTTATGTGAAGCGTTCTCTCTCGCTGTTTTCCACATATCAGTGGATGTAGATGGGCTGGAATGGGCAACCCGCAAACTGATCTGATCCGAGAATTTGACCGCCTGATCCGCCGGGATCCGGGCAAACGGGGGCTGATTGATTCCGAAGACCGTTTTGGGCCTTTGTGCACTGATCATTTACTCCACGCCGCCCACGCCCTGATGCAGGAAAGCACTCACGTGGTGATTACGACCGGATTTTACGTACCGGCTGCGGAGATCCCTGCTGCTGAGACCGATGGCCCCCCGGGCGCAGTACTGCTGGCTATGGTGCTGCAGGAGTGCGGGATCCAGACATCGATTGTTACCGATGCGTTATGTGCGCCGGTCGTGGAGGCGACTGTCAAGGCGTTCGACTATCCCACAGGGCAGCTGGATGTGGTCGAGACCGAAGACGAAGAATGGGTTTCCCGTTTTTTTAGTAAACAGGAGGTCAGTCATCTCGTGGCGGTGGAACGGGTCGGCCCCAGCCATACCCCGGAATCCTGGGGCCTGCAGGAACGGGTGGCTGAAGTGGAGCCGACCGGGTTTCACGAAAAAGTCCCCTGCGACCACCATGATCGCTGTCACAACATGCGGGGAGAGATCATTGATTCTCATACGCCCCCCCTGCACGCGCTGTTTGAGCAGCTGACCGATTTTTTTCCGGATGCGCAGACGATTGGCGTCGGGGATGGCGGGAATGAGATCGGCATGGGGGCGATTGCCTGGGAAGAGCTGGCCCGCCGGATCGCCTCGGAACATGCGGGGCTGATTCCGTGCCGGATCGCGACGGACTGGAACATTGTGGCGGGGACGAGTAACTGGGGCGCCGCGGCACTGGCAGCGTCGGTGGCGGTTTTAAAGGATCGGACCGGGACACTGTTCCAGTGGCAGCGGGCCGAACAGCAGCGGATTCTCGAAGCCATGGTCCGTGAGGCGAACGCCGTGGACGGGGTGACGAAGCAGCGGGAACCGACGGTCGACGGGCTCCCCTTTCTGACTTACATGCAGCCCTGGGAGGGGATTCTGTCATTTCTGGCCCGCTGAATAGGACTTTTCTGCGTAGGACAACCAGGGAAAGTCGACCCGGAAACGGGAAATGGCTTGCATTTTGACAGTGAAAACGGGTTAAAATGGGAAAATCTTCCTTTTGTTTCAGCTCGCATTCCAGACGCTTTGACTCCAAAACGAACAGTGATGAACTCCATGAACGCTCTCCGCAAACCGCTGGCCGGACAGTTTTTGATCCCCGGTTTCTCTTTCCTGGTCCTGCTCTTGATCTCCGGATCGACACTTTACGGGCAGGCCGTCAGCAATGATAAATTCAAACAGGAAGACAAATTCCGCCAGCTGGACGAAGTCCTGCCGACGCCGAATGGCTTTCGGAATGCGTCCGGCGCACCGGGGGAAAAATACTGGCAGCAGCAGGCCGATTATGAAATCGATGTCGAGCTGGATGACAAGCTGCAGAAGATCATCGGCTCCGAGAAGATCACTTATACGAACAATTCGCCCGATACACTGAGTTATCTCTGGCTGCAGCTGGATACGAATATCCTGTCCTTTGATTCCGACGCGCACCTGACCGGCACCGATTCTCCGCTGGGGAAGGTGGGTTACAAGTCGATGCAGCAGCTGATGGCTAAAGAGACCTTTGACGGCAGTATGAAGATTTCCGCGGTTCGCGATGCCCGGGGGAACAAGCTGCCTTACCAGATCATCAAGACCATGATGCGGATCGACTTGAACGGGCCGTTGAAGAGTGGCCAGAGTATGACGTTTTCAGTCGACTGGAGTTATCTGATCAACGATTCCCAGAGTCGCCCCGCGCGAACCGGTTATGAATATTTCAAGGAAGACAAGAACTTCCTGTATGAAATTGCCCACTGGTATCCGCGAATGGCTGCCTACACCGATAACACGGGCTGGCAGCACAAGCAGTTTCTGGGACGTGGTGAGTTTACTCTGGAGTTCGGATATTTTCTGGTGAAGATTACGGCCCCCGCCGATCACGTTGTGGCGGCGACGGGTGAACTACAGAACCCGGAAGCAGTGCTGACCGAAACCCAGCGGAAACGATTTGAGCAGGCAAAGACGGCGAAGAAACCGATGTTTATCATTACGCCGGAAGAAGCGAAGAAAAATGAATCGTCCCGTTCGAAAGAAAAAAAGACCTGGGTTTTCATGGCGCCGCAGGTCCGCGATTTCGCGTTTGCCAGTTCGCGGAAATTTATCTGGGACGCCCAGGGGCACAAGCTGGAAGGCAAAGAGGAGCCCGTGATGGCGATGTCCTTCTATCCCAATGAAGGGGAGCCGCTCTGGAGCCGCTATTCGACGCACGCCATCATTCACACGCTGAATGTGTTCTCGAAGTACACGTTCCCCTATCCTTACCCGGTGGCGATTTCCGTGAATGGTCCGGTGGGGGGGATGGAATATCCGATGATCTGCTTCAACGGTCCCCGGCCGGAGAAGGACGGCACCTATTCCAAGCGGACCAAGTACGGCCTGATTTCGGTGATCATTCACGAGGTCGGTCACAACTATTTCCCGATGATCGTCAACAGCGACGAGCGGCAGTGGACCTGGATGGATGAGGGCATCACGACGTTTCTGCAGTACCTGACCGAGCAGGAGTGGGAAGACGAATATCCG
This sequence comes from Gimesia panareensis, assembly GCF_007748155.1. Taxonomy (GTDB): domain Bacteria; phylum Planctomycetota; class Planctomycetia; order Planctomycetales; family Planctomycetaceae; genus Gimesia; species Gimesia panareensis. The sequence continues at coordinate 1,211,080 of NZ_CP037421.1, forward strand.
TCCCGCAGAGGGGAACCGCGAGACATGGTCAATTATATGAAGAGCGGTTACCAGGTTCCCATCATGACCAACTCGGAATCGATTCTGCAGTTCGGCAATAATGCTTACGGCAAGCCGGCGACCGCGCTGAATGTCCTGCGGGAGACCGTGCTCGGCCGCGAGCTGTTCGATTATGCGTTCAAGGAATATTCCCGCCGCTGGATGTTTAAACGTCCGACCCCTGCCGACTTCTTCCGCACGATGGAGGACGCCTCGGGCGTCGACCTGGACTGGTTCTGGCGAGGCTGGTTCTATACGACCGATCACACCGACCTGGCGATTGAGAACGTCAGGCAGTACCAGCTGGAGACGGGCGATCCCTATGTGGATAAGGTCCGACGGAAAAAACGACGGGATGAGGAGCCCGAATCGCTGTCGGAGATCCGCAATAAAAAACTGCCCAAGCGGACGGACAAATTTCCGGAGCTGAAAGATTTTTACAACGAATACGACGAACTGGACGTGACCGATGCGGATCGGAAGAAATTTGAAGACCATCTGAAAAAGCTGGATCCGCAGGAAAAGAAAATGCTGGAGACACAGAAATATTTTTACCTGGTCGACCTGAAGAATCATGGCGGGCTGGTGATGCCTGTGATTCTGAAGCTGACCTTCGATGACGACTCCACCCGCATGTTACGGATCCCCGCGGAAATCTGGCGGTACAATAACCAGAGTGTTTCCAAGCTGATTCTGACCGAAAAGCCGCTGAAGAGTCTGGCCCTCGATCCACACCGGGAAACGGCGGATACCCAGCTGTCAAATAACGAGTTTCCCCGGACCATCGGCAAATCGTTCTTCCAACTGGAAAAATCGAAAAAGTCGAAGAACGAAATGCAGAAACGACAGCAGGAAGAAGAGGCGAACAAGAAAAAAGCGGAAGAGAAACCGGCTGAGAAGAAAGACGAATAGCCGACCAGATTCACTCTGCGGGGAAGTGGTAAACGGATTCGATTTTCGCGATTTCGACGGTGTAATCGGCGTACCATTTATCTTTCCCAAGTTGTTGTGCAGTAACGTGTTCCGGGTGCTGTTTCCATTCCCGGATCGCGTCCAGACTCTCCCAGTACGAGATCGTGACGCCGGCACCATCTGGTGAACGAAAGGATGCCAGCCCCAGAAAACCGGGTTGCTGGCGGGCCTGCTGTTCCATGCGGGAAGCCATTTCGGCATAGCCTGCGTCAAAATCGGTCCGGTTGGAGCGGAAAATGACAGCGTAATAAGGGGGTTTTTGTCTGTTTGTCATGTCGAGACCCGCTTTCTGACGAGGGGCTGTTCCTGGTTCATTTTTCTGCTGAAATCCGAGGGTTGAGCCTCGGGAGGCTGGATTTCAGGCTTGCCACAAATTCTGGTTTCATGCAATAATTTATGCAGTACATTCACTGTTTTCGATTCATTTTTCAAAGGGAGGCAGCTCAAGTGACGGGTTATACGGTCCACACCGGGTCAAGCGAAGATTTTACAAAGGGATGGGACCGCATTTTTGGTGAGAAGACCGTCGAAAAAGCGAAGAAAAAGAAGAAATCCAAAAAGAAAACAAGTACGAAAGCTAAAAAGAAGGATTCGAAAAAGAAAAAGAAATAGAGAATTGTTTCGCTTCTTTTCCGACAGAGTCAGTGGAGCTGTAATCTGTCAGGCGAAGCCGGGACCCGGATCATCTGACGTTTCAGCTGGTAAAATTTGCACAGGGCAGTGCTAATGCTTTAAGAGAGGAAAACCGATAATAAAGTTCGTGCTTTTCCTGCTTAACGTAGTCAAACACACGACATGGAGGTAACGATGTCAGAAGAAAACGAAGAGTTCGAAGAAATCACCAGTGAAGAAGTCGACCGTGTTGTCGCTGCACTGGAATCTTTGATTGAATCAACAGACAGTGAAAATATCCGTTCCTATCTGGAAGAAGCCATGAACGAGATTTACTACCTCGTTTATGAAGATGAAGAGGGTGAAGAAGAGTGGGATTCTTCCGTAGAAGCCTGCGATGAAAGCGACGAAGATTTTTCTGATGCTGCTTAATTCCCCTCGCTGATACAACGATTGCTGCGCAAACCAGCAAAACTTAAGGCCACTCCCCAGGAATGCGGGCAGTGGCCTTTTTTATTGTCGCCTGTGGAAACGGGGGCAATGCTTACTTCAGTTCCACGGTAATCGAACGGCTCTGGGCATCGACTTTGGTCGGTTTGCCAAACTTGATTTTCTTCGAGAACGCTTCCACGTCTTCGACCGGGAAGACCTTAAAGGTCGTGATCTCGCCGTCGACATTCGGAATCACCTGCAGCGATTCGGTGTCGTTGGCGGACTGCAGGATCTCGTCGATAATCGGATCCTGTTCCCCCGGAGACAGCTTTTTGTTGATGACGATATCGATCATCGAATTGGGATCGATGATTTTAGCTTCGCCCGGGCTGGCGTTCATTGCCTGGGGGCCACCTGCGAATGAATCTCCCCCCTGCTGCATGGCGGATTGTGCCATCATCATCAGCATCATGGGAGCCACTGCAGCCAGCGGTCTGACCTGCTGGGTCAGCTGGTCATTGAACTCTTTTTCTGTTTTGGCGTTTTCCAACTGGGCCAGTGTGGCATTGATGGCCTTGAATCCCGCCAGGGCCTGGTCTTTTTTGGCCGTAATGTCTTCCGGTTTTAACTTGTCGAGGTTTTGTCTGGCACTGTCGATTTTCGATTTCCAGTTGTCGGCCAGGGTCTTGGGAATCCATTTGTCTTCCACTTTGACCATGTCTTCTTCCTGGATTCCTTCGCCGGGAACTTCAATTTTGATTTTAGCCATGTCATCTTTTTCAGAGATCAGAGTGACTTTGGCCTGCTTCAGCTTTTCATAAAAGCCCGGCTTTCCCTCTTCCTGGGGCATCAGGTCGGAAATGGTGGCGATGTCCTTGGCAATTTTAGTGCCGCTGGAAGCGAGGAATTTACCGCCATCAAAGGTTTTCAGCTTCTCCAGACTGGAAAGATCGCTGTTCGCCAGAGTAGTTAAAATGTCGACGCTGGGATCATAGTATTTCGCAACTTCTTCTGGTGACGTCTGCGGGTTCTCAAGCATTTCGTTTTTGAGAACGTATTCTTTTTTGTCCTGCAGCAGTTTGGACACCCGCTGGAGGATGCCGAACATCTCATTGTAAATTTCCGGATCCATTTTATCCGCAAACTGATGCGCCAGCCCGTTCACATCGCTCTGATAGCTGGCAGGCAGGAATTCCCAGACGACCTCCATCTTCTGTTCCGAGACGCCCTGCATCAGGTTTTGCATCGATGCCACCGGCCCGGATGCTTTTTCTGGAGCCGAAGAACCGCACCCCGGCAGCAGGGGCAGAGTTCCGAGAAAGAGGATGAGTGTGAAGAGTGGAATGAATTTTCTCATCTGAGTTCCTTATGTGCGAATGATGTGAGCGGGCGGATCGGGAACAGGGATTACTGCAACCTTTTACAGTAGTCTGTCTCGATATTAACTCCCGTCCGGCGGGTTGAACAGGTCCGCAGGCTGGTCCGTTATGCGAGAATCCCTGATTGGGGGAACGTGAATCACGGTCACGTGGTTCAAATATATCAGGCAAGACCGGGGCGCTGCGGGAGCATTCTTTTCATAAGCATAGGTTATTTTCAGCAAGCCGCATCCGGTTTCGACTACTATAAGTAATTTTGATAGAACCGGCGTTCGGTATTAGTGTCTGACAGTCGCAGCACACTAAATCAGCGTGTATTTTCTCAGAATTCGGGGGTACAGGATCGAGGAATTCTCAAGCCTGAAACAACCCCGATTCTGGGAAGTGGAGCATGTTGTAAGCATAAGTGTAATACCAATATATGATTATGATTATTAGTCGCGACGTAAGTCTCAAGTCCCTGTTTTTCATATGAGCAGACGCTTGACTTATTGCATCTGTGATATCTACACTGTCTCGTATTCGAAATTGAAATACTTCGAAGCAGCTATTATTAGTTTTCCTTATAAAACGGACCCGTTTCACTCCCATGCACCTGCGTAATGCCGAACTTTTCTGTGATGTCGTCGTGCACGGCAGCTTCTCCAAAGCTGCTGAGGTTCGTCGTGTGTCTCAGTCGGCAGCCAGTCAGGCGGTGCATGCACTGGAGAAACGGCTGGGAGCCCAGTTGATCGACCGTTCGAAGCGGCCTTTCGAGTTGACTCCCGCGGGTGCGATTTATTTCGATGGCTGTCAGCAGTTGCTCAAATCCTTTGAGCAGGTCGAAGAACAGGTCCGCCGGGCCATTGGTCAGACAAAGAACCGGGTGCGGATTGCCGCGATTTACTCGGTGGGACTGGCCCAGATGCACGACTATGTCGAGCAGTTCCAACACCTGTATCCGGATGTGATGATCACCCTGGATTATCTGCACCCGGATGAAGTTTACGAACGGGTCAGCGAGAATCAGGCCGATCTGGGGCTGGTTTCCTTTCCCAAGGAAGACAAAGACCTTACCAGCATCCTCTGGCAGGAACAGCCGATGGTCCTGGTGGTCTCTCCCGGTCACCGGCTGGCGGAACAGGTCAGTTGCGAGGTCGGCGAAATTGAAAATGAGCCCTTTGTGGCGTTCACATCAGAATTAGTCGTTCGACAGAAAATGGATCGCTGGCTGAAAAAAGCCGGCGTACACGTGCAGCTGATCCATGAATTTGACAATATAGAGAACATCAAGCGTGCGGTGGAAGCGGAAGCCGGGATTGCGATTCTGCCCCTGCCCACCGTAACCCGTGAAGTTCAGGATCAGTCATTAAAAATCGTTCGCCTGGAACAGGTGGAATGGTTCCGGCCGATCGGAATCATTCAGAGAAAACAGAAGTCGGTACCCGATGACGTGGTATCGAAATTCATAGAAGTCCTGCATGAAAACCCCGCGAATTTCTCAAGCGCTCACAGAGAAACGACCGAGGGAACTGCCTCCCAGGGAGAGAACTCTTCCGGAATGGATGCATTTTCGTTCGGTCCGTTGATAGCGCGAGAGTAAACAGGTTGTTTCTCTGCAGGTTGTTTCTGGTTGGGATGGATCCAGCTTTTTCTGAGTCGGGAGCAGACTCTCCCTGAAGATTCAGAATTACCGATGGTAGATCTTTGACAGAAAACGTTCCGGTTTCGGCCGGTTCAGGAAGACGTAGTCCCCGCTCGGGGGTTGAGTCTCCTGGAACAGAAGTAAGAGTGCGAAGTTTGTTCGCGATAAACTAAGGTGCCGCCGGCATCGATTTTGAAAACATTAGTTTGAATGGTGAAGTAAGATGACGAGTCGAACCGTTCGACGTGGAACTGATTCCGAAAACAAAGCACAAAACTCCCTGTTTCAAGTGGGGCGTTTCCCGGAAGCTCATGGGCTCTACGATCCGGAATTCGAGCATGACAGCTGTGGTGTCGGTTTCGTGGCCCACATCAAAGGCAAACGTTCTCACCAGATCGTGGTCGATGCCGATGAGATGCTGCGTCATATGACTCACCGTGGCGCCTGTGGCTGCGAAGAAAATACCGGTGACGGTGCCGGGATTCTCGTTTCCATGCCGCACGACTTCCTGAAGCGCGTCGCCAAAGAAGATCTGGACCTCGATCTTCCGGAAGCCGGAAACTACGGCATGGGGAACGTCTTCCTGCCCACCGATGCTTCCCAGCGCGAGCACTGCAAAAAGGTCGTGGAAGAGACTGTCAATGCCCAGGGACTGATTGTGCTGGGCTGGCGTGAACTGCCTGTGGAACCGACCAAAGCCGACATCGGTCCCTCTGCCCTGCGGGCGCTGCCTCACATGGAGCAGGTCTTCATCTCCACATCCAATCACAAGGTCGCTGACCACGATCACCTGGAACGGCAGCTGTATATCATCCTGAAGGCTTCCAGCCGCCAGCTGCGTGAAGGGAGCAACCTGCCTCAGGGGCTGATGTTCTACTTCTGCTCGCTGTCCAGCAACATCCTCGTTTACAAAGGGATGCTGACGCCCGACCAGGTGATGCCGTTCTATCCCGATCTGCAGGCGGAAGACTTCACCAGCCACCTGGCGATGGTGCACTCCCGCTTCTCGACGAATACGTTCCCCAGCTGGGACCGGGCACAGCCGTGTCGCTTCATGGCTCACAACGGGGAAATCAATACCCTGCGTGGTAACGCCAACTGGATGTATGCCCGCCAGGGGATGATGTCCAGCGAACTGTTCGGCGACGATTTGAAGAAACTGTTCCCGATCATCGAGCCGCACTGCTCTGACTCGGGTAACTTCGACAATGCCCTGGAACTGTTGCTGATGTCCGGTCGTCCGCTGCCGGAAGTGATGATGATGATGATTCCAGAAGCCTGGCAGAACCATCATTCCATTTCCGTCGCCAAGCGTGCGTTCTATGAATATTACTCCGCCTTGCAGGAACCATGGGACGGGCCGGCATCAGTTTCCTTCACCGATGGGAAATGTATCGGTGCCGTGCTGGACCGAAACGGTCTGCGCCCCAGCCGTTACTACGTGACGCACGATGATCGCGTCATCATGGCCAGCGAAGTGGGTACCCTGGAAGTCGATCCGAAAGTCGTCAAGGAAAAAGGGCGTCTGCAGCCCGGGAAGATGTTCCTGGTCGATTTCGAAGAAGGCCGCCTGATCCCCGATGAAGAGATCAAGGAAAAGTACGCCACCAAGCGTCCTTACCAGGAGTGGCTGCAGAACCAGCGGCTGCGTCTGCAGGATCTGCCACCCGCTGCCAAAGTGGAAAGTGTACCGACGGAAGATCTGCTCTCCCGTCTGCAGGCCTTCGGCTTCACCTTTGAAACGCTGAAGTTCATGCTGATCCCGCTGATCAAAGCCAAGAAGGATCCCATCGGTTCCATGGGGAACGATGCGGCCCTGGCCTGTCTCAGCGACCAGCCGCGCCTGATTTACGATTACTTCCACCAGCTGTTTGCCCAGGTGACGAACCCCGCGATCGACTCGATCCGCGAAGAAGTCATCATGTCGCTGGAATGTTACATCGGACCGGAAGGCAACCTGCTGGAATCGACCGAGGACCAGTGTCATCGACTGCTGATCCCCGAGCCGATCATCACCAACGAACAGCTGGCCGCCATCAAGCAGATGGATTACCGGGACTGGAAAACTAAAACCATTGATGCGACTTATCCCAAGTCAGAAGGAGAGGCCGGCTTCCGGGCTGCCCTGGACCGGATTCGGGAAGAAGCGTCCCAGGCGATTGCCGACGGTTTCAGCCTGCTCGTGGTTTCAGACCGGGCCGTCTGTAAAGACCGTGTCGCGCTGCCGACCCTGGTTTCCTGTGGTGCGATCCACCATCACCTGGTTCGCAACGAACAGCGGACCCAGATCGGGATCGTGCTGGAGACCGGCGAAGCCCGCGAAGTGCATCATCACTGTCTGCTGTTCGGCTACGGTGCGGATGCGATCAACCCCTACATGGCATTCGAAGCCCTCTGGCACTCGCTGGAAGCGGGCGAACTGGATGCAGCCAAGTGGGACCGCGCCTCGATCATGGCCGCTTACCGCAAAGGTGTCTGCAAAGGGATGCTCAAAGTCATGGCCAAGATGGGGATCTCGACCCTGCAGAGTTACAAGGGTGCCCAGATCTTCGAAGCGGTCGGCCTGAATCAGGAAATCATTGAAGCCTGCTTCTCAGGAACGGCCAGCCGGATCAAGGGCATCGGTTTCGATGTCGTCGCCAAAGAATGCAACATGCGTCACGACATCGGCTACCCGCACCGCGACCAGAAGCGTCTGCCCGTGCTGCCCAACCCGGGGATGTTCCACTGGCGTGCCAATGGTGAAAAGCACTCCTGGTCGCCGGAAAATATTGCCAACCTGCAGGCCGCTGCCAGCTCTGGTGATAAGAATGCTTACAAGCAGTTCGCGAAAGCCGTTAATGAAGAGACGACCCGGCAGTGTCACCTGCGTGGTCTCCTGGCCTTCAAAAAGCGGGAACCGATTCCGCTGGACGAAGTCGAACCCGTGACAGAAATCGTCAAGCGGTTCTGTACCGGTGCGATGAGCTACGGTTCGATCTCAGCTGAATCTCACGAAGCCCTGGCAATCGCCATGAACCGCCTGGGCGGCAAGAGTAACACCGGTGAAGGGGGCGAAGACTATTCGCGCTTCAAGCCGCTGGAGAACGGCGATTCCAAAAGGTCGGCCATCAAGCAGATCGCTTCCGGGCGGTTTGGTGTGACCAGCTGGTATCTGACCAATGCCGACGAACTGCAGATCAAGATTTCTCAAGGTGCGAAGCCGGGAGAAGGGGGCGAACTGCCCGGGCATAAGGTCAACAAGATCATTGCCTCGGTGCGTCACTCCACTCCGGGGGTCGGGCTGATCAGTCCCCCGCCGCACCACGATATTTACTCGATCGAAGACCTGTCGCAGTTGATCTACGACCTGAAGAACAGTAACCCCTCGGCCCGCATCAGCGTCAAGCTGGTCTCGGAAGTCGGCGTGGGTACGATCGCTTCAGGTGTGGCGAAAGGTCATGCCGACAACATTCTGATCTCGGGCGCTTCCGGCGGTACCGGGGCCTCTCCGCTGACCAGTGTGAAGCACGCCGGTCTGCCCTGGGAACTGGGGATTTCGGAAACTCACCAGACGCTGGTGCTCAACGATCTCCGCAGCCGCGTGCGTCTGCAGACCGACGGTCAGCTGAAAACCGGTCGCGATATCATCATTGCCACCCTGCTGGGAGCCGAAGAGTACGGCTTCTCCACCGGGCCGCTGATCACCATGGGCTGTATCATGATGCGAAAGTGTCACCTGAATACCTGCCCGGTCGGGATTGCGACTCAGAATCCGGAACTCCGCAAGAAGTTCGCCGGTCAGCCGGAACACGTGGTCAACTACTTCTTCCTGCTGGCAGAAGAGGCCCGTGAAATCATGGCCGAACTCGGCTTCCGGACCATCAATGAAATGGTCGGACGCAGCGACGTACTGGAACTGGATCAGGGGATTGCTCACTGGAAAGCGAAGCACCTGGATCTGACTCCGATTCTGCGACTGGCTGAAAAACCACACGAAAACGTGGGCACCTATTGCACGATGGACCAGCAGCACGGTCTGGAAGTCGTCATCGACAACCTGCTGATCAGCGAAGCCCAGCCTGCGATCCAGAATGGCGAGTCGGTGACGATTGACGTGAAGGTCAAGAATACGGACCGCACCTTCGGCACGATGCTGAGCCACGAAGTCTCCAAGCATCATGGTGCAGAAGGTCTGCCCGATGAAACGATTCACATCAACAGTAAGGGTTCCGCAGGACAGTCCCTGGGGGCCTGGCTGGCACACGGGATTACCATCGAGCACGAAGGTGATGCCAACGACTATGTCGGTAAGGGTCTCAGCGGCGGACGGATCATTATCTATCCGCCTGCGGATTCCACCTTCAAGCCGGAAGATAACATCATCGTCGGTAACGTGAACCTCTACGGTGCGACCGAAGGGGAAGTTTACATCCGCGGTCAGGCTGCAGAACGCTTCTGTGTGCGTAACTCCGGTGCGATTGCGGTTGTGGAAGGGATTGGCGATCACGGTTGTGAATACATGACCGGCGGTCGGGCTGTCGTCTTGGGTGAGACCGGACGCAACTTTGCAGCCGGTATGTCGGGGGGCGTGGCTTACGTCTACGATCCCGAAGGTCACCTGCTGCAGAACAGCAACCTGGAAACCGTGGAACTGGAACGCGTGGAAGACGCCGATGATATTGCCGAGCTGAAAAGCATGATCGACAATCATCGCAAGTTCACCGGTTCGACCGTGGCCAAAGCGATTCTCGATAACTGGGAAAATGAACTGGAACTGTTCAAGAAAGTCATGCCCATCGATTACAAACGGGCTTTGCTGGAAATGGCGGCTGAAGAAGCAGAAGCCGCTGCCAGCGTCTAGTGAGACAGTGCGTTCCTGTTGCGTCTGAACCGCGTAACAGGAACGATTTTCCCAAGAGCACATTTCTTCCTCTGTATAAGAGCTAACACATTTTTAGAGTGAGATAGAACTATGGGTAAGCCAACCGGCTTCATGGAATTTACGCGAGAACTGGGTGCCGACAGAAAACCGGAACTGCGGATTCTGGACTGGAACGAGTTCCACGATCATCTGACGGACGAAGAACTGGGCAACCAGGGCGCCCGCTGTATGGATTGCGGGATTCCTTTTTGCCACACCGGGAAAACCCTGGCGGGCATGGCATCGGGCTGTCCGATCAACAACCTGATTCCCGAGTGGAATGACCACATTTACAACGGTCGCTGGGAAGAGGCACTGATCAGTCTGCACAAGACGAACAACTTCCCGGAATTCACCGGTCGTGTCTGTCCGGCTCCCTGTGAAGGGGCCTGCGTGCTGGGGATTCATGAGCCTCCGGTGACGATCAAGAACATCGAAAATTCGATCATCGACCATGCTTTCGATAAGGGCCTGGTTCAGCCAAATCCTCCCAAGACACGCACCGGCAAGAAAGTGGCTGTCGTCGGTTCCGGTCCTGCCGGCCTGGCTGCTGCCGCTCAGCTCAACAGTGCCGGTCACAGCGTGACGGTTTACGAACGCGACGACCGCATCGGCGGCCTGTTGATGTACGGCATTCCGAACATGAAGCTGGAAAAATGGATCGTACAGCGACGCGTCGATCTGCTGGCTGACGAAGGGGTCGAATTCATTACCAACACTTCGATCGGCGTGGACATCACCGCCGATCAGCTGATGAAAGACTTCGACGCCGTCGTACTCTGCACCGGTGCGACCAAGCCCCGCGACCTGCCCATTCCGGGCCGGGATCTGAAGGGCGTGCACTTTGCGATGGAATACCTGTCGAAGAACACGAAGAGCCTGCTGGAGTCAGGGCTGGAAAGCAAGCATTACGAGAACTCTCCGGTTGAGGGTTTCATCAACGCCGAAGGCAAGAAAGTCGTCGTGATCGGCGGTGGTGATACCGGGAACGACTGCCTGGGTACCGCGATGCGTCAGAACTGCGAAAGCCTGATCAACCTGGAAATCGTGCCCCAGCCTCCCATGGAGCGGGCTGCGAACAACCCCTGGCCGCAGTGGCCGAAGATCTTCCGCGTGGACTACGGTCACGAAGAAGCAGCCGCTGTGTTCGGCAAAGATCCGCGGATGTTCCAGATGTCGACCCTCGAATTCGTGGGCGACGACAAAGGGAACCTGCGGGCCATCAAAGTCTGCGAAGTCGACTGGTCCAAGCCGGTCGAGAACGGCCCTCCGTTCAGCGTGGTTCCCGGTACGGAACAGGAACTCAAATGCGATCTGGTCTTCCTGGCCCTTGGGTTCTTAGGTCCCGAGCATATCATCAGCGAGCAACTGAGCCTGGAAACCGACGCCCGTTCGAATTTCAAAGCCGAGCACGAGCAGTACACCACGAACATCGAAGGTGTGTTCGCTGCCGGCGACTGCCGACGCGGTCAGAGCCTGATCGTCTGGGCGATCAACGAAGGCCGCGGCGCCGCCCGCGAATGCGATCGCTTCCTGATGGGCGAAACCGAACTGCCGTAACGCGGTGGTTTTGATGTGATAAATAGGAAAGCATCCCTGTCTGCGGGCAGGGATGCTTTTTTATGCGCCGGGTGTTTCGTGAACATGGCCGCTGTTTTTGTGTCAGCATAGAAATGGTAACGGTGTCAAACGACATCTGTGTGCCACTGACCGGCTTGCCCGGCAGTGCGCGAGTTATCCCAGTGCCGATCAGTTTGTGTAGGACGCAGGCCTGTGTGCCCGCCCGACTGGCGAGATTCGATTTGTATTCCGGATGTGACAGGGCCGGATAAAGCTTTTGTAAGGTTAAATGTAAACTCCTTCACTCCAGGGGTAACCTCACAGGGCTACTTCTATCTGTGAGTTTGGGAATCGATGCGGACGATCACGAATTGTTTTCGAGATGAGAGAATTGAAATAGGAAACGTTGATACGATCTGCACTGTCGGACGAGCCGAGCAGTGGCACACGGTGCGTCGATTACGATATCGGATTTCCTGAGATCATTCGAATGTTTTCACAGTCCATTTTCTGCTTGCTGCGCTCGGCCCGAATTGCATTCGGGCCCACCCGGTTCTGTGAGCGGAATGGCGCCAGGTAGCGTTTTTTAATAGTTTTCAGCGTGATTATGAGGTCGACAGCGTTAGCTATGTAAGTATTCACCGTGGCCAAGGGTGTGCTGTTACTCTTGTTTTCAAGACTTCAACAACAGAGAAGCCAAATTAGCCGCAGGGCGTTAGCCCCGGTTGAAACGACTTTGGTATATGCCATTCGAATTAAGAAACACTACCTGGCCACTGGTTATAGTGTCAGCGTCAGCTTTGTTTCCGGCGGCTGGCGCCGTGCCGCTCACGGGGAAGTGTCTATGAATTGCCAGCGGAGGCAACACCTGAAAGATTGTCGCCAGGCGGGAGGACACTTGGGTCCTCCCCTACGTATCGAGGATTATCGTTCATGAATTCACCTGCGTCCGGTTCGTTTCGACTGAAGATTCGGCTGTCTGCCATTGATGAACCGCTTTACGCGGCCTGGCAGCGGTGGTGTGGTGATCTGCCGTTTGTGGAGGTGCAGTACGGTTCGATCTTTGATGTCGCCGCGGATGCGATTGTGAGTCCGGCGAACAGTTTCGGCTTCATGGATGGGGGAATCGACCGGCTCTACCTGGAACGCTTTGGGACGCAACTGCAGGACCGGGTGCAGGCACAGATTCGCACCGACCATGCCGGCGAGTTGCTGGTGGGGGCTGCGACGCTGGTGGAGACCGGTGATGCAGAGATTCCCTGGCTGATTGCCGCTCCCACGATGCGGGTGCCCATGCCGGTAGAGTCGACGATCAATGCCTTCCTGGCGGCGCGGGCGGTGTTCCTGCTGATTCGGGAGGGGGTGATTCCCGCGGGCGACTATGCAGGGCAGCCGGTGCGCGCGCAGGTGAAGACGGTCTCGATCCCCGGACTGGGGACCGGCGTGGGCAGGCTGGATCCGGTGCGGTGTGCGAAGCAGGTCCGCGCTGCGATCGAAGATGTCGTACTGGGGCGGTTTGAGTTTCCCGATAGTACGTCACAGATCCGCAAGCGGCACGATCGGTTGCTGGGAAAGTGACTTCATCCACTGAAGGAGGTTGTGATCAATGAGTCGTTCCAGAAAGAAGTCTCCTTTTATGCCGATCACCACTGCCCGATCGGAAAAAGAAGATAAGATGCTGGCGAACCGGCGGCATCGCAGAATTAATAAGCGGCTGTTGAATCAGACACATGATCAGGATGCTCTGCTTGAATTACGCGTGCTGAGTGATATCTGGGGGTTTGATAAGGATGGTAAAAGGATGGTCGATCCTGATCTGCAAAGGCATCTGTTACGTAAATAGATCTTTTGATTCTGATGCTGACGGGCTGTGGAGGAAGTGAGCGGGATGATTTTCCTGGTGAATCTGTTTTCCCGCTGGTGGCTGATGTAAGATGAGAACTGTGTAAGTATGAAAATTCAAGAATCGTTCTTTTGTGCAGGTTGTAGTGATGGGGACCATTCAAAGTGAACTTGATCGCGGGATTGCACTGTGTGAAGCAGTATGGCGCGATATGTCGCTGTATGAAAAAAATTACCTGGAGGCGATCGAGTGTTTTCACAAGGTCTTGAACCTTGATCCTCTGAATACGGATGCCTTGATTAATCTTGGTGCAGCGTTGTCGGATCTGGGTAATCATCAGGAAGCATTGAAATACTACCATCGAGCTGAAGAGGCTGGCTCTGTCGATCGGAACCTGTTTTATAATATCGGAGTGGCCATGATGAATATCGATCAGTTTACCCGGCAGGAAGCACCGAAGTATTTCCAGCTGGCTGCCGACAAAGAGCCATCGAAAAAGACAAGAGAGGCGTATTTTGACCCGCAGGCACATTGAAAAGCGCGTTTGTCACGATCATTTTTATGAGAAGTATGTCTGGTTAATCTTTCCAGCGTCCAATACCTTGGAATTGAAATAATCGAATGCTCAACCTGCCCATTGCCAGTTATCGGGAGCAAATCAAAGCCTGGCCGCAAAGCGGGAAACATATTTTAGCGCACCATGATGCAGAGACCATCATGGTCTATCAGGCTTACAATCCGACTATTGGAAACTATGCCGCCCGACACGGTTATTTTGGTGGCGAATTCAAATACGCGCGGATGAGCTGGATCAAACCCAATTTCCTGTGGATGATGTATCGCAGTGCCTGGGGAACGGCTCAGGGGCAGGAGGTGGTTCTGGGGATTCGTTTGAGAAGAACGTTTTTTGATGCGCTGCTGGACCAGGCGGTGGCTTCTTCATTTCCCCGCAGGGACAGGCGATTCCAGGATCAATCTGAGTGGCAGCAGGCGGTGCAGCAGTCTGATGTCCGAATTCAATGGGACCCCGATCATGATCCGACAGGGAAGAAATGTGAACGACGCGCGGTTCAACTGGGGCTGAGAGGAGCAGCACTGGAACAATATGGTAAAAAAGAAGTTCTGGAGATCCTCGATATGAGTGAGTTCGTGGCAGCTCAGCGTCCATTTGCAGCGACCTGGGACCAGGGGGAATTACAGATGCCCGTCGAACAGGTTTATGTTCCTGAGGATCCACAGATTGCCCGCCAGGTGGGGATCGATTTGTTCTCTTGAACTTCTACGGGTGACCTCGAATGCAATTCGAGGTTGTCGCAGACAACAGGAAACCAGCAGAGTATGCGTACCAGCAGGGACCTGGTGGCGATTCAATAGAAATCTCATTTTTACATAGATTGCGAACAACTCTGTCAGTTTCCTGCTCGCTACGCTCGGCCCGAATTGCATTCGGGCATACCCATTTTTTATATCTTCGTGTTTGCTGGATGTGAATCTGTCACTATCATCGTAAGTGTATGAAAACAGGATCTGCTTTTGGGAAGCTGGAAAACAGTCAGAATGGAGTGAGCATTGCAGGAACCGACGCCGGAGATGGTGACATTTTATGAACGCCGGACACACGCCCATATTGAGCGGGTGCGGCGGAATCTGTCTCTGCTGGCGACGGAGTGGGACTGCGGGGCCGAACTTGTGGCGCGGGGCGAAGTGCATGATGCGTCCAAGTTTAGTTCTGAGGAACGGGTCCCCTATATCTGGCTGACCGAATATCATCGCTGCCGCTGGCGGAACATTCCCTTTACTTATCCGGACGGGATGGAAGCACGGGTGAAGGCGGCGATCCGGCATCATCTTACGACCAACCGGCACCATCCCGAATTCCACGCCGATCCGAATGAGATGACCGATGTTGATTTGATCGAGATGGTGTGTGACTGGACGGCGATGTCAGAAGAGTTCGGCCAGGACGGCGGCAGTGCGCGGGGCTGGGCCATGAAAACGATCGGCGACCGTGTTGCCTTTGATGACCAGAAGACGCGGTTTGTGTTTGAGGTGATCGAGCAGTTGGACCGGTTGCGGGGCGAGGAATTATGATATGATGATGCCGGGTGTTGCTTCATTCAATCGAGGAGGCTGATCACGATGGTAGGCCTGCTTCCTGCCTGGATATTTCTCTGTGCCATCTGTGGGACAATCGTTGGCATTTGGTGTGGCAATATCAAGCAGGGAATTCTCTGGGCGACGATTGTGGGGTGGACTCCAGTGGGTTTACTCTATGCCGTTGCAATCTGGCATAAGCTGAATGTGGGGGACCTGCCCGGGTGCTGTTGTGGATGTAAGAAAAATCGTTGTCTGGAATATATGCGGACGGATGCAGGGCCACCGGTTCAGGATGAATTCGAGTGTCGGAGTTGTGGGAGACGCTATCGGTCTCGGGAAAAAATGTTTTATGAGATCGACGCTGATGGAAATGAGACTCCTTATGCAAAACAGTGTGGACTGTTGCCGTGGAAGTATTTCGATGATGAAACGTATGTTTGACCGATTTTGATTTTTATAAATGCGGTTGGAGACAATCAGGACGAGAGTCGAACCTGGCAGGCGGGTGTGGTTTCTTTTGAGATTGCTCCATTCTCTGTAAAGCGTGTCACTGTTACTGTTTGCTGGCCTGTTCGAGTTTGGGAACGAGGTCTGAACGGCGGTGGATCTGTTTTCTGCTTGAGATCGTCGCGTGCGGAGAGCGATAATAGGGGACCTGTCTGAATGTTCTCGTTTCTGCGTCCCCTGTCTGAATGAGGTAAGCTCATGAGAGCCGCATCGATTCTGGTTGTGATCCTGGTGTGGGCCGGTTGTTTTACTGAGAGCGCACTGAGTGCCGCAGAAGAACCGGTTGAAGCAGCGACGGTGTTGGCTGCTGCCGATGATGAGCCTGATACAGCAGAAGCGAAAAAGGAGCAGCCGGCAGAGGAGAAGAAATCAGAGGAGAAGCAAGCGACGCTCAAGCCGCTCACGCCGAAGCAATTGTAGGAACTGCTGCAGCAGCGGGTGAAAGGCAGCATCGGTTATTCGTTCCGTCAGTTTGCCAATATGTTTCTGGTCTCCAGCAGACTGCAGTTAGGGACGGGGGTCGGGCTGATGACGCCTGATCAGGAAATTGCGAAGATTCCGCTGCTCTCACCTTTCCCGGCTTCCTACCGGCCGACATTGCGAGAGTTTCTCGATTCGATCGCGCTGCAGACATACTCGAAATGGAAATATGATCCGAGCAGTCGTTATTTCAAGAGTGAAATCGATCACAAGGGGCCGTTCGAGGGGCTGGCGATTTTTGAATTCACCAAAACCAAACGCGAAAAGCCGTTTGAGGTGAAGCTGGCCAAAGGCTGGAAAGCGAATGACGAAGGGACATGGGTGATGTATGTGCCACCCAGCTTTCGCGTGGGGATGGACATCTATGAGATGGGCACCTATTCCTCAGACAAGACGCCGACTGACCCGAAATTTTTCGACAAAATACGACAGGATGTCTCGCTGGAATGGGCACAGAAGATGAATCCGAAAGCAACGCTCAAGGATCTGCAGATCAAGCCGGTAGGGAAGTTCCAGGCGCTGTACTTTGAAGCGATGATTCCTTCGATCTTCAAAAAAGATGTGAAGTGGCGTCAGTGGGTCTTCATGGACGGGAACCAGTGTTATTTCATCGTCAGCACGATTCTGCCCGAGTTAGAAGACAAGATTTATCCCGATGTCGAACAGATGCTGAAGTCGTTTAAGGTGAAGAAAAAGTAAGCCGGGGCGGGATCGAACCTGATGTCCGGGGCTGTGTCTCTGCTGACGGACAAATTCAGTTAGCTTGAGATACAGAACCGGAACCGACGATGGCATTTACTCTGGAGCAGGTGGTCCCCTGGGGGCGTTCGTTTGAGGAATATCGGGCGATGTTTGACCTGGGCGCAGTGGAACTCGGGCAACGGATTCTGGGCTGCGGGGACGGGCCGGCCAGTTTTAACGCGACACTGACCCGGCAGGGAGGCGAGGTAGTATCGGTCGATCCGCTGTACGCGTTCTCTGTAGAGGAAATCAGTCAGCGGATTGAGGAGACGTTCGAGACCGTGTTACAGCAGACGCGGGAGAACGCGGGCGAGTTTGTCTGGGAGCAGATGCGATCGGTCGAGGAGCTGGGAGAGATCCGCAGGGCGGCGATGCAGGAATTCCTGGCCGACTATCCGGCGGGGAAGGAATGCGGTCGTTACCAGGAGGCGGCGCTACCCGCACTGCTGTTTGAGGAGCAGACATTTGATCTGGCGCTCTGCTCGCACTTTCTGTTTCTGTACAGCGCGCACTTTGACCTGGAGTTTCATCTGGCTGCGTTGCGAGAACTTTGCCGGGTGGTCCGTGAGGTGCGTGTGTTTCCATTACTCGAACTGGGATCGACGCCGTCCCGGCATCGGGACCCGGTCGTGGCACAACTGTCTGCGGAGGGATATGATGTGCAGATCAGGCGTGTGCCTTATGAATTTCAGAAACAGGGAAATGAAATGCTGGTCGTTTCGCTTCCTTAATTTGAACGGCAGGTCCTTCAGATTTTTCATGACCGGTTGTGAACCGTGGTGCGGTTACCGGTTGCACGCGGAACGGGGAGCAACGATGATTGGATGAGCAGGCAGAGAGAGTCCCGTTGCGTTCTAATTTTTGCGCAGAACAGCCGCTTGGATCATTTCAATCAGAGAGGAGCGATGCCGGTGGAAACCATCGT
Organism: Gimesia panareensis; assembly: GCF_007748155.1. Lineage (GTDB taxonomy): Bacteria > Planctomycetota > Planctomycetia > Planctomycetales > Planctomycetaceae > Gimesia > Gimesia panareensis. Next base: position 1,229,194 of record NZ_CP037421.1, read on the forward strand.
CTGTATTCCGATGCCGTTAAAAGGGCCGGGAGAATTCAGGAGGAAGCTTGTGGAAGTGTCCGGCCTGAAGTATCTGTATGCTGCTGACATGTTGATGTCAGCAGAGCCTTCTTTTTCATCACGAGGTGAGTTTTACGAACGTGACGAGCAGATATCGCTGGCTTTTCAACTGGGAGGACAGGGAACCATCACCGGAGAGGACGTCGCGGAACTGGACACGCATCAGAGTGTGTTGTATCTGATCTGGTCGCAGACGGGCCTGGATGAACTGTACCGGCTGCATGCTTTGATCAATGTCTGTCTGGATTGTGGCGGGCTGGGAGTCAAATTCGAAAATTCGGGTGTCGCGCATTCTGCACGGGAGTGGCGGGCGAAAAACTTTGCGGAGAATACGCTGGACCTGCTGCAGTCGCATGTGATGCTGGTGGGAAGTGAGACGCATTTTTACAGCACCGGCATGCATATCTTCGGTCTGCCTGACGCGGCGGTACCCACAACCGTTGATAACCGTGAGGCCGGTTATCTGCTGACAGAGTTCAATCATTACCAGATGTGTGAATCTCCCGAATTTGAAGACGGGCATACGTTTTCGACGAGTGCCGATGCGCCTTATTATCGCATCTTCAGAAAAGACGACTGGATCAATGCGGACGAGGAATGTTTTGAGAACCCCTTTGGCAGGTATCTGCTGGAACCGGTTGCGTCGACGTCTTAAGTATACAGAATCGTTTTGATTTCATGAGTAAGACCACAACCGCACCTCCGCGCATTCCTGTTCTGACGTGGAAGATCTCGGTGGTGACCGGGGCAGGGGCGTTCATGGCAATGCTGGATTCCACGGTGGCGAATCTGGCGATTGAATCGATCCGCTCCGATCTGCAGTCGACGCTGACGCTGGTGCAGTGGGTGGCAACCGGCTATCTGTGTGCCCTGGCGGTCTCGCTGCCGACTGTGGGCTGGCTGGGAAAACGCTTTGGTTACGGTCGCACATGGGGCGGGAGCCTGATTGCATTCGTGATCACTTCAGCGCTGTGTGCACTGGCCCCGGAACCGATCAGCCTGATTGTCGCGCGGGTGCTGCAGGGGCTGGCGGGGGGCATCATGGTTCCTGCCGGTCAGGCGATTATCGGCTCAACGGCCGGGAAAAAGGAACTGGGACGCATCATGGGTCTCCTGGGGCTGGTGATTGCGATGGGACCTGCGATCGGTCCCGCGGTGGGGGGCGTGCTGCTCGAAGAAGCTTCGTGGCGGTGGCTGTTCTGGATCAATGTGCCGCTGGGAATCATCACACTCCTGGCGGCCCGCAGGCTGGTGCCGGGGGGGCGGATGGACCGGAGTCAGCGGCTGGATAGCCGGGGATTTCTGCTGATCAGCCTCGGCCTGCCGCTGCTGTTGTACGGGAGTACCGAGACCGGTGTTTCCGGGGGAACGGTGTTGACGTTCGGTGCGATGTTCGTGGGGCTGGTACTGTGGATGGCGTTTACGCTGCATGCGTTTCGTGTGCCCGCTCCGCTGATCGACCTGCGCCTGCTGCGGAACAAAACCTTCACGACCGCCACACTGACGACCGGGCTGACCGGGGCGAACATGTATGGGGCGCTGCTGTTGCTGCCCCTCTATTTTCAGCATGAAATGCAGCTGAGTCTGACGCGGACGGGGCTGCTCCTGCTGGTGATGGGACTGGCCAGTGCGCTGGCGCTGCCAGTGGGCGGGACGCTGACGGACCGCTTTAGCGCGGGAAAGGTTTCGCTGGGGGGCGCGGTACTGCTGTTCTGTTCGAGTCTGCCCTTTCTGCATTCCCAGATTCTGTCACCGCCGGTATTGTTGATTGCCCTGGCGATGCGGGGCGCGGGTCTGGCGCTGGCGCAGATGCCCGCGATGACAGCGGCCTACACGGCGGTGACTGCGGAACAGATGGGGGATGCGGCGACGCTGGTGAATATCACGCAGCGGATCGGCGGTGCCGTGGGAGCAATCTGTATTGTGATCATGTTGCAGCAGATGGGAAATCAGATGAATTTGAGCCCGCATGTCTGGGCGAGTGTTGTATTATCGGTGATCTCGTTGCTGGTGGTGATTGTGGCAGTGCAGTTGAATCGGCGGACGCGGGAGCAGTTCAAGTAACAGGAACGAAGGTGATAGAAATGAATCATGTTGTCTTACTGGGAGATTCCATTCTGGATAACGGGGCCTACGTGGCAGGCGGATCGCCGGTGATCGAATTGCTGCGCGCCCGTCTCCCGCGAGAATGGCGGGCGAGTATACTCGCCACAGACGGTTCGTTCTTGAACAATGTCTCCCGGCAGCTCCACGATGTACCCGGTGATGCGACTCATCTGATCGTCAGTGCCGGGGGGAATGATGCCCTCGAATATACGCCGATGGTGAATTCACCTAATCCCGATTCCGAGGAACTGCTCGCGGAATTTGTCGGAGCCCAGTATCTGTTCCGAAATCATTATCAGAGTATGCTGGAAGCTTTGGCTAAAGTGCAGCTCCCTGTAGTGACTTGCACCATTTATGATGCGGTACCCGGACTGAATCCGATCGAGAAGATGGCATTGTCACTGTTTAATGATGTGATTGTGCGGGAAGCGGCGCGGGTTCGCGTGCCCGTACTCGATTTACGACTGGTCTGTACCGAGAGTGTGGACTATGCCGAGATTTCGCCGATTGAGCCCTCAGAGAAGGGAGGCGCGAAGATTGCCCGGGCTCTGCAACAGATTCTGCTGGGGCATGACTTCTCACGCGGCGAGACGGTCATTTATGGTTAATCGGTGACAATGGAATCGTTCTGAGCGCGGAGGAAGTTCTGATGGATGAAACGGAACCGGAAACCGGAATCCGAATTTGATTGACCTCAGTTTGCTGAAAGGGTAAGATCTGCATCCGTAAATTTGTTCACATGCAGGAGGTGGATATGACAGAGCAGACTCAAAGCAGATCCTGGTTACTATGGGGCGGCATATTTGCTGGGATTATGTTGTTCGTTCTGGTGGTGGGTGGCGTGGTGCTGGCGGCGTTAAATGGTGGTTCCAGCAGCGGTACGCTGCCCAGCGGTCGTTCGGTGACGACGCACTCCGACAGCTGGAATTTAGAGTCTCGCTATGAAAAAGATACGGTGTCCATTAAAACGGCGGGATTCAAAATTCAGGTCACCCCCGGTCGAGTGGACGTGGATGGCCAGCGAGTCGCTTATCTTGATACCGCGGCAAAGAACGTGGCAGTGGACGTGAAATCGGGGGAGATTACCGTTCACGCAGACGGCAAATGGGTCGTCACTGTTCGACGCTGACAGGTCTGGAGAGACCTGATCGGTGGGATCGAGTTGATTCCCTGCTTTCTCCAGGTGCAGGTCTCGGCGGCAAAAAAAAGTTGCAAATCCGGTCAATTCTGTCATGATAGTCAGACAGTTATCCGCCCTGCTTCAGTCGCACTCCCGTTCTCGAAACGGGGGTGTCCGGCGTGAAGCGTATCCAGTTGAAAGAGCAGTACAGTGACTCCTGCGCCTCAAGTCATGACCTCCGCTTCTGGTGACTACACCCGGAACCTCTGGCTGGTACCGGGGCCGCAGGACAGCGTGCATCCGCTCTGTCTGTTTCTGGACGCCGAACATTATCTGCGCGATATGGACTGTCTGCCGATCCTCAGCAAGCTGATGACCACAGGCCAGATCCCCGCGATGACGCTCGCGTTTGTGGCCCATGTCAGTAGTGAAGACCGCCAGCGGGATTACCTCTGTGATCCGCGTTATACGGAGTATCTGGCAGAAGAGGTGGTTCCCTGGGTGCGTGCCCGGACCAATGTCCGGGAAACCGGGAACCTGATCTGTGGCCTGAGCCTGAGCGGGCTGGCGGCGGCACATCTCACGTTTCAGTATCCCGGGCTGTTTGCCCAGGCGCTGTGCCAGTCCGGTTCATTCTGGTGGCTGGCCCAGCAGGATCCGGATCTGCCTCTGAATCACACGCGGTTCTGGCTGAGTGTCGGCGATCAGGAAACTGAGACCGAGGTGACGCATCCCCCGTCGGGGCTGTACCAGGAGATCTCGCAGATTGAAGGGGTCGAATGGGCAGCCGCACGGTTTCAGGATCAGGGGGCGACGGTGATGTATCAGCAGTACAAGGGGGGGCATGCGATTGCTCCCTGGCGGGCCGAGCTGACGCCGGCACTGACCTGGCTGCTGTCGTCGGAGCCGGTGGATAACGGCGTTCATTCGCAGGAGATTTCCTGAAGTGCGAGGTCGCATCCCTGAAACAGTCGCTGGATCAAAATGACACGAGAACAGACAGCCCGGTACATTGAAGAGATGCTCGCTTTTTTTATGCAGCATTGCGAGGATAAAGGTACGCTGTCAGAGCTGTTCCTGATGAGTCGCGATGCGGAGACCTGGAACCAGGGGCATGAACTGCATGGTCGGATTCGCGAGAAGCGACAGAATGCGGAACGCAGCGGGAATCGCCAGGGGCAGTCGCAGTACACGTTTGAAGAATACTGTGCAAAGACGTTTTATAACCTCTCCGATGCGATGGTGCCGTTTGCGGAAGAGACGCCGTTCTGGATCATCCCGCAGGGATTTCGCCTGGCCCGCCTGCTGGGCGTGGACGATCCGTATGAGTTTACCTCGCTGCTGAGCCACGACCATGAACTGGGAACGAAGTTCATGTGAGAGAATTCCGCTGGGCCTGTGAATTGAGTACAGGAGAGGCGAGTTTCGATCGTAGGGGCCGCCCTGTGTGGCGGCCCGCGGTATCGACGTCGTTTTATGGTGACGAGTGAAAGCGATATCTGGTCCCATCAGATGTGTAATTCATCCAGGTCATCGCCAGGCGGGCGGGCACACAGGCGCCGCCCCTACGGTTAAATATGTAGCGATTTCTGTTTCTGAATGCAGCGTGTTCTCTTTCCGTTTCCTGTTGTCTGCGACAACCCCGAATTTCATTCGAGGGCACCCATTCTTTTCGTCGTCAAGAGAGTCGTTCGCCGGTTTTCGCGTTATTTTCTTGCTTTGACGGCGCAATCGTGTCACGATTGGTTCACTGTTGGCGACACTTGTTGATTTCACTGTTCCTGGTTCAGAGAAAGCGAGGGTGATTGCGATGGGGCTTGAAGAAAACATTGCGTTGAGTCAGGGGAATGATCCAGAGATGCTGGCCGCGACGAAACAGGCGCGGAAGACGTTCAAGTATTTCTGGCGTGAGCTGTCGTGGGAGCGGCGGCGGATTATTCCGGGGCTGGATTTCGCTGCGGTGAAAATAGGGTTCTCCGATGCGGATATGGGCCCCGACGATCCCGAAGCCGAACACATGTGGGTGAGCGATATCGAATGTAACGGCCGGGAGATCAGGGGGATCCTGAATAACGACCCCGAGTGGGTGACCAGTGTCAAAGCCGGGGATCCGATCTGTGAGCCGATGTCGGCGCTGTCGGACTGGATCTATGCCATCAATGGACGCGCCTATGGCGGATTCACCGTCAACCTGATCCGCGGGCGGATGCCAGCCAGCGAGAGACGGGCGCACGACCAGGCGTGGGGCATGGAGTTCGGCGATCCGGAAGCGATCGAAGTGGTGTATGTGCCGACTGAGCCGGTCGGTTTCCTGGGACGCCTGTTTGGCAAGCAGCCCGTGATCGACCCGGAAGAACGCAAGCAGAACATGATCGAGCATCCGATGTGTGTCAACATGGAAGAGTCGCTGAGAGAGGCGTTGCAGCAATCGAAGGAGATGCTGACGGCGACCGATGACGAGGGCTGGACGATGCTGCACCGCGACGCATTGGCGGGAAACGCGACTGTTGTTAAACTGCTGCTGGAGCATGGTGCCGATCCGACATTGAAAACGCCGGAAGGCGATACGCCTTACACTCTGGCCAAACGCTTTGGCTGGAAACATGTGATGAAACTGCTGCCGAACTGAAGGAGCGCCGATGGGAGCCGCGTTATTTGTCGTACTGGAACGGGAACTGGAGGGCGTCGATTCCTCCATGGATGGGAAGGCGCTCTCCCGCGCGATCGAGGCGCTGGACCAGGTGGCACGAGAGCAGGGCGTGCGTCCGCTGTCTGAGTTTTTCAGTATTGATCCGGACGAGGCAGCCGCGTTCCTGGAAGATGAAGGCGCAGACCCGGACGAGATGGAACTGCCCGAGCTCCGTCAGTTTTCTGCAGAAGAGGGATTGACGACCGTACGGGCCTTAATGCTGCAACCCGCGGGGCAGGCGGAGGGGGTGCTGGAAGATTTACTGGAATGCCAGCGGCTGTTGAGCCAGGCGGCGGAGGCAGGGATCGGCTGGCATTTTGAAGTGGATTATTAGCGTTGTGCACTGCCTGATCCCAAAGAGTTGAAAGTGAATGACTGAGCGGAGCGAGCAGGAAATTGTCAGGGTTGATTGCCAATATCGGGAAAACTAACCTATCTATTGAATCTTCATAGATCGCTCGTGCTTTCTGGATCGTCCGCAAGCTCTATCATTTTCCTGTTGTCTGCGCCAACCCCGAATTTCATTCGGGGGCACCCTCTGTAAAGTACGAATCTGATTTACAGTTGATCGAATCTCTTTGACTGGGTGAAAGTGCAGCCCCGGAAGCAGAAATAAGTTCTCATGACTGATATTACTCTGGATCTGAATGAATACCGCATCAATCTGCGGGTGGCGGCGATTGTGCGTCGGGAAGACGAGGTGCTGTTGTGCCGCCCGGTCGATCGGGACTGGTGGTATCTGCCGGGGGGACGGATTAAGGTCAATGAAGATTCGCTGACCGCGGTGCATCGGGAGCTGATCGAAGAGATCGGGCCGGGGTTTGAAGTACTGCGTCCGGTGATTGCGGCGGAGAACTTCTTCGAACTGGAAGGTCAGAACTTTCACGAACTGAGTACCTATTACGAGGTCGCCTGGCACGGTGACGCGCTGGCGGGAACAGAAGAGAACGACCTGGAAATCTTCGAATGGTGTTCGCTGTCTGATTTGACTGATCTGCCGCTTAAACCGGATTTTGTCAAACCGCGAATTCTGGAACCCCGCACCGAACTGGAGTTGATTGTGCACCGGGAAAATGGGTGACGCTTTGACTTCCGGTGATGACGCCTGCACTCCCCCGTCGGATCTCCGTCAGCGGGTCTTTGTGTATCTCACCTGTGAAGGCGCGCTGCTGGTGTTTGATCATGTCGCGGTGCCGAAAGCGGGAACGCAGATTCCGGGAGGGACCATCGAAGCGGGCGAAGATCCCGCACAGGCAGCACTGCGGGAAGCCCGGGAGGAGACGGGGCTGGACGGTTTTTCGAAGCCCACGCTGATCGCCCGTCAGACCATTGATCTGGAACCATTCGGAAAACCGGAAATCATTGATGCATGGTATTACCATGTGCAGTATGATGGGGTGCGGACAGATCGCTGGCAACAGTGGGAAGAGACGCCCGGGGACGGGAGTTTGCAGCCGATTCTGTTCGAATTGTACTGGCTTCCGCTGGATCAGGAGATTGAGCTGCACGGTGCCGACGGCTGGTTTCTGGAACAGGTGCGGAAAATCTGTAGTGGCAATAATGAGATAAATTGATTTTCCAAGTGATTGTAGAGGGAATCTGAATCGTGGGCATGCATATTGGTTTGATTGCAGCAAAATCTTCTGTTGCTGAGTTTCTGAAAGCTTTTTCGCAGGTGTTTCCTCACCTGGAGATCGTGGATGCAGCGGGTGATTTTCCTGATACTGATTCCATCTGGGAATGGAAAGACACGCACGAGGAGTTTGTCTCCGCCAGTGCCTGGCGCAAAGACAATCCTGGTAAAACCGTCTATCTTCTCTGGCAGGATGGTCCCTGGACGCTGCTGTTTGATCCCACATACGTTCTGCCAGCTTCTGACAAAGAATTGGCTGTGTTGAGCAACGAGATGGGGCCGGTTCTCTCTTTCGTTGTCGAAACTGCAGGTGGATGTGCCTGTTTCTGGTGTTTTGAAAAGGGAGAGTTGCGCCGCGAGGTGATCAATAATAATACCGAAATGCAGCAGCAGGGAGCGCCACTCCCTGAAGAGGCCGGTATTGATATGGATCAGTATTATATGGATGAAACGGAAGCCCTTTGGTCTGCATTTGGGATTTCTGTTTATGAAAGCATGTCGTCCCCGGAAGGTTGTCAGGCGATCTGTGTCGTCGACCATACGGATTACAGTAATCTGTAAAGGTGAGTCCATTTTTTTAATCCTGGGAAATGTGCGTATGCAGCATGAAGCCAAACCGATTTCGACGCGGAGCGGACTGATACTGCTGATGCTGGCGGTTGTCATTCCAGCAGTGCTCTGGCTGCAGGTGCGGCTGCCGTTGTTGATGGCAACGCTCATCGTGCCCCTGATTCTGATGACCGTCTGGCGGGAGACCGGTTTTTGCCTGGGGCTGCTCCTGTTCTGGGGAACATTGATTGTATGGGGACGCATGAGTGTGCAGCCGGGACAGGTCGATAACATACTGCCGGGGCTGACAATGGGCCTGGGCTGGGTGCCTTATCTGGTGTTCTACGGACCGGTTTTTCTGCTCCTGAAATCAAACACACGGTACCGGGCGAAGTGGGAAAGTCCCACTGAGTCTGACCTCTGAATCAACAAAGGTGTTGTATGGCTACTCGTTATATTCTCGCATTGGTGATGGCGCTCGCTGTGATGATGGGGCTGCAGATGTCAGGTGCCTTTCGTATTGCAGGGATTATTTATCGCGAGTGGTCTCTGAAACACGTTGAGCGCGGTGATGTGGAGGCACTCAAATGGAGTCGGGAGTATCTCGATTCCGATGAGATACAAATCCGCGCCGCGGCGGCATCGAGTGTCGGAAGGATTGGTCAGGCAGATCAGGAGACACTGGCCGACTTGATCGACAAACTCAATACGGACGTTCCCCAGGTGGCCAGCTCGGCTGCCTGGTCACTCGGACATGTCGAACTCATAGAAACTGAGGGCGATCGTACCGCGTACCAGGCGGACGTCGTGGCGGCGCTGGTGCGTGCACTTTCACATCAGGATAGTGAAGTTCGGCGGTATGCAGCTTACGCACTTTCCAATTATGGTATGCGGGGAATTGACGCCAGCCCGGCAATACCGGCCCTGGTGGCGAATCTGAAAGATCAAAGGATGGGATATATGGCAGCACGGGCGCTGGGTGACATGGGGGCCAGAGAGTCAGCCGCTGACATCGCTGCTTTGCTGGAGGGGGCTCCCTGGCATTTTCAACAGGAAGCCGCTGTCGCACTTTCAAAACTGCAGCCATTATCTCCCGAGATTCAGACACAGTTGGAGTCATTGATGAAGGAAAATAAGGAAGTACGAGAGGCGGTGGAGTATTCACTCCAGATTAACCAGCATGTCAGCCGGTAGCAGCTGATAAAAAATGAGAAAGAGCTCACTTAAATTTGAATCGAAATGAAGAACGTACCCAATATCAGGATTGAATCCTATTTCGCCCTCGACGTTGATCTGGCCGCTCATTTTCGGGAGTGGCCGGAGTTTGTCTCCGGGAGTGGCTATCAGGTGGAACTCAAGTCGGAAGCGGGAGATTCCGTCTCGATCAGCCAGCAGAGGGAGAACGAGACCGGGAATGCCTTTGTGCTGTTGACAGCCAGTGGGGAGACGCGTCTCTTTCAGCGGGCACTGGGACTGGCGGTAAGCCTGTTACTGGCGGGCAGCGATCAACTTGTGATCCACCGTTCGGGCCTGATCTGAGAAGGGTGTCATTCCGGATGACTCAGGTACCACCCGGAGCTGCTTTCGGCTTCCTCTGGTGCCATTCAAGGGAACTGTTTCTCTGTCAGTTTCCTGTTCGCTGCGCTCACCCCGAATTGCATTCGGGGAAACCCCCTTTCTTTTTTATCGTCGTGCGAGCGACGAACGTGTGTCATCGACAGATGGCGTGTCTTTCTATATGGAATTTCAAAAGGAGTCATCGATGGATATGGGACTGAAACTGGACCTGGAGTATCTGGGATTACGCGACGAAAAGCCGGTGTTTCGTCTGGCGTTTTATTCCAGTAGTGAGCGGCTGCTGTTGCCTTATCCGGAGGTGACGGGGCTGCAGTTCATGGATGAGAGCGGGGAACTGTTAGATCAGTGGAGAGCGGGATATCTGGTGATCGCCCCAGGAGATGAATTTGTGCTGCGGGAGGGAGACCGGATTGCCTTTGACTTGACGGTGCCCCTGGACAGCCAACCGACGTCGGAGCAGATCTGGACGCTCAAGTTACCTCCAGGTCGCTTGAGGGTGCGCTATGTCTACGAGGTGAATGCTGATAAGGAACGCTACGATTTCCTGGCGAAACGTTCCCGGTTTGCAGCGATTACGAAATTCTGGGGTGGCCGGGTGGAGTCGCCGTCGATTGATTTCGAACGCTGAGGTCGGGGGTGACAGAGCTTCAGAGGGAGATCGGGCAGATAACTTAATTTCACTACTTTAATTTTCCAAATTGGAATTGTATGATAACGGCATGAGCCGGGCCGGATCTGGCGTGAGTGATCCGGTGGCCGGCGTGTGTCTTTATGATCAGAGTGAAAAACCATGGCATCACCATCACAGTCCCTGTCCCAGGAGCGGCTGACTGCGGAAGAACTGGAAAAATTCGAGCAGGACGGCTATCTGATTTTTCGAAATCTCTGTCCCGAATCGCTGCGGCAGGAGATGCTGGCGGCGACGAAAGAGGGGCTGGCGCAGGTGCAGGAGCCAGTCGAGTATGAGGCCGATGTCGAGTATCCCGGTTCGCCCGCGTCGCGGCAGGTGATTGGCGGGGAGACCGTGCGACGGCTGAAACAGGCCCACAGCCGGGGGATGAGCTTTACCGAACTGGTGAACCACCCGGCGATTGTGAACAAGCTGGCCCCACTGCTGGGAGACGACTATGTGATGCCGCTGGCACACCATAACTGCATCATGACCAAGCAGCCCCAGTTCAGCAGCGATACGCTGTGGCACCAGGATATCCGTTTCTGGTCGTTCGAGCGAAAAGAGCTGATCAGCGTCTGGGTGGCACTGGGCGACGAGAACCTGGAGAACGGTTGCCTGAAAGTGATTCCGGGTACGCATCGGATGGAGTTCACACCCGACCGGCTGGACGAGCGGATCTTTCTCCGTCCGGATCTGCCGGAGAATGAGGCATTGATCGAGACCGGTGTGGCGGCAGAGCTGCATCCCGGAGATGTGCTGTTTTTCCACTGCCGGACGTTCCATGCGGCGACGCGGAACTTTACGGATCAGCCCAAGTTCTCAGCCGTGTTTACGTTTCGTCCGGCCGATAATCCGCCGGTTCCGGGATCACGGTCGGCAGCGCTGCCGGAGATGATTATTCATACGCCGCGTTGAGGTGTTGTTGATGATCTACTGCAGGATGTACCAGGTGATCTGATCTGTTGCTCTCATTTTCACCGTTGGGCAAGCCAACGGTGCCACCCGCTGGCAATCCCGGATTGCATCCGGGATTTTAGTGCTTTCTGATGTGCTTTTCTCTGCTCTTAAAGCACAGTTGGGCAAGCCAACTGTGGCACCCAACGCGGGTAACGATTCTGTGTAAGTTAAATAAATCTTGATGCGGACAACCGTTAGGTTGTTTAATGCAGGTGCTAACCAAATTGCACTCATGCCAAGAAAGGACTCTTGGAATGCCGCATCAAGATACCGAGCATCTTCGCATAAATATTCAGTCAATGAAAGCGATTTTTGACAGGCTGATTCCCTGCGAAACGTCTTCCCTGGTACGTCACGGCAATGCCTCTCTGGATCCGGGCTGGTTGGCTGCGGTTGCCATTCTCTGCATGGGCTGGACTGCCAAAGGAACACTTGGCGAAAGGGTAAAAACGGCCTACACGGTTGCCGGTGAGCTCTTTCAGGTTTCGACGACAGTGACACGACAAGGGCTGATGAAAGCTCTGGCGAACTACGGACAGCCATTGGTGGATCTGGTGATTCAACATCTTTCCTCAAAACTGGGACAATGGAAGGGCTATCGAACCACAGCAGGCAAAGTCACTCTGGCCGTGGATGCCACCAAGTTCTCTGCGCCTCGCTCAGCAGCCAATCAGCGTGAATTTGCACCAGGGATCCATCATAGAAGGTCGGCGAAATACCGCAAAAAAGCCGATGAATCCAAGGCGTTAACCGTTCAACTGTTAACGACCGTGCTCTGGCATCTGGGCAGTGGGTTACCGTTTCGCTGGTGTATTCAGGGGGCAGCTGGCAGTGAGCGAATTGCGGCCCGGGAAATGCTGGAATCCCTTCCAGAAAATGTCCGACTGGTTGGGGATGCGCAATATACAGGTGCTCCGCTGTGGTCAGCCATCATGGAGTCAGGGCATTCTTTCCTGTTTCGTGTTGGTTCGAACGTAACCCTGTTAAAATCACTTGGTCAGTTGAAAATTCGTGATGGCTTCGTCTATTACTGGCCCGACTCTATGCAGCGTCGAGACCAAAGCCCGCTGGTCCTGCGTCTGTTCCAGATCCATAATGGCAGGAACAAGATCTACCTGGTGAGCAACGAATTAGAAATGACCGATGCATGTGCCTGTAAATTATATCGTCAAAGATGGGGGATTGAGGTTTTCTTCCGCTCAGTAAAACAATCCTGTGAACGCAGCAAGCTATGTTGCCAGACGCCTGTAAATGTCATCACAGAATTAAACTGGACTCTGATCGGAATCTGGGTTGCGTTATTTGTCGGAAAAGACATGTTGCATAAGCAGGGAACGAATCTCAAAAAACTCAGTCCGATCAAAGTGATTCGTGTGTTTTCTCAGGCTGTCACGATAATTGCCTGCCATGCTCAGCAATGGGCGCCATTAACCGACCTGCTTTCGCAATCCGTGCTCGCCGAAGAAAAACGGCCGAATAACAGAAAAGCAAGCCGGGGACATCCGTGTAAGAAAAGGAAACGGCAATGCGGAAAACCAACTATCATTCAGGCAACAACGGATCAAAAAAAACTGGCGAAAATCTATCTTGAATAAAAGTCGTTACCCGCGTTGTGTGGCACCCCAGGCGTATCCGGTGCGTTTTTTTGTGGCCCCTGTGGCGTTGGTACTGGATTGAACCTCGTTCGGCGGGCAGGCAGGCCTGCCCCCTGCATTTTCTGGTGAGGTGCGCTGATTCTGGTCTGTCAGTTTTCTCTGCGACCTCTTGTTCGCTGCGCTTACCCCGGATTGCATCCGGGGTTACCCTGCCTTTTCACTAGTGCGTGACGTGCACTGGTTGAATTTCTCTGGACTGGCTGGTGCCGATGTGTAGGATTTCTCTTTGTGTTTAAACGGCCGGCACGCTACGCGGTTTACTACCACGAAAAGCACGAAAGACACGAAATATTCTGCTGGTACAGGTTGTCAGTGATGCTGGTTATGTGCCTCTCCGGGAAATGATCATGGATGGATTATTCTGTAACTGCTGTTCATTGCGATTTCTGTCGGGCATGTTTTCGTTGCCTCGGGATGTGTTTCATTCTGATGAAGGGCGCAGGGGTCAAGCAGAATTTGTGCTCTGAGTTTACTGTGAGTTGTCTTGAGTTTCTTGTGAGTTTGCTCCGATTTGCTCTGAAAGTGCTCCGAAATGATTTGAAAATGTACGAGACATCTTTAACCGATTCATTCTGTTCTGGTGAAAAACTGGAAAAATCGACGGCGATTCAGGTGTTTCTGAGTCACTTGTTCGTCGTGTTTCCGTGCTCGCATCGTCCGCCTCGCGCGCGAAGCACAATTGCAACAATTTACGATTCGGGGAGGGTGGATCAAGTCCAGTTTATTCAGTAGCAGGTTGGTATTTTGAGGTGGGATATGTTTATGCAAGCAGCACTGTCGGGCGAGTCGACAGTGAAACACCGGGAGTTAGTGAGAGGTGGGGAGAATGATGGAGGCGTTCGTGTGTTTATTCCGTCAGTTTGCTGCGCGCTGTGCTCGGCTCGAATTTTATTCTGGCTTACCCGATTGGATTTTGTACGGGGGTGAGATGTGTTTCCAATGGAAGATTCCTCGAGTCGAATATCACCAGGCGGGCGGGCACATGGGCCCGCGCCCTACGGAATGGGTTGGTGGGCTGGTTCAGGTTTGTGGGGTTGAGCTGCGACCTCTTGTTCGCTGTGCTCACCCCGGATTGCATCCGGGGTTACCCGGTGCGTATTTTTTGTGGCCCCTGTGGCGTTGGTTCTGGATTGAACCTCGTTCGGCGGGCAGGCACGCAGGCCTGCACCCTGCATTTTCTGGTGAGGTGCGCTGATTCTGGTCTGTCTGTTTTCTCTGGGACTTCCTGCTTGCCGCGCTTGGCCCGAATTGCATTCGGGGTTACTCATTTCTGCTCGAAGAGAGCTGATGAGGTTATTTGGTATGGGAGGTGTCGAGTTCGGGCTGGGGTTTGGTTTCCAGGAACTGGGCGGCGCCGAGGTACTTGCCCCAGGAGCCGAAGTAGCCGCGATAGAGCATGATCAGGTAGGCGGGGACGATGATCGGGCGGATGATGAAGGTGTCGAGCAGGACGCCGAATGCGAGGGCAAAGCCGAGCTGCTGCATGCCGACCAGTGTGCCTGCCATCAGGGAGGAAAATGTGCCTGCCATGATAATCCCGCAGCTGGAGATGATGCCGCCGGTACTCTTGAGAGCGGAGATGACGCCTTCAACCGGATCGAGGCGTTTCTGTTCTTCGTCGATGCGGGTGATGAGATAGATATTATAGTCTTCGCCGACCGCAATCAGGATCGTGAACAGGAACATGGGGACTTTCCAGTCGAGCCCGGCGAAGTTTTGCGGGTCGAGTGCCCAGAAGACGGCGAAGGTGATACCCAGCGTGACCAGGTAACTGAAAAAGACGCTGACGATGAGGTAGGCAGAAATCGCGGGGCGTTTGAGCAAAATCACGAGGATGACAAACACGCTGACCAGTACAAGGACATCGATGCGGGCCTGGTCCTGATCGGTGACGTTTTTGAGGTCACTGATGCTGGCGGTAGCGCCGATGTAGTAGAGATCGGTTTTGCCTTTCAGTTCATCGGGCAGTGCTTTATTGACGGCCTTTTTCACGCGTTCGAGCTGCATCATGCTGTCATGCGAGAAGGGATCTTTTTCGAGGATCAGATCCATGCGGGTGACATGATGTTCGAGTTCGGGTTCGGAACTGACGTAATAATTTTTAATCAACTTGATGCGGCTGAGCGCACCGATTTTCTTCAAGCCGGTCAGGTTTTTGGCTTTTTCCATTTCGTCAGCAGCGCCGATACCAAACGGCTTGGTCATGTTGCGGATATCCGCGATGCCGAGCTCTTCCTTCTGCTTCAGCAGGTCAGCGGTGAGATGTTCGATGGCGTCGCGGCCTTCGGAATCGGAGAAGTTGATCTCCGGGTTCTCAAACAGCAGCGTCAGGGGGCCGGTGGCACCCGCGGGGTAGTGCCCCTGAACGGCTTTGGTGCCGACGACACTGGGATCTTCGCTGGGCAGTTCCGAGAGCAGCCCGTAGCTCAAATTGCCATAACAGGCCAGGCTGATCAAAGCGAAGGGGAACAGAACCAGGAAGGTGGAGAGCCAGATTTTTCCGGGATTTTTGAGCAGTGCCTGCGAGACGGTTTCCCAGAGGGAGCCGGCCCAGTTGCGCTGCATCAGGCGGGCCATCACACTGGAGGGGGTGAGCCAGCCGGCGGAGATGGCGACGCGTTCGTTGAAGGTTTGCGGCCAGTAGGCGAAGCGTCCCGCCAGGCAGAGCAGGGCGGGGGAGAGTGTCAGGGAGGCCATCAGTACGAAGGAGAGGCTGAGTGCCATGGCGACGCCGGCCTGCTGAAACTTGCCGAACTGGGCGAAGACCATCATGCCGATCCCGCACATCGTGGTTCCGGCACTGGCAGCCAGGGCCGCGCCGACGGTGGCGATCGAGTTGGAAATGGCTTCTTTAAAGGTGCATTCTTTTTCGAGTTCTTCGCGGTGACGGGCAATCATGAACAGGCAGTAATCGACGCCGGCTCCGTAGAGGATCACGGTGACGTAGACCTCAATGCCGGAGAAGAGCCCGACCCAGCCCCAGTCGCCGAGGATCGCCAGTACCGAAAGGGCGATCTTGACAGAGACGAAGACGGTAAACAGCGGAATCAGTGCCAGAATGGGAGCACGATAGATAATGACCAGCAGCAGGATGACCAGCAGGACGGTCCAGAGTTCGGTCGCTTCGGCGCTCTGATTGGCGGCCCGGATCATGTCGCGTCCGACGGTGGCGATTCCGCTCAGCGAAATATCCAGGCCCGGCTCGATGGACTGTTTGAACTCTTCATCGTTCTGAATCAGGTTCTCGATGCTCTCTACGGTTTTGCCGTTACTCTGGTCGAGAAACTCGGTCGAGAGTTCGACGATCACCAGCGAAGCTTTGTTGTCTTCGCTCTGCAACAGGTCGCCGATCGATTTATCAGTATAGGTGCGGATACGCGAGATGTTGGATGTCGTCGTCTGGGAGTTGTTATCTTTGCGCTCTGTGGCAAAGCCACCCTGTTCTTCGGCAATTTCTTCCAGCCGGGGTTTCAGTTTCTCTTCGATGAATTTGAGGTCAGCCGGTCGGAGTCCCTGATCGCCATGTTCGCGGCGGACTACGAGCACGATGCTGCTGGCGAGCAGGTCATCGGGGAAGGCGCGCTTAAACAGTTTTTCTCCCTGCAGGCTGGGAGAATCGGCGGGCATGAAAGCAAATTCCCCGTTTTGAACTACACTGGACCACTCAGGCGCAACGTAGGAGACTCCGGCCAAAACCAGGATCCAAATGACAAGAAAGACTTGCCAGTAGCGGACGACAGTATTACCCAGGACTCGAAACATAGGGACTGCTAACAAGGAGCTGAAGAGAAGGCGTAAACTCAGCCGGACAGCAACTGCGCTGTATCTGCTGAGTTTTTGAAACTGAAACCCGAGAGGTAAGGTATCTACAGTAACTTACCGGGCTTTGTGGCGTCAATCTTCACACATTCCGGTAGCCGTTTGCAAGTCCAAGGGGGGTTTGAATTGTGGTCAGAGTCTGAAAACTGAGTTTATGTTCATTTTTCAGCGTGTCCTGAAAAAATCATTTTGTATCTGTGAGTGAATCTGGCATAATGAGGCTGACCGGAATTCACTTCATATCAATCACTTCCGATCGTTCTGAAAAGTGCAAAGGATCTTCTCATGCTTCGTAATCCGCGCCGTTTCTCAGGTTTCTGTCTTCTACTGTTTCTAGCTCTGGTCTGTCTTACGTCGCGGCCTGCCTCGGCCCAGACGATTGGCCGTTGTGGTGAGGGCTGGCTGGAGAAGGTGGACGGCTATCTGGTGCTGCATCTGAAAGGGACCCATTATGAAATGGGGTACCAGCAGGGGGTGCTGCTGAAGGAACATATTCGTAAGAACATGTATAACCTGTTGAATGAGAAGGGGGAGACCACGCTGGTAGATTTCGGTCTGGTGAAGCTCAAACCGCGCCAGGCGATTGAAACGGTGATTCAGATTCAGAAGCCTTACACGCCTCAGAAGTATGTTGATGAAATGCGGGGTCTGGCCGCGGGAGCGGAGATTGCCTACGAAGATGTGCGGGCGACGAATTTCATTCCCGAGATGTTTCACTGCAGCGGGTTTTCGATTGCGAACTCCGCGACCAAAGATGGCACACTCTTTCATGGTCGCGTGCTGGACTATGCCTGCGACTGGGGTCTGCAGGATCATGCGGTGCTGGTGGTGGCGGAACCGGAAGGGGGCATCCCTTTCGTGAATGTGACCTATGCCGGTTTCATCGGTTCGGTGACCGGGATGAATATGCAGTCGGTTTCCATCGGCGAAATGGGAGGCCGTGGCCTGGGACACTGGGCCGGTGTGCCGATGGCGTTCCTCGTACGTGAGGTGCTGGAGACTGCCAAAGATCTGGACGAAGCGATTGCCGTCTTTAAGGATAACTATCGGACTTGCGAATATTATTACGTGATCGCCGACGGCAAAACGAATCGGTCGGTTGGAATGGCGACCAGCTGGGAAAAGCTGCAACTGATTGAGCCGGGGGAATTTCATCCTCTATTGCCGAACCCCGTCAAAGATGCAGCCCTGCTGTCCGCCGGGGATCGCTACCAGGAACTTTCCAAACGGGTAAAAGACGGGTATGGCAAGTTCACGGCTGAGTCTGCAATTGAGTTGATGAGCCGTCCGGTGGCGATGAAGTCGAATCTGCATAACGTGCTGTTTGAGCCGAAGTCGACGAAGCTGTGGGTGGCGAATGCCAGCAGTGACGGGAAGCCGGCTGCGAACCAGAAATATTTCAGCTTTCAGCTGTCCGAGCTGCTGAAGCGGAAGCCGGATGCCAATTCGCCAGAGCATCCGATGCCGGCCCGACAGGAAGTTTCGCAGAAAGCAAAATAGGATCAGGGGAACGTTTCGCAGTTCCTGATGTTTAGCTTTCCTGTTTCGTGTCTTTACGTATGATTCGCTTTCGTTGCATCTGATGATTGCGTGTGAATGTGGTGTGTTTTCTCGAGCACTGTTGGCAAGCCAACAGTGCCACCGGACCAGTACTCTTGGTCTGGTGTCGCGTTTTACGCACTGCCGGGCAGTGGCATACGGGAACGCTGCTCTCAGTTTGTTTCTGCGATGAGTTCTCGCCAGGCGTCGGGGATGTAGTCCAGGAGGTCGGCGGCGATCATGGCGGGTTGGGAAAGGTCGTCTGCAGCGAAGTCGCCCGCCAGGCCGTGCAGATAGACTCCCAGCTGGGCCGCATCAAAAGGAGACATCCCCTGTCCGGCCAGGGAGGTCGTCAGGCCGGTCAGGACATCGCCTGTGCCTCCGGTCGCCATACCTGCGTTACCCGTTTGATTGACGGCGAGCTGTGTGCCATCGGTGACGATGGTGCCGGCCCCTTTGAGGACGAGGACGACCTGATGTTTTTGAGCGAATTGAATCGCATGGGTTTCGCGGTCGGCACTGATGTCTTTGATGCTGACATTGGTCAAGCGTGAAAATTCGCCGGGATGGGGAGTCAGAATGCGGGGCCCTGCGGCGTCGGGCAGGGGCGTTTCCAGGGCGGCGAGTGAATTCAGGGCGTCGGCATCGACGATCAGGGTCTGTTCGAGTTCGGAGTAAAGCTGAACGGTCAGGTCACGAACCCAGGGATGTTGACCACAGCCGGGACCGATGGCGACGGCATCGAAGCCGGGCAGCTGGTCGAGCAGGTGGGCTGTGGACTCCGACGTGAGTTGACTGTCTGAGTCGAGCTCAAGCGGAATCGTGAGGTAGCAGGGATTGACGGAGGCCACAATGGATTGAATGGCAGCTGGTGTGGCGACGAAGACGAGCCCCGAACCGCCGCGGAGGGCGCCCATGCCGGCCAGACAGGCCGCCCCGCTCATGCCGGGACTGCCGGCGATGATCAGTACTTTCCCGCAGGAACCTTTATGAGAATCAGGAGCACGTTGTGGAAGTGGAGGCAGATCTTTGATTCGCTGAATATTCATATTAAAATCTTTCAAATTTGCCGGGCCTGATTACAATGTGTTCGCATTTTGCCAGACTCGATCAGCTTTGACCATGACCGGGCGACTGTGTCCAAATTTTTATTGTAGCGAACCGAAAATCGGGGTGTAGAGGTTTAGTCTGGGATGGCTGGGAGAGACAGGTTGTGGATGTTGTGTTTCAGATCGCGTTAACCTGTTGAAAGAGTGTTTGTTAGGGCTCCCAGTCCACGTTGAGATCAGTATACTTTGAATACCTTTTTTGAACGGACTACTTTTTCTATCATACTTCAGAGATCGCAGTTGCGCGATGGATCCGGGAGGCAGCAATGCATTCCGCCCGGGATTCGTTCTGGAAAATGATGGACTCGCATAAATCGTAATCGATTGGATGGATCTTCAATGCCAAGCAAGAAAACTGTGTATGAGAAGCTATGTGACCTGGCCGGTAATCTGTGGTGGAGTTGGCAGCCTGACGTTACTCAGATCTTTCATCTGATTGACCCTGATAAATGGTCAGAGTTAAACCATAACCCGGTTCTGCTGCTGGAAGAGTACACTCCGGAACAGCTGGAAAAGAAATTAAGCAGCCTGAGTCTGCACTCCCGCGTGAACGTGGCCTACCGTCGCTGGCAGGAGTACATGGATCGCGCCGAGACCTGGGGTTCGACAAACGCAACGATTCTGGGCCACCGCAGTGCGGCTTATTTCTCTGCCGAGTTCGGGATCCATGAATCGCTGCACATCTACTCGGGTGGTCTGGGTGTGCTGGCGGGCGACCATCTGAAAAGTGCTTCCGACCTGGGGCTGCCCCTGGTCGCCGTCGGTCTGTTTTACGGTGAAGGATATTTCTCGCAGCACATTGATAAAGAGGGCTGGCAGCAGGAATCGTACACCGAAGCCAAGACCAAAAACCTGCCGATTTCGCCAGCCTACACTCCGGATGGTAAGCCGGTGATGATTTCAGTCGCGACCCGATCGGGCGAGATCTTTGCCAAGGTGTGGCGGATTGACGTGGGGCGGGTGAAGCTGTATCTGCTGGATACCGATGTGCCGGAAAACAGCGAAGAAGATCGTAATCTGACCGCGCGGCTGTACGGCGGCGATCAGCGGACGCGTATCCGCCAGGAAATCATGCTGGGCATCGGCGGCGTCAGAGCGTTGTCAGCGATTGGCATCAATCCGAGCGTGATTCACATGAATGAAGGTCACTCCGCCTTTGCCCCGCTGGAGCGGATTCGCAGTCGGATGCACGAAGATGGTTTCTCGTTTGATGATGCTCTGCGTGACGTCGCTGCGTCCTGTGTCTTCACCACGCATACTCCCGTGCCGGCTGGTCATGACCGTTTTGATGCAGGCCTGCTGGAAGAGCACGTGGGTCCCCTGGGGGATCAACTGGGACTCGATCATCATGCCTTGATGGGCCTGGGCCGCGTCGATCCGCAGAACGAAGGGGAAACCTTCTGCATGACCGTGCTGGCATTTAAACTGAGCCGGCTGGCCAATGCGGTTTCGAACCTGCATGGCGTCGTGAGTCGCCGGATGTGGGCATCACTCTGGCCGTGGCGGAGTGAAGAAGAGATTCCCATCGGTCACATTACCAACGGCGTGCACATGCCGACGTGGCTGGCAGCGCCGATGCGTGTGATATATGACCGCGTGTTGCCGACCAAGTGGTTCTACCGCACTGGTGAAGCCGACGTGTGGGCGGGCATTGAAGAAATCACCCCCGGGGATTTGTGGGAAACACACCAGGCGTTGAAGAACCGTCTGATTATTTACGCCCGCGATCTGCTGGAGAAGCAGGCACTGCGTCGAGGAACTTCAGACGAAGAGATTTCTCATCTGCGGAACGCGCTGAATCCGGATGCACTGCTGATCGGCTTTGCCCGGCGGTTTGCTCCCTACAAACGTGCTGACCTCGTGATGAAAGATATGGAGAACTTCCTGAAGATTATTGAAGACTCCGAACGGCCTGTGCAGTTCATCTTTGCCGGGAAAGCACACCCCGCTGATGAACGGGGTAAGCAGATCATTCAGCGGATTTTCAAATTGACGCAGGAGCCTCCGTTCCGCGGCAAGATTGTGATACTGGAAGATTATGATATCAACCTGGGACGTCACCTGGTGCAGGGCGTCGATGTCTGGTTGAACAATCCGCGACGTCCGTTGGAAGCGTCGGGAACCAGTGGTCAGAAAGTGGTGTTGAACGGTGGTCTGAACTGTTCGATCCTGGATGGCTGGTGGGCGGAAGCCTTTGACGGCAGCAACGGGTTTGCGATTGGCGAAGGTCGGACGCATGTGAACCAGGAGATTCAGGATGACCGCGATGGCGTGAATCTGATGAAGGTGCTCCGTGATGAAGTGATTCCCCTGTACTACGACCGCAACTATGACGATCTGCCTTTAGGCTGGATTACCCGGATGAAACGGGCGATCCGGACCCTGGGGTGGCGGTTCAATGCGGACCGGATGGTGATGGACTATGCCGAAAAAATGTATCTGCCAGCTGCTGGTGGACTGTCCAGCCAGATTAAAGGGGATTCATCGCTGTAAGATCAGCTGATCAATTCGCCAGTTTGGATAATCAATACAACGGTCACAGGAGAGAAAACCGATATTTCTCCTGTGACCGTTTTTTTATTGGGATCTGACACAGCTGAAAGCGAAGCTTGACCGAGTCAACTTTTCCGAATGAGAGTGAGACCATATGTCTCAATCGGGAGCTAGATTTAAGTGAAAGTACTTATGTGCGGACGGGCCGACTGAGAGTGCGTACGTTGGAAATGAAGGCCAGCCAGCTGTTTCTGACGCGTCGATCCAGAGCCTGCGAAATCCTCCTCCCGGTAGCAGAAAGCGTTTCCCTATGAGTTCAGTACTCGCAAACCAATCAAATTCACCCGTGAAAGGTGCGATTCCTCCCGGAGAGCTCTCGGATCTGGTGAAGGGATATCTGGATGTGGAACTGTGGCGTTCCACGGGTTGGCTGACCCGGTTGCAGCTGGAAGAACCGCGCGTGGATGTGCGTTGTCTTTCGGAACGGACCCGTTTGATTAAGCGGATAATGGATATTTTCGTGTCAGCCACGATGCTGATTGTACTGTCTCCGTTACTACTGCTGCTGGTCGTGCTGGTGAAGCTTTCGTCTCCGGGGCCGGCGATTTTCAAACAGACGCGCGTCGGTTTGAATTACCGCAAGAAAAACAGAAACGATCGTCGCCAGGAACAGGTCGATCTTTCCCAACTGGACCTGAAGACAGACCGCCGCGTTTCCGGTCATGACCGCCGCGACGAGCGGGGTTACGGAATGCCGTTCACGTTATACAAGTTCCGCACGATGCGCATGGATGCGGAAAAGAACGGCGCGCAGTTCGCCGTCCAAGGTGATCCGCGAGTCACGAAACTGGGACGCTTCATGCGTAAGACGCGACTGGATGAACTGCCTCAACTCTGGAACGTGCTCAAAGGTGAAATGTCGCTGGTGGGGCCGCGTCCGGAACGGCCGGAGTTCATCGAAGGTTTGAACAAAGAGATTCCAGGCTACATCGATCGCCTGGGCCTGAAGCCTGGTCTGACCGGCGTCGCCCAGATCGTTAACGGCTACGATAACAACGTGGAAAGCTTCCGCAGAAAAGTCTCGCTGGATCTGATGTACCTGCAGAACTGCTGTATCTGGAATGACATCAAGATTCTGTTCAAGACGATCCGCGTGATTCTGACGGGGAGCGGGGCGCTGTAAGCTGCTCTGAATCGATTCCCTTGAAGGAATTCAGGAACCGCGCGATCTCAGGCCAGTAGAGGAACACGAGTGCGCCGAGAAGCATGCCGACCGTCTGACGGCTTAACTGTTCCCAGATGACACCCGCCGGGAGAAGCCCCTGTTGAGTGGACTGGGGACTGGATGTATAAGCCGGTCCTGCCAGAGCAAAGAGCAGCCAACCGACTGTGATTCCAGTTATAGTCAACCAGAGTGTGGTTCGATTCTTCCAACTGGCCAGCACCGCGGCGAGCAGCGCGCTGCCAAAGATTATCCAGAAACAGATGGTTTTGTCGCTACTGTCGATGACCTGTGAAAACCGCCAATAACGCACGCGTGTGATCCAGTACGCGTGCGCATGAAACCAGCCCAGGCCGGTACCAAGGAGAATGCAGAGATAGATCAGGACTTTGGAGCGAAACATGACGGTCTGCTTTCGGTAAAAGCTTTCCCTGATTGTAACCTCCAGTGGTGTGGTCTCCCAAAGAAATCTGGCCGGTTAGCGGCTATTCACTATCGATTTGAATTTAGAAGCGACTGGTGTTGCATCTTCACTTTGGCACTTCGCGCCTTTGGATAGAATAGTTTTTACTATCCAGTTTCCTTCGAATGCATCCACTGTGTTCGTACTTCACCAGGCGGGCGGACACATGGGTCTGCTTCCTACTTCAAATGAATTAGGGAGCGTTACTCAGACGCTGCTGCGATACCAATAAAAAAACGCCCTGTTTCCAGGGCGTGGGTGTATTCCGCTGTCACTGATACTGAGATCAGGTGGTTTCGGGGAAATGGCTGAGCTCCAGCGTGTTGGCGGGCGCCATTTTTTCGTTCTGGGTATCCCAGCCCATCATCTGTCCGGTCCGCCAGGATTCGTTGGCCATGTTGACGGCGACGACGCCTGCCAGTCCGAGTTCGGTCGGGCAGTTGAGCGGTTCACCATGCCGCAGATGGTTCTGCAGGTTGGTGTGGTGCAGCTTCGTATCTTCTGCGCCGGACTTTTTGTGTTCCGCCAGTACTTTACCGTCTTTATCTTTGGCGACCCAGCCTTCACGGGTGAAGTAGAGTGTGCCACGGTAGCCGCGGATCAGGTGATCGATGCCAACCCGGTTGCTCATGGTGCCCAGGACGTAAACAGTCATACCCCGCGGGTATTCGCAGATCATTTCGAAGTTGTCAGGTAGGTTGCGGCCGTCGTTCCACTGCCAGATGCCCCCCATGCCGACCACGCGCCGCGGATAGAGCAGGTTGCAGGCCTTCATGATACGGGTGATGCGGTGGATGAACAGGTCGGTGCAGATGCCGCCCGAGTATTGAGCATAGTTCCGCCATTCGAAGTAGTGATGCGGGTTCCAGCCGATTTTGGGGGCCTTGCCGAGCCAGGCGTTCCAGTCGAGGTCGGCTGGTTGAGGCTCGCTGTCTTTCAGTCCGGGGCGACGCCAGGGACCCTGATCGCCGTAGCGGCGGACGTATTCGATCTGGGCCTGTACGACCTGACCGAGTACGCCTTCTTCAATCGCCTTGGCTGCGGACGAGTAGGAATCGTCGGACATACCCTGCACACCGACCTGGATCGGCAGTTTGGTCTCTTTCTGCTTTTTGATAACCGCCTGTGCTTCGGGAATGCTGTGGGTCATCGGTTTTTCGCAATAGACCGCTTTGCCGGCGTCGAGGGCATCGATGGTCATCTGGGAGTGCCAGTGTTCCGGCGTGGCGATGGTGACGTAGTCGATATCCTTGATTTCCAGAACTTTCTGGTAGTCGCCGAAAGCGTGTTTCGCACCGGTTTTGGTTTTGCCTTCTTCCGCGCGGGTTTTCCAGCAGTCAGCCACAGCGATCGCTTCCAGATTGTTTTTGTCTTTCAGCGCGTTGTAGGTATTCATGTGGTTGTTGGCCATGCCGCCTGCACCGAGGAAGCCGATGCGAATACGATCATTGGCGCCCAGAATACTGGCGTAACTTTTTGCGGTCCAGGCCATACCGGCTGCCGCGGCACCGCCGGTGCGGAGAAAACTTCTGCGCGAAACTTCGTTCGCAGTCGCTTGCTGTTCAGAGCTCATACGTACTTTTCCTGTTGTTAGGGAAGATTCAGTTTCCGTCCGGAGCGCGACTACTTGAGTTCTTTGATTCGGAAATCTTTGAACTCAATGTGAGCGCCATGGCCACAGAGGCAGAGGTAGCCTTTGTCCCGTTTGAGACCGGGATGATCTTTGTGATCGATCGTGCCGTTTTTCTTGGCGTCTGCCATATCGTAGTCCAGAATCACGGTGCCGTTGAGTGTGACTTTGACGTGATTGCCATTCACGAGAACTTCTTCAGAGTTCCACTGACCAACCGGGTTGAGGTAACCTCGTTTGGCAGCCGCAGTCCCGTACAGCGAACCGTGGTACTGATACTTCTGCAGCTTGGCGTATTTTTCTGCGGTGTTGTCCAGGATCTGAAGTTCTTTGCCAGCGTAGGCAGGGCTGCCTTTAGGATTCAGGGGAACATGGAAACCGATCCCGTTGTTGGCGCCGGCATCCAGTTTGAAATCGAACCGCAGGACGAAGTTTTTGTATTCTTTGTCGGTGAAGAGATTTCCGCCGCTCTCTTTTTTGCTGATGAGCATGCCGTCTTTGACGTAATACCCGTCGGTGGCCCCTTGCCAGCCATCCAGGTTCTTGCCGTTAAAGATGCTGACGAAATCGCTTTCGCAGTGTTCTTCAGCGCTCAGGGGAGCAGTCAGAGAGATCATCAGACCGGCGACAGTCAGTAGGGAGAGGGTGGAGATTTTACGGGCAGTCAACAACATAAGATTGATTCCTTGAAATTCAGCGATTGTCAGTTAATCAGGAAGGAAAAATCCTGTGATATTTAAGGATCTTTAAAAAGGAGTGTGAGTTGAGCATACCAGAGGCAGATTACCAGAATCAATGGAAAAGCTTGTGAAACCGGAGGGTTTTTTGTTTGAGGTGGTTTCGACTAGAATGCGTGCAGGCGACTCCCTTTGAATTAAATTCCTCTCACATAAGAAGATGGCTGAACATGAATACCGAGCACGAAGCTGCGTCAGATGTAGCAACACTTCATTGGGTTGGTGATACGGATGGATATCTGAAAATGATCGATCAGACGCTGCTGCCCACCGAGTATCGGGAAATCGAATGCCGGGATGTGGAGACGGTCTGGGAGGCGATTAAAAAACTGCGTGTCCGCGGCGCACCGGCGATCGGGATTGCAGCCGCCTATGGTGTCGTCATTGGCTTGCAGACCGATGCCGGCACATCGCGTGCGGATTTTGATCAACGACTGAAAACGGTTGCCGATTATCTGGCCGAGAGCAGGCCGACGGCGGTGAACCTGTTCTGGGCACTGGACCGTTTGCAGAAGCTGGCTGCCGATTCGTCGGATCTGGACAGCAGCGAGATGCATGCACTCCTGCTGGAAGAGGCGCGGCGGATCGAGGTCGAAGATCTGGAGATGTGCCACAAAATCGGTGAAGTGGGGGCGGCCTTACTCTCTCCCGGAGATGGTGTGCTGACACACTGTAATGCCGGCGGCCTGGCGACTTCGGGCGGCGGCACGGCGCTGGCGGTCTTCTTTGAGGCGGCAAAGCAGGGGAAGGGAATTCATGTTTATGCAGATGAGACCCGCCCTTTATTACAGGGGGCGCGACTGACGACCTGGGAACTGATGCAGAGGAATGTTCCCGTGACCCTGATCAGTGACTCAATGGCAGGTTGGGTGATGAAGGAAGGCAAGATCCAGGCAGTGGTGACCGGCGCGGACCGGATCGCTGCCAACGGGGATTCGGCGAATAAAATCGGCACCTATTCCGTCGCGCTGCTGGCGAGCCTGCACGACATCCCGTTTTATATCGCAGCTCCCTCCAGCACATTCGATCTGAGTCTGGAAAGTGGTGAGGAGATTCCGATCGAAGAACGTCTGCCGGAAGAGATCACGAACGGATTCGGAAAACAGACCGTGCCGGATGGCGTCGATGTCTATAATCCGGCTTTTGACGTGACGCCGGCAAAATTTATCCGGGGCATTATCACGGAACGCGGACTGATTCAACCGGTGACCAAAGAGGAAGTCCTGCGGGTCCTCGGTTCCGAACCGGTACAGAGTTAATACCTGGCTTTGATCAGCGGTTGATGTAGACCGGACTCTGGTTGTAGCCGGGAGCATTCGCAGGATATTGCGGCTGCCTCTGCTGAGGCTGCTGATACTGAGGTTGCTGATACTGAGGTTGCTGATACTGAGGTTGCTGATACTGAGGCTGCTGGTACTGGTACGATTGCTGGAAGTTGCGTGGCTGTGGCTGTTGCTGATAGCCGGTCTGAGGCTGATAGGCATTCTGCTGCTGATACTCAACCGGCACCATTCCCCGCTGTGGTTGATAGTAAGATGACGAGTTCTTTTCGTCGATGCGTTGTTCCTGGAACTTTCTTTTGCGTTTCTGAATTTCCTCAATGTCTTCCTCACGGGGAGGGAGTGCGTAATTTTTCCACGCTGCCTGTTCGTGGTAACGGTTCCAGAAGTGCTGCGAGTAAGCCAACTGCGGGGTGATGCCCCAGCCGTTGGCGGTTTGAGTCTGTGACAGCACATGCCGGTAGTTGTAGGGCTTGAAATAGTGGTAGCCGCTATAAGGAGAAATCTCCTGGAAATAACCGTGCTGCCAGGGGTATTGCGAATCGAAGGGATAGAGCGGATCCCCGAAGATCCCCCCGGTCACTCCCGCACTGGTCATGGGAATGCCCTGATCGTAAGGAACTTCAGTCATGCCGTAGGCACCGTAGGTCGTCTGGTTGGGAAGCGAGGGATCACCGCTGACAGCAGCTGCGATCGCCAGAGCAAAGAATGTGGTCGACATATCTGAAATTCCTCTGTATGAAAAACAGAGTCCCTGTTTAGTGAAACTGTATCGATTAGCTGATTCCGTCAGCGCAAACTTATGGCGCCGGTACTTTCATTATCGGATCTGGAAACGGCTGTACCTTCAGGTTCATCATAAAATTCGCAGCGGGTAGATCACATACGCGCGCTACAACCTGAATATTTTCAAATCCGGTTAGAGCATCCAGTCAAACTGAACCGGCAGATTCTGCCGAAACCGGGTTGAGCGACTCATGAATTTCGCAGATTCCAGCTCACCACTGAAAAAATGGTGTAGGTTTGAGTGTCATCGCGAAAAGCTCCCTGCTGGTGCGTTGCGCTGCGTCTTTTCCAGCAGTCCCGGTCCGATGTTCAGTCCCGTTTATATTATTCTTACTGTAACCCGTGGAATGAACTGGAGCTTTTGGCGCTCATTCATAAATTAAACATAGATGTTTCAGGCACGTCTGTCTGTAGGCGTGCCTGTTCTTGAGAGATCATCATTCACGATGATGTTGGGAATCAATTACATGAGGTATAAGAGTCTTATGAAACCACATGCGAAAATATCATATCTGGTGTTGATGATCTGCCTGTGCGCGAGTTCCGTGTCTGTTGCGGATGATGTGATTCCAGGGGCTGATCTGGGAAAGGCAGGGACGTTACCACCACCTCCCCCTCCGCGGGGCGTGGCACCACAACCCGATCCGGCAGCCAATGCGCCAATGCCTTATCGGGCACCTCAGCAGCAGCCCCAAATGCAACCTCAGATGCAACAACCTCAAATGCAGCCACCTCAGGGAAATCCACCCCCGGCGGATCCGAATGCCTTAACTCGTCCGGTCCCGGGATATACAGGGGGCCCCTATGTAAAGGGAGGTGATCAATACTGGTTGCCGAACAATCAGGTCCCTCAGGTGGGGAGTCCTTATTACTATAGTGCCACGCAAGGTGCGGAGGGGACCTACGGGATGACGAGCCCCCGGGTGGGCATTCGTGCCGGCCAGACCTGGTATGGCGGTTACGATGAAGCGAATACCGGTGCTCAGAATCAGGCCCTGAGGGGCAGCGGCGATCCCTATACCCGTCATTTTGGTCCGGGATTCTACCGATCCAATGAGTATGGTCACTACTACTTCCCGTCCTACAGTTATCGCCGCCCCTGGTACAATCCGGGAGCTCCGACTTATAACCGAGACACGAATTATCGGTGGTAAAACCCGATAACATATTGATTTGCATTGATGGGAAGCATGCTTGCTCCAGGCCCGGGAATCAAACCCGGGCTTTTTTTATGGTCCTGTGAATTAAGGGTTTTCACTCAAACTTTCCACCAGAGTCTGAAAATTAACGTGAACCGTTCTAATCCCATTTTCGTGAATAGCCGATACAAACTATACAATATGGAATCTGTCTACCCGAATTGCGTCTTCAGTTTCGTTGATCGATCGCTGGGAAATTGTGTTTTCCTCTGAAATGTAAACACGGTGGATGAGACTTAAGGTCATAAGCAGACAGTGAGTTAAGGATAACTTGCTGAGATAACATAAAGTTCTTACTGATTCTTCAACCTGGTCGCGAGAACTCGCAGGTAATTAACACCGGGACAGGAACTCACGTAAAACGCAAACACCTTTTTCCTCTTTGCAGGTAAATTGGGGAGCGACTGCGGATGTACAAACAGAATTGCCACGGATCGGCATTTCGAAATTATGAAAAGCGACGTGCTCAAACTGTCATGAAATGGGCGACGTTGTTTTTCATCAGTTTCACGACGATCGCTCAATCTGCGTTTGCCCAGGGGCCTGCGATGCGCCAGCTGCCTCCCCGTCAGGCAGGAAACCAGTATGTCCCTGTAAATCAGTATGTACCCGCGAATCAGTATGGTCCCGCACCCGTTCAGGTTTCTGCTCCCCCCGCCCAGTCTTATCAACAGCCGGCATATCAACAACCGGTTCCCGTGTCGCAGGCTCCCCAGGGAGTGATCCCGATTCAGGATGCGCAAGCCACCACGGGAGGACCGCAAATCCAGATGGTGCAGGATACCGGTCGGATCACCCGTAAACCACTGCCTTCACAGATCCGCTCAACCCCTGGTATTTTCGACGAGATGGAAATCATCATCCGCCGGAGCCAGTTGATCATTACGAATTCCCGAATTCGTCGTTACGCGATTGCAGATCCTTCGATCATCGAATTCGTGACTTATTCCCCCACCGAAGTTTCCATCGTGGGACTGGAGCTGGGCACGACCACGTTAACGCTCTGGTTTGAAGGCGATGATACGCCAATCACTTACCTGGTGCATACGATTCAGGATCCCAGCCTCGAAGGGCAGCGACGGATCGACTATGGAAAACTGGAACGCAAAATTGCCGTGCTGTTTCCCAACAGTAAGGTCTATCTGATTCCCCTTTCTCGCAAGATTATCGTCAAAGGTCAGGCATCTGATCCGACGGAAGCCGCGAATATCATGAATGTGATTCGCGGGGAAGTCATCAACTACGAAGGAAACCTGGGCGGACCTCAACCCAATGGAGTGGGCGCCGGTTATTATGGTGGAGGGGGCTACGGAGACGGGCTGAACGGATTGGGTAACAACCTGTATGGTTCCTCGCTGATTGTGAACATGCTGGAGATTCCAGGCGAATTCCAGGTGATGATTCATGTCACGATTGCCCAGATCAACCGCACCATGATGCGGCAGCTGGGCGTCGATCTCAGTGTGCTGTTTGACGGCGGTCGGCAGTTTCTGGGTTCAACCATGGGAGGTGTCCCTTCCACACTGACCGGTATTTTTGAAGCCGGTGAAGTTAATGTTCTGATCAATGCTCTGGCGGAGAACGGGACCACCAAGATTATGGCTCGCCCGACTCTGACTGTGTTGAGCGGTCACTCGGCCAGCTTCCTCGCCGGTGGTGAATTCGCCGTGCCGACCATTGTGGGCGTCGGAGGGGCACAGGGAACTTCAACCACCTTCCGTGGTTTTGGTACCTCAATTGTGGTGACCCCCATCGTGCTCGACAAAGATCTGATCCGGATGCGGATTGTGCCGGAATACAGCCAGGTGAATGACAGCAACTCCGTGCAGGGAATTCCCGGTCTGAACTCACGACGTGCACAGACAACGGTCGAACTCCGGGAAGGACAGACCATCGTACTGGCTGGTCTGTTTGGTCATGATGCCACAACGGGAGTGACCCGAATTCCCTGGCTGGGTGAGATTCCCCTGGTCGGACCTTACCTGTTCAGTTCCAAGAAATCGACCCAGGGTGAATCGGAGCTGCTGATTACCGTGACACCTCAGCTCGTGCATCCGATGGAAGAGGATGAAGTGCCACCGTACCCAGGGCATGAAGTCACGATTCCACACGATAAAGAATTTTACAAGTATAACATGACGGAAGGTGCTCCCGATCGGGGCGTTTATCAGCTGCAGCCTTATGGTCGCGGTGCGGGACAGGGAATCGAAGTCGGTTATCAGCCATTCAATCCTTCTCCTGCTTCACCTTATTATCCGCCGGAACAGACCGGGACGTATCAGCAGGGACCGGTCACTCAACCGATTCCTCAACGGGGCGGTGGGTTCCCCACTCAGCCTCAACCGATGCAGCAACCGAGACCGGTTCAATCGCATCAGCCTTTACCACCGCCACCGGCTCCCGGTGTGAGTGGACCTCAGGCACAGTCGACGGGATTCCTGCGGAGAAATCAGGGACAACCGGGGCAGCGTCGCTTTACACAGATGATTAAGGATCGGTTCCAGAATTCGGCTCCGGAAATGAACAGCCAGATTCAACCGACAGGATACATTGATACCAGACTGAGAGAAAAGTCGGCAGAACCACAGGAAAGCCAGTCCAGATTCTCTCTATTTGGTCAGGGTAAATAAGTTTCAGGTGGACGGGCAGGCTGGTTCACCAGCAGTAAATTGAGCCTGCAAAAAATGATGAATAAACAGAATCGAGTTGAATCATTTCTGTGATTCATCGTCAGATATTAAGTCGTAACAACCGAGGGACATGATGGCCCGTTTCACGATAATACAAAAATGGATCCTTACTGCCAGCTGTCTGATGCTGGTAGCTGGTTGCTGCCGCTGGGGTGGAGGCGGCAACTGGGGATTCCATAAGCGCTCCCTGGCAATCCCGGAGGTCTATCCTCTGGGCAGTGTCAACCGTGCGCATTATCACACCATGGAATCGAATGCGGAAGCGGTTGACTTTATTATTAACCGGAATGAATTCGTAGAAAACAGTGCCGAACTCACGACCAATGGTAAGGATCATATTCTGGAAATTGGCGCCCGCATGCGGAGCACTCCGTATCCGGTGATTGTGGAACGCAGTGATAATAACTACGCGCCTGAGATGGATGCCTACCGCAGACAGCTGGTGGCACGGATTCTCACCGACCTGGGAAATCAGGACGCCGATCAACGGACGATTGTCGCGACTCCTTACGCCCGCTCTCTGAACTCGCGTGAAGCGGAAATCGATTACTATCGCTTTATCTCCACCCGTGGTGGTTTTGGTGGTGGATTTGGTGGTGGCGGCGGCGGGGGTTTTGGCGGCGGCGGATTCGGTGGTGGCGGCGGCGGTGGAGTCGGTTTTTATTAAATCCACGCGGTCCGAAGGCCATCTCATCTGAGCTTTGAATTCAAAAACGCCACAACCTCTGACGGTTCGTGGCGTTTTTATCTATATGCAGTATAACAGGTTACGTGATGGCTTCCGGGGGTCACTTTCCTGCGATCGATTTGGAAATTGTGTGGAAATTCGTATCGACACGTTCGTGAATTCTTCATAGAATCCGCGCCTCACAATCAAATCGAGACCTTTCTCTCATCTATTGCCTCCCAATCACAATTCCCATTTCATAACTGTTCCGCCTGTGTCAGGTGCGCGACATCGATTTTTGCATGATGTCGAAAGAAGTATCGGACACCGGGGAATCACAGTTCACTTTTCATTCTGCATTGAATTGAACGATACAAAGCGATCTGCACTCGCTGAAACAAGGTTGATCTCCGATGAAAACTCGAATGTTTCAACATATCCTCACTCTCACGTGCATGGGTTTCCTGTGGACGGGCTGCCAGTCGACCCCGTTTGCCAGTCGTTCCGATTCTTCTTCTAAAGCGCTGGCAGAGCGAACTCCAGAGAAGGAAGAAGAGTCTGCCATGCAGAAAAAACTGAAACAGGCGATGGCACAGGAACGTACCAGAGCACGTCGACAACGATTGCGTGACCATTTGCAGACAGGTACTGCAGACGAACAACTGGCAGGCATGGAAGCTTCGCAGCAGCAGATTGTTCAGACCGCTGCAAAAGTGGAAGCCCAGGCACTGCCCCTCAGTGATATCCAGGCAGCAGCCCCTCAGGCGGATGCAGGAAGTCTGCAACAGGAGTTGAACCAGGCTTATGATGCAGACCGGGCAGGGAACCTGGAAAAAGCGCAAGGTTATTATCAGCGGGTTCTGGCGATGAGCCCGGATCATTTTGAAGCCCTCCATCGGCTGGCGATCATTGAAGATAAAAAACAGAACTATCCTGCTGCGGAAGCCTATTATCTGCAGGCACTGAAACTGGATCCCACCAATGCCGACCTGCTGAGTGACATCGGCTATTCCTACATGCTGCAGGGACGCGACGATTATGGCGAGAAATACCTGGAAGAGGCGCTGAAGTATCAGCCCGGTCATGCACGCTCACTTGATCACCTGGGTTGGTATTACGGACGCACCGGTCGTTACGATCAGGCGCTGGCCATGTTCCGCAAGACCGGCGGTGAAGCACAGGCGCGGCAGAAATTCGCACGACTGTTTCCCGGGGTGAATCCGGGATCGGCAACCGGCGGGCAGAACCCGATTTCACAGTATCCAGAACAGGTATCCCAATATCCTGGAAACTCATTCGCGCCGGAAAACAGCCAGCCGGGTATTCAGCCGGGTATTCAACCGGGTATTCAACCGGGTATTCAACCGGGTATTCAACCGGGTATTCAACCGGGTATTCAACCGGGTATTCAACCGGTCGGGCAGATGCAGACTGCACCACAGCAGCCTGTGCAATACGCCACAGATGGAAATCCGCAACAGCAGACGTTGAACTCACCCGGTTCTGCAGCCATGAACCCGACACAGCAGATTGCGGAGATGATGCGACGCGAACGGGAAAAGGCGATTCAGGCACGTCAATCCGCTCAGCAGTTACCAGCGATCAGTCCTAACCCCGGGATGACACCAAATCCGGGTATGACACAAATGCGTCAGGTGACAGGGGCTGTTCCTTCAGTCAACCCGCTGCAGAATATGCAGATGCAACCTCAGCCAGTCGAGACTCCTCAACCGGTTAACCAGTCTGTTGCACAACCCGCCTCCGAACCGGTTCAGATTCAGGCCTGGCCCCCGGCAAATGATCCGACGCTGAGTCAGGCAGCCGAGGCGTCTCAATACTGGTCTGACAGGGAACAGCAGCAACTGCAGAATCGGCAGCGCGCCCCGCAGGCCCCCCTGACGGTCTATCAGAATCAAGCCTATCCACAGCAGAATGTACAGGGTTATCCACAGAACCAGCAGCAGGGACAGAATCAGAATCCGCCACAAGGCTATCAACCGCAGCAGCCTGCTGTCCGCCAATTGATGCCCGCACCAGGTCCGCAACCTGGTCAGCCTCTGTACGGAAACCAGTATCAGACACCTCCCGGACAGTTTCCTGACTATCGAGCGACACAGAAGTCGGGAACCGGTGCGGGGCAGAATTCACAAAATGATCAGGATCTGATGCGGGAAGTCGCGCGTACCGGAATGAACATGGGCCCCGGCCAGATGTTTCCGGTCACCGATGCTGCCCAGGGACAGAGGGGAGGAAATGAGTCTCCGCTGATGAGTGCCCAGATGGGAACCAGTGGCGTCATTCCTGCCTCAGCGCAGGTTCCCTTCCAGAATGCCTATGGAGCCGGTAACCAGAATTCTCTCCAGCCACAGTTGGGGCAGGGGATGTCAATCGGGGGCGTACGTCAGGCCGGGTACGAATATTCCGGTCAGTCGGTCGGGCAGGGAAATGTGTATCACGCATCGATGCCTCAACGTTTCCCGGCACAGGAACAGCCGATGTCATCGGCTCTACCACAGTCAGCGATGTTTTCCACCAATCCGGCGGTAGCCCCGGCGAATGTCCGTTATCAGAATGCTGCAGGGACCGGCGGTATTACGCAAGCTGGCTATCAGAATGCAGCACCGAATCCGAATCAGCAGTCCGCCTCTCCGTTCCAGTGGGGAAGTCAGCCTGCGAACTCGAATTATCAGTTCTCCGATCCACAGAGACAGTATTAAGCTGAAATCAACTGAGCGTTTGACGTTTCAGCTGGCAAGCAGTTGCTGTTCGAGGGACTCGATGATTTCTTCCGTGGGCCATTCCTGGAGAGCGACCTGAATTGAAGAATGGTTTTCAAGCCATTTGCGAACCTGCTTTTCAGCCGACATCACCGTGCTGTGATTGCGTCCGCCGAAGTAATCACCGATTTCGCTATACGCGGCCTGCGTCAGTTTGCGTGCCAGGAACATGGCCAGCATGCGAGGCTGACTGATATTTCTGGCTCGTCGTGACGACTTCAGATCGGACTCGGAAACACCGAACGTGGAACAGACGATCTGGTTGATGTCATCCAGTTTGATAATACGGATACAGTCCCGTTCCAGATCAGCCAGCACCTGACGCGCCAGACTGGTGGTCACTTTCTGACCGGTCATCAGATGGCCGGTCTGCAGGCAGTTGACCGCCCCTTCCAGTTCCCGCACGTTATTGGTGAAGCGGCGGGCAACGTAGGCCAGTGCCCCTTCGGTGACCGGAGTTTTCAGCTTGAGTGCCCGCTGGCGGGCAATTTCCAGACGCAGTTCTTTCTCAGGAGTTTCGATGCGGCAGACCAGGCCGGACAGGAAGCGGGTGGTGAGTTCTTCGCTCATTTTGGTCAACAGCCGAGGATGACGATCCGAGGAAAAGACCAGCTGGCGTCCGTGGCTTTCCAGATGCTTGATGGTATGCAGCAGTTCTTCCTGAAAGTTTCGTTTCGATTCAAAAAAGTCGATGTCGTCAATGATCAATACATCGACGTTCCGGAATCGTTGACGAAAGCCGGGCAGGGACCGTTCCTGCAGCGCTTTGGAGAAATAGTTACCGAAAGCTTCTGCAGTCAGGTAGACCACGTTCAGCGCGGGATACAGCTGACGGATTTTTCGATAGAACCCTTCCAGCAGGTGAGTCTTACCAATGCCCACACCACCATGAATGAACAGGGGATTGTAAAGTGCACCGGGTTCTTCACTGGCCTGGATCGCCGCCAGGTAAGCCAGTTGATTCGACTTGCCCGTGACAAATGTGGACAGGTCTGCAAAACGCCTGCCGCGAAACGTGGCTGACTTCTGTGAGGGATTACTGTTTCGAGGATTCCCCGATGCAGCAGTTGCTTTCCGATCGCCAGCCTCCTCGGAGACGGTCAGCGTTTTTTGACCGGACGATTTCTGTTCGCCGGTGGGCGCAGAATCGGTGAGTGCTGCGAGTTCTGGATCAACTTCCAGCCGATACTCGGCAGAAGGCCCCACGCAGGCAATCGCGGTCGCGTAGATCTGCGAGGCGAATTTTTTCTGCATCCAGGTGAGCAGAAACGGACTGGCGACGCCGATGATCAGCAGATTGCCATCCAGTTTCAGTCTGACTTTTCCTGCGAACCAGTTCTGGAAACCACGTTCACCGACCTGTTGTGCGAGCAGTCGATACACTGACTGCTCATCCGACCCGGTTGTTGCTGGCCCCAGCTTGGCTTCCGTTGGTTGTTTTGCAGAATCACAAAACGTACCCTCCACTGCCAAAGACGTGGGTTGCATCTTGCACCCTCCCCCCGCGCGCACCGTCTCCGTCCATAATACTGGAAAAAGCCAAGTCCTGCTTTTTCAGAATCGAATATGGTAGTGAGGTATATTGGAAATGATGCGCTATAAAGCTCCATTGTTAACAGCATCGTGAAGTTCTCAGGCATTGACTTCGGCGACACTGCGTTTACTCATTCAGTGGTTCTGATACTAGCTTGAATTGCTGGAGAGTCAAACAGAAACAGCGAGGAATTTTTTCAGATTTTTCAGACCGAAATCAAACACTGTTTTACCAGCAGAAAATGACATGCTCGGGCGAAAAAAATTTGTGGTGCCCCGTTCACAGCTGTCGAAAACATGTTAATTAATTTTCGGTTTTTTTTCCGGGAATGGGGAACGTAATCGCGCGTGGACGCTCAATGTGTTTTGTCTGACAAAACCCAACTCTTCATAAATCTTTATCGCATAGGAATTTTTGTGATCAACAGCCAGGGTCAATGCGGACTGTTTGTGTGCGCAGGCCTGGTCCAGTCCGAATCGAATCAGAGCGGAACCAAACCCCTGTCCCCGCTGGTCAGGGGCCACGCCCATATAGACGACTTCCCAGGTTTGATCAGTCTGATGTTCAGAGAGGAGCAGGACACCGATGTCGGTCCCGTTCCTCTGAAACAGGTACCAGTGTTCCCGATCCGAGTCCCCGGAACTGCGGTGCGATTCCAGTGACTCTTCGGCGGTACGGACCTGATTGAGTGCCGGACAATCGTGCGAGTACTGGTGGGTCAGGTCCAGCAGTTTCAGAAAACGCTGTCGGTTTAGTTCCGGATCGAAGTGAATCGCTTCAATCTGCTTGGCCTGAAGCGATGAAGTCTGCTGCCAATCGGTTAATGGATGCCGCATGAATTGCAGGTTCGTGAGGTGCGGGAAGCCATTCCGGGTCAGCAATCTGCGCAGATTGAGCTGTACCGGATCCAGTAGAACCTGGCCGATACTGACCCCTGAACGGTCGATCCGTAAAGCCATTTCCTGCAGGATCGCATCGGCACAGTCTGTTCGCTCGGAAAAGGGGGGCCAGAGACAGGCGGTGGCAGAATCGGAAAAGATGAGTATGCCCACCCCGAGCAGGCTCCCTGCTTCCCGGGCGATCAGCACCTGATTCTGACCTTCCTGCCCGCCGCCGATGGTTTTCAGGAACTGCTGAATCTGTGTCTCACGTTCGGAGTCCTGTGCATCGGCAAAGAGAAACGCGGCAGCTTCGGAGAGCTCTACCGGTGAAGCAAGTGAGACGGTGATCGACATTGGAGGCTTAGATTTCCCGAAGCGGATTGAAGTCGCCTGACTGCCACAGTCCAGCGGTCAAGCAGGTATCATAAAAAAAAGGCTGGTCGGTTGACCAGCCTCAGTTCAGGAAAGATGAGTCCAGGTTAGAATTTCACTGAGTGTAAATTGTAAGGGTTCGTACTGTCGTGTTTTAAACGAGGCAGATTATACCCATAGGGATTGGTGTTATTATCAATCAGCTGGTTTGACGAGCCCCACTGCGGACCCGGGAAATTCTGAACGGTATTGTCGACCGGGCTCAGGTTAGGATCGTTCCCCATCCAGCCTACCGGGGCTGACGGATGAATGGATTCTGCAGCATCAGTATATGGGCTCGTTTCATAACGCGGCTGCCCTGTCACCAGGAGCAGTGCCAGACAACAGGCCACGGTGGTCAGCGTCGGAAGCAGAAAGTTAAACCGGGTAGGCCGGTTCTTCCTCCGCCGGGCTGCGATCTTGGCCGATACCTGAGGCCAGACGCTGTCCTGCAAAGAAGGAACAGGAGCGCTGTCCAACTGTTGTTGTAGAGCAGAGTAGCTTTTTTGTAGTTCTTCGTACTGTGCGCGGCACTGGTCGCAGTTCTTCAACTGCTTCTCCAGTAGCTCAAGCTCTTCCCCGGACAGGTCATTTCCGACTGCCAGGGCGACGCGCGATTTCAGACCGTTACATTGTGTGCAATACATGTCTTATTATTCCTTGCCCGACATGGAATTTTCAACGTTTTGCCGATGAGACCATAATTTCTGAAAACGATTTCTGGCTTCTGCCAGCCGCCAGCGGATGGTTGCTTCTTTCCGATCCAGGATGGCAGCAATCTCAGAAGTGGAGAAGTTCTCCAGATCTCGTAATACAAGCACGGTGCGATACTTCTCGGGAATTTCTTCCAGGATGGCCTGAACTTCCTGATTGATGTCAATTTTATTCCTGGGATCAGGAACTGACGGATCAAAAGGAGTATCCGAGGGGCTGTCACTGAATAACAACCACCAGCCTCTCCGTTTTTGCTTACGCAGATAATCTAAAGCCTGATTCACCCCGATCCGGAACAGCCAGGGACCGAACCGCCTGGATGTATCAAACTGATCGAGCCGCTCATAGCTCTTCAGAAACGTATCTTGAGCCAGATCTTCTGCCAGTTCAGGGCTTTTGACAAACTGAATCAGCACTCGAATCAGCCGGCGCTCATAACGCAGGACCAATTCGCCGAAAGCACTGTCATCGCCTTTGCGAACTGCCTCTACCAGACGGGCATCACTAATGGCGCCGCCTGATGTCAGAGTTTCTCGTTGCTCTATTTTCTTATCGACCATTTCTAACTGCATGTCTACCTCCCCTCTCCGCGTTAAATGACACGCTTTGTCTTTATTACGTCAGAGGGGGGAGAATTGATGGAATTTACTAAAGATTTTGTAACGGAATCCAAAGTTTTTCCTGAGCAATGCGCCTGTCTTTAATTATACCTGTCAAATCCCCCATTTGGGGAGGATTCAGATCTTTCAGTTGGATATTTGGTAAGTGGTTATATGGTAATGGTTTGTGGTGATAATTAACTGTAGTGTCTTGAAATATTAACCTAATTTTAGTGTCCGCCTGCCCGGAAACCACAGAGCGGTCTCTAAGAGCTGTTGGGATTGAAACGCCGAATTTTTTCGGCTGGCGAGGATAGAAGCTGCGTCGGACTGATTTCGGAGCCGGTCATTAAATTCAGAAGCAGGGAATCGGAACACGAATTCTTTCTTCTGGCGGAGACCGGTTTCCCAAAGTACCTCACCCATTGATACATTGTGTAACAGTAACAAATCCGGTTTCAGCATTACATTTACGAATGGATTTGTTATTCTGGTCTGGAGAATATTCGCAGGACTGAAATGGTCCACGTCACCGGGTCTGAGGAGAGAAAACTGTGATGAATCGATGGAAATGCTGCAGTGGATTGTTAAGTGTCCTGATTCTAATGGCAGGCTGTTCCCGGGAGAAATCGACGCCTGCCGATTCCGCTCAGACCACCTCAGACAAAAAACAAACTAAGGATGCCGAAATGAATACCGGAAGTGAATTTCAACTGTCCGTTCAAAGTGAGCCTTATGGGACCACCGCCGATGGTCAGGAGATAACCCAGTATCTGCTTTCAAACCAGAAGGGGATGAGCGTCAATATCATTAACTTCGGGGCGATTGTGACGGCCATCTACCTGCCGGATAAGGCAGGCAAGTCAGAGAGCATCACGCTCGGTTTTAATTCACTGGCCGAGTATGAGAAAAAAGGCCCCTACTTCGGCGCCATCTGCGGCCGCTATGCGAACCGGATCAAGGACGGGAAATTCACACTGGATGGCAAAGAGTATCAACTGGCTCAGAATAACCCGCCCAGCCATCTGCACGGCGGCGAATCGGGTTTCGACAAGAAGGTCTGGGCCGCGGAAGAATTTTCCGAGAAAGACGCGGTTGGCGTGCGCTTGAGTCTGGTCAGTCCGGATGGCGAAGAAGGCTATCCCGGCAAACTGACGCTCAAAGTGGTCTACACACTCAACAACGACAATGAACTCAAGATCGACTACACCGCGACCACTGACAAACCGACCCCGATCAACGTGACGAACCACTGCTACTGGAATCTGGCAGGGGCCGGGGAAGGGACCATTCTGGATCACGAGCTGTTGTTGAACTGCGACAAGTATCTCCCGGTGTCCGCAGAAGCAATTCCCACCGGCGAACTGGCTCCGGTCAAAGGAACGCCGATGGACTTCACGTCGGCTCATAAAATTGGCGAACGTATTGGTCAGGTTGAAGGCGGCTACGATCACTGCTGGGTCGTCAACGCTTCGGAGAAACAGCCTGCCTTCTGTGCCCGGGCCAAAGATGCGGAATCGGGACGCGTAATGGAAATCTATACGACCGAACCGGGCGTGCAGTTCTACACGGGGAATTTCCTCGATGGTACGCCGGCCAGTGGCGGATTTCCCAAGAATGGTGCCTTCTGCCTGGAAGCACAGCATTTCCCCAACTCTCCGAATCAGCCGGAGTTTCCGAATACGATTCTCAAGCCGGGTGAAGTCTACGAACAGACGACCATCCATAAATTCTCTGTCGAATAGCATACCAGGGCGGGATCTGATTCCCGCGAAGAGGCGATCATGATGAAGCGATTGTTTTCTGCTGCGCTGCTGACACTTCTATCTCTCTCAGGGGCAGGCTTCCTTGGAGCCAGTCTCGCTGCAGCTGCGGAATCAGTTGAAGTGGTGGATGTGGAAGGACAGCCGCTGGGGGCGAATGCCAGACGCCTGGTTGCCGCCCTGGAGTATCTGGGCGCCCCGCTGCCTGAAGATCTGGTAGAAAAGCTGACAGCCGCCAGTGCAGACCGCGATGCAAAGCGAATTCAGGAACTGCTCGATCCCGAGGTGCTGTGCGTCGTCTCACTCAATCCCGAAGTACGGACCAAAGTCGCGCGGGGGCCCGCGCAAGCGGTCCTGCAGCAGGGAGGCTTCACCCCCTTCCTGATCAAGGTGATCAACCAGAGTACTGTGACCCGTCAGTTGCAGATCTCCAGTCCCCAGGCAGGAGCCGTCTATTCCGGAGCGGCGCTGAACAGTCTCAAAAGGCAGGCACAGACCGAACTCAATCGGAATGAAAATAAAAAATCGGCATCAGACCGGTTCCTGGAAGTCGAATTATTTCAGGCCAGCCCGATGACGGTGCGCCTCAGCGGCCTGGAGTGCGAATACGTGCTGGCGCTCATCTATTGTCATGAAGCGGGGAAACGGGAGGCGACCCTGGCGTTTGATGTCGGGGCCGGGACCCAGGACATCGGATTTCGAGGAGAAGTGCCGATCCTGTTTACCGTGAACAAGGCGGTTCCCGTCAAACTGTCGATCAGAGACTTTGACGGAACACCGACCGCGGCTCGGCTGGTGTTTCGTGATCAGCAGAAACGCGTCTATCCCCTGCAGGCCAAGAGACTCGCTCCCGATTTCTTTTTTCAGCCGCAGATCTACCGCCAGGATGGCGAAACGGTGCTCCTGCCGGCCGGGGAACTGGAAATGGAATTTAGCCGCGGTCCGGAATACCAGCGTTTGACTGAAAAAGTGATGGTTTCCGCCTCAGAACCGCAGACGGTCGATGTGAAATTGCAACGCTGGCTGAATGCCCGCGACTTTGGATTCTATTCCGGCGACCACCACATTCATGCCGCCGGCTGTGCACATTATGACAACCCCACCAAAGGAGTCACTCCGCTGGACATGTTCAAGCAGGTCAAAGGGGAGGGGTTGAACGTGGGTTGTGTACTCACCTGGGGACCCTGCTTCGATGTGCAGCGGCAGTTTTTCTCTTCAACCGCTGATCGTGTCAGTGAGCCGTTAACCATCCTGAAGTACGATCTGGAAATCAGCGGCTTCGGTTCTGCAGCGCTGGGTCACGTCTGTTTGCTGAATCTGCAGAATCAGACCTATCCCGGGACCCTGGGAACGACGAAAGGGTGGCCCAGCTGGACGGTGCCTGTTTTGAAGTGGTGTAAGGAGCAGGGGGGCGTGACCGGGTATCCCCATTCGGCACTGCGGGTGAATCCGCCCCAGGCGGCGGTCAGAATGATCAAAGATCTGGACCAGGATCAGTCGGAAAGCTTGAGCTCCCAGGAAGCCAGCCAGGGATTGTTGCCCAAACCCTTTGCTTCGATTGATGAAGATGGCAATGGTCAACTCACCACACAGGAATTGACGCAGGCTCTGGAGCAGGCTGCCGACGAACTGCCCAATCTCGCCGTTCCTGAGATGAACGGCGGCGGTGCGATGGAAATCTGTGTGAGCACAGCTGAGGGGGTCTGTGACTTTATCAGCGCCATGGATACGGAACGCATCCCGGAGTGGAATACCTGGTATCACATTCTGAACTGTGGCTATCCGCTCAAAGTCAGTGGTGAAACGGACTTTCCCTGTATGAGCAGCCGTCGGGTCGGTCAGGGAAGAGTCTACGTCCAGCTGGGAGATGTAGACGAACTCGATTTTCAGGAGTGGTGCCGGGGAATCCAACACGGCCGGTCTTATGTTTCGGACGGTTATGCACACGCCCTGGAATTCAACGTGAGTGGTCGGTCTCCCGGTTTTGAAGAGGTCCACCTGAAGGAAGCCGGTCAGGTGGAGGTCACTGCGAAAGTCGCTTTTGCAGCAGAGACCCCCCGCGCGGTCGCCTATGGGTTACTGGATCCCCCGGAAGGCAAACGTGCCGTGGGAGACACGCGAATCTTGCACGCACCACGCAATTCGGATTATGTCACCGGAGGAGAGAGGCTGGTCGAGATCGTCCAGAATGGCACGGTGGTCGCTCAGAAAGCAGTTCCCGCTGACGGCAAAGTACACGAACTGAGCTTCACGATTCCGGTGAAACAGAGCAGCTGGATTGCCCTGCGTCAGTTCCCCCAGCTGCATACCAACCCGGTGAATGTAATTGTCGATCAACGGCCCATTCGTGCCTCACGGGAGAGCGCGCTCTGGTGTGCTGAAACGATCAAGCTACTCTGGAAAAACCGTCATCAGATCATCGCGGAACGCGAACGACCCGCAGCCGAGCAGGCGTATCAGCGGGCGATTCAAAGCTACCTGCAGCGGGCGCAGGAAGCGACTCAGTTTGATTGAGCGGGTATTGGTTTACTTACGACGCTCGGGCGGAAGCGTTGCTTTCTGCTTCTGAACCCGTGAACGCTGCAGCAGTTTTTTGCCAATTACGACTGTGGCAGCGAAGAGCGCAATTGCAGCAAATGGGATCAGGTGAACCGGCTCGGT
This sequence comes from Gimesia panareensis, assembly GCF_007748155.1. Classification (GTDB taxonomy): domain Bacteria; phylum Planctomycetota; class Planctomycetia; order Planctomycetales; family Planctomycetaceae; genus Gimesia; species Gimesia panareensis. The sequence goes on from NZ_CP037421.1 coordinate 1,273,188, forward strand.
AAAGTAATGCAGAATTCCATGCGGATTAGTAGTCTGGCTGGTACCATGACCGGGATGCGCGAAAAGCAGGGAACTGTGAGTCAGGGTGACGAGCATCACCAGAGCGAGTTTGATACGATTCATAGCTTAAACACTTTCTGAAAGCAGAGTCAGCAGGGTAGAGAACGATTCCTGCCAGAGGGATCATTTTAGAATAATCGGCTTGCGGGCTCAAGCGATGTTGCAGGTATGTTTAACGGGATTTGAGCTTACTCTGTAGATCCTCGATCGCATCCGAATAAACATCCAGCACAGCCGCCCGTTCCTGCGGGTCAGCGAAGAGAAACTGACTGGCGATTTTTTTCCGGTTCTCCTGCATTTCCGCAAGATACGCCCGAGCCTGATCGAGGTCAAACCGCGATTGCGCTTTCCATTTCAGGTAGACGGGACTGGTGTGGGAAAAGAGTTCACGTCCATACTCGTTGAAGGGTGTCTGGCGCTGCCGCTTTGGGTCTTTGGGGACAGAGGGCGAAGGCGTTCGAACTGCGATCCAGCCCGGCTCAGTAGTTTCCAGAGTGAAATCAATCTGTGATTCAAAATGGTTCTGCACCGGTTTTGTGTTCTGCGCCTTGATGACGGTGCCGTTATGGATCAGTTCCAGCCGCTGGAAATCAATCCGTCCCCGGCCTGTCGCCCGAATCCTCACACTGTTCTGATCGGGCGTGAGTTCAATCTGATCCCCGATGGATTTCCCGTCTACGTGCAGATCGAGCAGCGGACCATTGGTGATGAAAGTCCGCCCGGCTCTCAGGCTTTCCAGCCACGTCGTCGTGGTGAGTGGCTTCTGCAGCCGGGCATAAACGCGCGAGAAGTCGTACTGGAACCAGTCGGTCCCGGTTGAAAACGGGACCCGGCAGCCGGCGTTCAGATATGGGTAGTAGCTGTCTTCGTATGTGCTCCGCGTTCCACCATCAAAGATATTCAAAGCGTGCACGCGGCCTTGCATGAAATTGGGTGTCGATTCCAGACCCCACGCATTATGGCACCAGATCACGGTCGCCTTGTCAGCGAGGGCAGTCTGAATTCCACGAGACAGGGGAATGCCGTCTGTTCCCTGTTTCATGATTCCGGGACCAATACTGACAGGCTGGATCAAACGCTGGATATCCAGCAGCATCACATGGCCGTACCCTTCGTCAAAACCCGAGCTGTTGTGCCGATGTTCTTCTCCCCAGCCGAACTGAACTCCGGCGGTCCGGGACAAATCCTGCAGGTCTGCTTTGGTGTAGCGATTCGAAATATAAGTTTTGTCGGCAATCGCCCGTTCCAGGTAGGAGACAAACACCAGATCCAGTCGATCTGCCGCCGGAATCTGGTTGAGATAGCGGTCACATTCCTGCCTGTTGAGTTTCATCAGGTGCAGGTGCGTATTGGCGGTTTTATATTCAGGGGAAAGGTTCGCGAAGCGTTTTATTGCGAGGGCGATGTTCTGCGTTGTTTTTCCCGTCAGATCAATTTCGGACCGGCTGAGTTCCGTTTCGAGGCCGGAGAAGGCTTCGAAAGTCAATTTGGTCTGGGGAACAGAAATCTGTACCTCACCAGGAACGACGGACCAGCTGTGAATGCCGGCTTGTTCTGACTCCGGACTGGAATTCACCCCGGTTCCCCGCGCGAGCAGTCCCGGGAGCGGGATCGGATTCCCCCGTGAATCACGGATGCGCAACATTCCGGGAACGATCCTGGACTGACCTGCCTGGGTTTCGGTGAGATTTAATGTAACCCGGCACTGCGGCACTTTTTCTGATGGTGTAGTGCCGGGCGCTGGTTTGTCGGGGATCTGCAGCAAAGCGAGGTCGGCAGTTGCAGAGTTGCCCCAGCAACAGATCAGCAGGCCGATCAGACGACAGAAGATCTTAGAGCGACAGCTGGGAGACGGACGCATCAGGAAAGTCCTCCGGGGAAGGAGTGTTGGCTGGAAGCAGATTCTGACCTTTCAAGAATACACCAGGCGCCTGGCAAGTGCAAAGGGGAGAGATGATCGGTGAAATAAAAAACGGTCTGACGGGGAATCCTCGTCAGACCGTGCTGGATGTCACAAATTCAAAATTGATTGAGCAGGGCTTATTCGAAGTTGGTGAGCTCACCACCGCGGATACTGGAGAGCGACCTGTAGACGCCTTCATCAATATTTTCTGAGATGAAGCGAACGCGTCCGTCTCCAAACAGGAACTGGGCGCCGCCTGTATGGTGGCTGCTGAAGTCGTCGATATGTGCTGCCGGATCATTCGGGGGATGGTCGGTGGCTCCCAGGGGACGCACATAGGTCTCTTCTCCCTGGGGAATCACACCCACCCAGGTGGAATACCAGCCCTGTTGGGGGTTCGTCTTTCGCTCACCGACAAATAGTGTTTGTGATGATCCATCGGTGATATCGCGGAAGCGGGTATTGCTGTTCTGATAAAACACGCCGGTGCTCTTACAGGCGGTGCCGGGAGGCGTCGTTCCACAGTCGTCCAGTTCATCGCTGCCAAAAACGCCGACATAATTCCCGGTAGCCAGTTTGGCCAGCACGGTCCCCGGGCTCCCTTCCTGATGCAGCTCAAATGTTTCCGTGGCGGGATCGGACGGACAACGAAAGACAGTGAGTGAGGTGTCAATAATGCTGGGCGTCTGAGCGGGATCGTTAATACTCAGGCTGAAATTGATCTGGTTATACAGGGGGTTTTGATCCAGGTAAGGCAGGATCATCGTGCCCCAGCCCCAGCCGCTGCCGTACTGGGCATTGGCACCGACGCCCGGTTGGACACCAATCCAGCCGGAGGGGAACAGTCCGTGTGTGTCATGATAGTTGTGCAGCGCCAGGCCGATCTGCTTCAGATTATTTTTGCACTGGCTGCGACGGGCGGCTTCGCGGGCCTGTTGTACAGCCGGTAGGAGCAGGGCGATCAGAATGGCAATGATGGCAATCACCACCAGCAATTCGATCAATGTAAAGCCGTGGCGGGTGAATCTGGCTTTTCGCATTCGAGGACTCCGGAGTGTAAAAAACAATAAAAGAACACTTGATGAAACAATGCGATCATTATTGCAAATGGTTTGCGGAAGTCAATGTTAATTACAAGTGAATTGCATTAACTTTCGGTGTGTATTAATTCATGAACAAGTGGCCTGGCTGAACGTGATTAAGCGGACACTCAGAATTACGAGGGGAAAAGGAGCTCTGTTTGTCTATTTTTTGCGGTGGTACGACAAAATCAAGAGGATTTCCTTTGAGATCCTCAGGGAACGGAGACATAAGTAAATGTGTTTTAGTCAAAAGGGCTGTCACCCTGTAGAAATTCAAGTCCGTGAATTACAACTGAAGCAGTGCAGCATCCATCGGCAGCCTGCGGATTTGAATTTGACGAAGCGGCGGTTATGATGGCGATTCCACTTGTCAATTCCCGAATTCAATGAATGGTCGCCGAGGCGCAATGACGACTTCCCTGGTTGATTCCTATGCATACTGCCAGCAACTGGCAAAACGGACAGCGGGGAATTTCTATTATTCGTTTCTCGCGTTGCGGAAAGAACAGTTCCAGGCCATGTGTGTGCTGTATGCCTACATGCGGCTGGTGGACGATCTGGGCGACAGTCCGGAGCACTCTTTCGAAGAACGCGCAACAGCACTCAGCCACTGGCGCAACGGATTACAGCGGGCACTGGAGAATCGCTCTGATACAGACTGCCAGCAGTATCACGCCTGCTTCCCCGCCGTGCTGGACATGATTCAGCGCTACGAAATTCCCGAGCACTATTTTTTTGATGTGATCACGGGAGTGGAATCCGATCTGCAGCCGGTGACATTTGATAACTTTGAGCACCTGGCTGATTACTGCTATCACGTAGCGGGCGTGGTCGGGTTGTGCTGCATTCATATCTGGGGCTTCCATGATGAGCGGGCTCTGGATGCCAGCATTGACTGTGGTCTGGCGTTTCAGCTGACGAATATTCTGCGGGACCTTGCCGAAGATGCCGACCTGGGACGCGTCTATTTACCCCGGGAAGATCTGAATCGCTTCGACTACTCGCCAGCCGATATTGAAGCACGCATTTATGATCAGCGATTCCGTGATCTGATGCAGTTCGAGGTGGACCGGGCCAGAACCTACTATCAGCGTTCTGAGCGTCTGTTTGAGTATGTTTCACCAGAGGGCCGCCGCATTCTCAAGGCCATGCACCAGATTTATGGGGGCATCCTCAATGAGATCGAGCGGCTGGATTATCAGGTCTATGCCACCCGGGCCGGTTTACCGCGCTGGCGGAAGCTGCTGATTGCCGGGGAAGCCCTGGTTGCGTCCCGCTGGTTTCCCGGACGGGCAGCCCGCTGAGGTTTTCTGCTACGAAACAAAGAAAGCCCCCGACAATCGATGAGATTATCGGGAGCTTACCAGGAGCAGCAGGAACAAAGCTCACAGTTTATTCGACACCAACGTACAGGGCTGGCGTTTTCATAAAGACATCCATATTTTTCTTACTACTGAAGAGGTACAGACGGCCCTTGTACCAGGATGCATAATCCAGAGTTCCCTCTTTGTCATCCTGATGATCGACCAGGATAACAATATCACTTCCGCCGGCAGCGGGAGCATATTTGGCAGGCTCACGGTCGAACTTCAGTTTGTTCTCCAGTGAAGCGAACTGGTAGTTCATGGATTTATAAGAGGAACTGAATTCCGGACGGGCGTCGACCAGCAGTCGGTTATCCCGCAGGGCAACCGGACAGAATCCTTTCAGACCCTTGATATTTCCCCGGCTGGCAATCAGTGCCATCTTCTTTTCCACGGTGCTGTCCTGCTCAGTTTTAGCGACCTGTTTTTCAGGTTGCGGGGCAGGTGCATCCAGTTTGGGTTCCGGTTCTGGTTTGAAGGGATTGTCCTTCACTTCAGGAGTTTTCGGCTGAGCTGGTTTCTCAGTTTCAGCAATCTGCGGAGCCGGTACTTCGAACGGATTCTCTTCTGCTTTCTTTTCAGGAGCAGTCTGAGGCTGTGGTTCGAATGGATTGACTTCTTTCGCAGGTGTTTCCTGAGCAACTTCCGCTGATTTCTCCGGAGCAGCTTCCTCTTTGGCAGCGGTCTTTTCCGGAGCCGGATCTACGCTTTTCTCTTCGAGGACCAGTCCGCTGAAGGGAGTTTTGGTTTCCGGAGCGTCTGCAGCCGGTTTCTTGATGTTGTCTGCTTCTTCTTCAGACATATCGGGAAACAGGTCGTTGAAATCATCTTCCGGATTCTTTGCGACTTTCTCTTCTACAACGACTGCCGTTTTCTTCTCAATGATCAGAGGCAGTTCCGCCGCTTTCTCTTTGAGCATTTTCTCTGCCTTTTCAGCAGCGATTTTCTGCTCTTCCAGGCGTTCGGCTGCTTCCTCTGCCGCTTCTTCGAGCTCTTCGCGTGCCTCTTCATCCAGTTCTTCCTGTGTAGGAGTCACGGATTTGGCGACGGTCGCTTCCTGATCTGTGGCAGGTTCAGGTGTGTTTACGACAGACTGCGGGGCGGGTGCAGCAGGCAACTGAGGTGCTGGTGGCAGTGGTGCCGCCTTTGTTTCTTCAACAGCCGGTGCATCCACGGGTGCTTTTTTAGCGACCTGATGTGACTGCGACAGACGTTTGGGAGTCTGCTTGCTTTTGCCGGGCAGAAACTTATCGTACCACTTTCTTTCCTCGGGCTTGGGAGGCAGTTGTGGCTGTGGTTGGACCACGACATTCTGCGGAGCTGCAGGTGCCTGTGCCGGTGCGGCAGGCTGTGCAGCAGGCTGTGCGTTGACCGTCCCACGTCCTACCCCTGAACCGTTGTTGGCAGTTTTAGGTAAAGACTGCAGTGACATCGGCGGCATCTGTCGACCGTCACGCCGGTACAAAGCTTCCAGCTGACGCTGGATTTCACTCTGACCTGGTTTCGGAGTTCCCAGGGGAACGGCGGTCTTGTATTGAGGTGCAGTAGACTGGGCACTGCCCGGAACAACCACCTGTCGTTTCTGCTGGGGCTGTTTTTTCTCCGAGCTCTTGCTCCGTTTCTGAAAGATCGACAGGGGATCCAATGTGAATCCGACCTGCTGAATTTCAGCAGGCTTGCTGGTGGTTTGCTGGGCAGCTGTCGTTTTCTGAGGGAAACGGACCCGTGGCTGGCTCTCGTGACGTGCAGAGTGCATTTCACGTTGAATCGCGTTGATAAGGGTCTTCTGTGGATTCCGCTCTGTTCTGGCACTGCGCGGCTTGCTGGAATGAATCTGAATGGCGGAGTCATCCGCAGTCAGTAAATTCGTATTCGTCAGCACTAAGCCAGAAATCGCGCTGAAAATCAGTACGCGAGCGGAGAAGCGAGTTCCTGCTTTCATCTCCTGAAATCTCCTGGTTCCTGAGTTTTGAACTCCATGACGACCGATGGTCGCTGGCGGGTGTTCAATTAAGTTCCTGGTTGAATGAATTCTCGAATCAACAAGACTTCATTAATCGGAATATTGCTTTCAAATGGTTGGTTCCGCATAATCGACACAATCATGCAGACTAATCCCTGCTGCGTGTTTCTATCGTCGTTAAGCTGCTCCGGTTTTGATGCCTATGGCGGTTGTAAGAACAGAATCTGGCGGGATCTTCGCGACAACCCGGATGACCGTTTTTATCGACAAGCTCATTGCAGTGTCGCTATCGCCTGCAAGTTTGCTATCTTATCAAGAGGGGACACAATCGTTTTCCAGCAAAACCCGAGTTATTTCGGGATGAATTCAGCCCCGGTTATCTGCAAAAGTGAAATAGAATCAAGGAGTTAGATCGAATGGAAGAGCCGAAACCAGCAGGGGAGCCCCCCCAACCGGCACCTGAGAAGCCCCGTCCCCCCAAGCCCTGTCCGCCGCCGCCTCGCCGCAGCTGGATAGCACGCATCCTGTTCATTCTTCTCCTGATTTCGTTCCTGTTTAACCTGAGCTTCTATGCCATGTATCAGGAATTCTTCTCCACAGGCGGCGGTCCCACAGAACAGTTCGATAGTGGTGATGCTGAGGCGGAACAGAAGATCGCCATCGTATCGATTACCGGCACCATCATGCCTCCATTCACCGAGCGGATCATCAGGTCGATCGAACAGGCGACCAAAGATGATCAGGTCAAAGCCGTGCTGCTGGAGATCGACAGTCCCGGCGGCCTGGTCGCGGACAGCCATCAGATTTATCACCGCCTGGTGGCATTGCGGGAAAAGAAACCGATCGTTGTCTACATGAAACGAATGGCGGCTTCAGGCGGATACTACGTCGCGATGGGCGCAGGCACGGAAGGCATCATCTTTGCCGAACCGACGACCTGGACCGGCTCTCTGGGAGTCATTATTCCCCGCTTCGATATGAGCGGTCTGGCGGAGAAGGTGGGGATCGTTTCTGATCCGCTGAAGACCGGTGAGTTCAAAGATGCTCTGAATCCGTTCCGGAATCTTTCCCCGCGCGAGAAGGAAATCTGGGATCACATCCTGGATGAATCCTACCAGCGGTTTATCAACATCATTGTCGAGAACCGCAAAGATCTGGACTACGACCAGGTCAAAAAACTGGCCACCGGTCAGATCTATACCGCCACGGACGCCCAGAAGAATGGTCTGATCGACGAAATTGGTTATCAGGAAGACGCGATCGCCCAATTAAAGAAAAAGACGGGACTCGAGAAAGTTCGTGTGATACGATACACACACCCGGCGTCACTGGCTGATATCCTGCTCAGTTCTGCTCAGGCGGGGCAGGTGGAAAATCGCAAACAGGCGCTGCTCGAATCGACAGTTCCTCGCGCGATGTATTACACTTCCTGGCTGGGAGATGTGCCAGGGATGCAGTAAGCCGGGTCTCAAGTGAATGTTCAGAAATAAAGCGAGCCGATGTTTGCACAACAAGAACCTGTATCAACACCTCCGCCGGACCCTTTCCTGAATGATCCGGCTTTGCACGGAGGCCCTTCGCCTTTCTGGTCATTCATGGAGAGTGTGTTTGGCATCATTTATCTCGCGTTCTGGGTCTGGATGCTGATCGACTGTCTCAGAAAAGATCCAGACCGGTTCTTGTGGTTCTGGGTCATCCTGGTCTTCCAGCCCTTTGGTGCGTTGATCTATTTCTTCCTGCGCTGGCTGCCCAGTAACCAGTTTCAGCTGCCGGAATTTGCCCGGCCTTTTTTCCGGCAAAAGCGTCTCAATGAACTGGAAACCGCTGCGATGCAGATTGGGAACCCTTACCAGTTCGTCCGTTGGGGGGATGCCCTGAAAGAGGCCGGCATCAATCAGAAAAGCCTGGAAGCCTATCAGCAGGCATTGGCCAAAGAACCCGATAACCTGCAGGCACTGTGGGGGGCCGCGCAGATTGAGATGAAGTTCAAAGAGTTCGAGACAGCGCAGCAGCGCTGCCGGCAGATTCTCGAGGCGGACCCGGAATACAAGTTTGGCGATGTTTCACTCATGTATTGTAAAACTGTCTGCGAGCTGGGTTCTGCAGAACAGGCGCGGGAAGAACTGGCGAAACATGCCAAACGCTGGCGGCAGCCGGAGGCACTCTTTATGCTGGCCACACTCGAAGCAGAAGCCGGCGAGCATCAGGCCGCCCGAAAAACCCTGCAGGGCATGCTGCTGGATATCAACGGGAGCCCTCGGGGCATCGCCCGGAAGTTCGTCCGCTGGAAAAGTAAGGCCCGCAAACTGCTTAAGCGACTGCCCCGTTCCTGATGTTGCTCCCTGCTGAGCAGGTACCGATCTGCGCTCAGGATTTCTGCTGCACTGCTTTACGGAAATTATCCGCATGGAACTGCATCAGCTTCAGGCCTTCCTTCTGATAGATCTGCATGGCACTGTGCGGCACATCGGGCACGATCAGTGTCTCAAAGGGAATCTTGAGTGATTTCAGGAATTTCATATAGGCGAGATTGTTCTCGTAATTAAAGCCCTTCGTGCCGACATGGATCAGGATTCGCAGCGGTGGCTGTGGATGTTGGGCATATTTGCGCGCCAGATCGTAGGTGTTATCCCCTTTGACGAAGACCAGGTTTTCGCTCTCACGCCCATTCTCTTCTGAGATCCGTTTTTCGGTCGCATGGCCGGCTCCCCCCGGTGCAGCGGAACAGAACAGGTCCGGATGTTTGAACATGATCCGCGTCGTTCCCCGTCCCCCTTGGGAAAAGCCTTCGAGCCCGCGGCCTTTACGGGCGGCGATGGTCCGATAAGTCGCGTCGATGTGCGGGATCAACTCTTTCACAAACACATCTTCACCCATCGCATGCTTACGGTCAGGCATGTTGTAATGACTCACCGGTCCGCCGTTCACAAACACGTAGATCATCGGATCCACTTTGCCTGCGGAGATCTGCTTGTCGATGTATTGAACCAGTTTCACGCTTTTGGTTTCGCTGCCGGGACGACCGCCGTGCAGGTAGTAGACCACGGGGAATCGCTCGTTCTTGTTTTGGAGATCCCGATACTGCGGAGGCAGATAGATACAGTAGCCGACATCGACGTTCATCGAAGGACTGCGAAACGTGGCATGTGTCACGCCGGGCAGCTCCTGTTTGAGTTCATTCACCCACTGAAACGGCTTGCGTTTCGGTTTGGCTTTCTTCTGTTGTCCACAGACGGGGCTGGAGATCAGGAGTAATGCGACAACAACAGCGAGGCAGGATCGCAGGAGGTAATTCGGATTCATAATTCTGGTTCACTTCGATGCAGGAAAAAACGGTGAATCAATCAACATGATATCGATTGTAAACAGTTCCAGAGTCTCCTGTCGAAACTGTTTCTGAGATGGTTCACTATTTTCCAGAGAACAATCAGATAATACCATGCAATGGACCGCCGGGAGCACCCAGCTGATCGACGCGGCGGGTGATCTCCGGGTTTTCGATCAGGGGAGGAGCATGGTGTGGTTTGATGCGGGCATCAATGACCAGCGCACCACGACAGCCCCAGTGTTTCTGCTCGGTGAAGGCTTCGATACCGTCGATATCAGATGCCGGATTGGAGCGGGTAAAGACCGTCCACAGAAAGTTATTCAGGCTGGCTGCTGTAAACTCGCTGTCGTCGATCAGGACCACCAGGGGAAAGCCATTGATGGGATGCGACAGATCCAGGGCCGCACAGAACTTTCGCAGATCCTGATTCTGCTCCACAAATCGTGGTGCTTGCACAGCGAGAATACCGGGCCGACAGACGCGCGGTGCAGTAAAGCCGTCCGGCAGTGAGAAGTCTCCCGGTATTTCAGTGGCCAGTTCACGCCTGACCGGTCCCGCGGCCGCCATCACGACTTTGGAACCCATGTTAAATCCGGTACCCGAGTAATCGAGTGTGTCGATCGTCGTGCAGGTTTGGAAATGCAGATCGCGCTGCCAGTCGATGCGTTCCAGCAGATGTGCAAGAAAGTCTTCAATCTCTTCGGCGTCCAGTTGGGGATTGTCCTCCCGGGCGATGATCATCAGGTATTTTGCCAGGCTCAGCTGCCCCTGTCCCAGGATGGCGTTCGCGTTCGTCAGAATTTCCTGGGGCTTGCGCTCCTGATCGTAGGGCGTGTAGCGTTCGCTGCCGACCGCCAGCAGCAGGGGGTGCACGCCGGCTGCATCCACGGCATGGACCTGGTGCACACCTGGAATGACAGACGGAATCGCGGGACCGGTGATCTCATGAATGATCGCGCCAAAGGCGGTATCTTCCTGCGGGGGGCGACCCACCACGGTGAAGGGCCAGATTGCATCGTTGCGATGGTAGATGGCTTCGACATTCATGACCGGAAACGGATGCTTCAGGCTGTAGTAACCCAGGTGATCGCCAAACGGACCTTCCGGCAGCAGCTGTTCCGGATCGACCCAGCCGGTAATACAGAAGTCGGCGTCCGCATACATGGGGAGCCCGCCGGGATTGCGGACCATGCGAATCGCCCGCTTGCTGAGGGCACCTGCGAAGGTGAGTTCAGACAACCTTTCCGGCAGAGGCATCACCGCGGAAAGTGTCATTGCCGGCGCACCGCCCACAAAGACATTCACCTTCAGCGGCTCTCCCTTTTCAATCGCCTCTGCATGATGCACGCCGATGCTGCGGTGGATCTGGTAATGCAGGCCGATCTGTTGGTTCGGTTGATACTCATTGCCGGCCAGCTGAATACGGTACATCCCCAGGTTGGAGTTCATCAGCCCTCCGCGGCGGGGAGATTCCGTATACACCTGGGGCAGCGTTACAAACGGACCGCCATCGTCGGGCCAGCTTTTCAGTTGCGGCAGGTCTTGCAGCTGAATCCGGTTCTGCATGATCGGCCCCCGCGAACAATTGCGGGGCAGCATATGCAGCAGCGAAAAGGGAACGTCGCGATAGCGCCAGGGGTGTTTCCAGAACTGCGAAGGATCAACTTTCAGTTCCACCAGATGATTTACTGCGCGCAGGGCATCGCGAAAAATATATTGGGTGCGTTCCAGGGTACCAAACAGGTTGCTGACCATCGGGAAGCGGCAGTTACGGACATTCGCAAAGAACACAGCCGGGCCCCCCGCCTGATAGACGCGGCGCTGAATTTCAGCTGCTTCCAGGTTCGCATCGATTTCCTGCTCGATTCGAATCAGCTGACCTGTTCGCTCCAGGTCATTGACGCATTCACGCAGTCCACGGTATCCCATCGGGGCACGTTTCCATTCATCCAGTAGTAAATCTTGTCATCGTTCCAGTCAGCAGGTTAACGGTTGCCGGCGAATTATACCACGCTGAAGCCGGGAGAACACTGGATTGACGTTCCGTTTGCATTTGCATTCGGGGAGTGATCTTCTATGATTTGCGTGCAGCAGGATTCTCTTTTTTCGAGCCCGTTATCAGCGAAGAATGAAAAACGCAACATGGAAGCAATAGCCAATGGACTGATATTGCTGATGCTCTCGGTCGGACATGCTGAGCTCTGGATTATGCTGATCAACCGCACGCACGCGCTGAAGATCCCTGATGCCCGGCTCAAACGGCTGCGGCATGTGCTGGAACTGCTGATGGTCCTGTTCCCAATCGTGCTGTTCGCCTCTGTGGGACTCTATCATCCCGGCGTTTTAGCAGGAGGAAAATGGAGCCAGCTCCCCTTCTGGTGGCAGCCGATTTTACTGTTGTGTGCCCTGGGATTCCTGGGGTTGATGTTCTCCGGTGTCCGGCATCTATTCTACAGACCACCGCGACAGCAGACCGCCGGGGAGTCAGAATTGATCCACCTGCGCGAGCGGCTCAATCAGGATCTGATCGGGGAAGGGCCGTATCATTATCTGGCCGGACTTCCGTTCAATGAAATCTTCAGTGTGGAATTCACCCGCAAAACATTTCAGTTACCGCGACTGCCGGAGAGATGGGAAGGACTGACAATCCTGCATCTCAGCGATTTTCATTATTCAGGCACACTCAAACGCGAGTATTTTATTGAGCTCTGTCGAATCGCCCAGGCAACAAAACCGGACCTCATCATTTTCGCTGGAGATCTGATTGACCGAATGGAATGCCTCGACTGGCTGGAAGAGACGCTGGGACCCATGCAGGCACCGCTGGGGCGTTTTTTCATTCTTGGGAATCATGACTGGCACCAGGAAAGTCTGCAGATTCGACAGGCGTTGCGTGAGTCCGGCTGGATTGATCTGACTGCCAAACCCGTGCGTCTGCAGCATGAGGGACATACGCTCTTTATGGCGGGCACCGAGGCGCCCTGGATGGGGGAACTACAGGAAGTCAAACTTTCTGAAGGCAACGCTGCAGATGATTTTCTGCTGCTGGTCAGCCACACTCCCGATAATTTTCACTGGGCAGAACGGGAAGGCTACGATCTGGTACTCTCCGGTCACACGCATGGGGGGCAGGTCCGGGTACCGCCAGTCGGTCCGATTTTCGCGCCCAGTCTGCATGGGACGCGCTATACGAGTGGCACCTTTGCTCGCGGATCCACGTTGCTGCACGTCAGTCGCGGGGTCTCGGGGATTCACCCGCTCCGCTGGTTCTGTCGCCCTGAAATCAGCCTGTTGACCCTGCGTTCGGCAGATAAGAAATAATTCCCGTTTAACGGGGCTGGGCGCCCTGGACACCAGCCTGCCGAATGCCTCCCTTTTCTGTAATCTGGAATTCAGCCCAGACGGGAAGATGGTCAGAGACGGTCAACGCTTCTTTCTCCGAAAGTTTGAAGCGGGTTTTGAAATCATACACGCCGGAGATGCCGGTAAACTCCTGCGAGCGATGTTGGCTGAACAGGATATTATCGTACTGTTTGGACAGCCGCGTATTAGTGGGCGTTTTGGAGACGGTCCACATCAGGTCAGCGACACGTCCCAGTTCTCCCAGGTGCTGGTCGTCTACGTTCAGATCGCCCAGCAGAATCACATCGTCTTCCTGGCTGCCGTCATTGGCAACGACCCGATAGACATCGTCGAGCACGTTGAGTTCCTGGTCGGTTTCATCCGGATCGGTGTGAATGTTGATCAGGGTGAAGCTGAAGGGATTCTCGCTGGAAGGGCTCAAGGTCTGGAAGTGTGCGACATACGGGGGACGGTGCAGCTTGTCGTATTTGTCGATCACGGTGTAGGTCCATTTTTCATTCACCCTGATCCGATCGGTATTATAAAAGTAGGCGTACTGTTCTTTACTCGCCGTTCTACCCTGTCGGGCACCGACAATATAAGCGTAGCGGTGATCACCGGTATTCACGATGTTGAGAAAATCATCCAGAAACGACTGATCCTGGGCACGGATTTCCTGAATTGCCACGACATCGAACTGCTGAATGATGCGTGCCAGGATCTGGGGAACCTGTGGCTTAGACATCTTACTGACCCCAAACACCTGAATATTGAAGCTCGCGATGCGAATCGTCTGGTCCGAGCGGGGCAGATCGATTTCAGTGGCATCCCAGTCGGCGGGAGTAGAACTGGAAACGGTGCTGGAGATAAAATCTTTGACCCAGCGCGTGACCTGCTCCTGTTTACCACCGAAGTGAATCGCTCCTCCGCTGAGTAGACCGATCAGCAGTAAAGCCAGGCCGCGGAGTTTCCAGGATTTGATGAATGAGGTTTTCTTTTTGGATTTGGAAGCCATAGTACCATCCGTGGTAATGCGTATGACGGGAAATCGAAGGGAAGAACAGGGGGGGCTGTTCCGGGGAAAACCCGGGCAGAAAGGGGGCCGAAATTTAACAGATTTCAGCTCACGCGCGTAGGGCAATTCCGGGTAGACTGGAAAGTGAGCGCAAGTGCCGCTTGTGGCGGCTCGGGAGATGCGATAGTCTGGACCTCACTGAAATTCCAGTCGACATTTCCTGATGTATCTTACTGTCTGGCAATATCTTACACGAAAGGCCACTCTGCTTTGTCTCGACGGATCACCATCACGGTTCCTTCGCTCAGCCTGGGCGGTGCGGAAGGTGTGGCTGCGATGATGGCCAATCACTGGGCCGCCGAGGGGGATCAGGTCACGCTGATTACCCTCGATTCGGCAGAGACGGACACATTCAAGCTGGTTCCAGAGGTGCAGCGCTTTGCGCTGGACGTGATGCACGATTCGGGAAATCTTTTTCAGGCGGTGGTGAATAACCGTCGACGGGTGCAGAAGCTGCGATCTGCGATTACCGAGTCGAAGCCCGACGTGGTCATCAGTCTCACCGATCGCATGAATGTGCTGACGCTCCTGGCAGCCGGGAAGTCGCGGTACTCCGTGATCGTTTCCGAACGCTCTGACCCCCGCCACCATCCGATGGGCCGCGTCTGGTCTTTCCTGCGCAAGCGAACGTATCCCCTGGCAGCGGCTGTGGTCGTTCAAACCCGGGGCGTGGCCGACTTTTGTCGCACCTGGCTTCCCGCTACCCACATCGAAGTCATTCCGAACGCGGTGCCTGCGCCCCGTTCGTCCGGGATACCTGTAGTGACAGAAGAAATCGTCAAAGCGCGACCTGCCTCACATGTCGTGCTGGGCATGGGGCGGCTGTCATACGAAAAAGGTTTCGATCTGCTGATCGATGCCTTTTCAAGACTGGCAGCGAAATACCCCGATTGGAAATTACGCATCCTGGGAGAAGGGCCGATGCGAGAATCACTGCAGGCTACCATTGATCAACGTGGCCTGCAGGATCGCATAGAACTGGCAGGGTGGGTAGCCGATCCCGAACGGGCCCTCGACCAGGGGGATCTGTTCGTGCTTCCCTCCCGCTATGAAGGTTTTCCCAATGCACTACTGCAGGCAATGTCGCGGGGTTTACCCTGTATCAGTTTTTATTGTGAAAGCGGACCTGCAGATATCGCACGGGAAGGGCTGCCGGTGGGATTAGTGCCTGCAGGGAATGTAAGTGAACTGACAGAACGGATGCAGGAATCTATGTTAGACGAAACAGTACGTCTGGAAACAGCATTGCAGAGCCTGCAGGTGAAGCAACGGTTTTCCCAGGAACGCTATTTTCAATCGTGGGATCAGCTGATCGAACAGACCCTGACTGGAAGAGAGACATAATGCAACAGTACGTCATACTCAGACACGATCACCCCGAACTGCACTGGGATCTGATGCTCGAAGAAGGGGATGTCCTCAAAACCTGGCGTCTGCCCCAGCCGCCGGAGATCGACCCGGCGTTAGATGAATCGTCGCTGGACCTGACCGCAGAGGAGTTACCCGATCATCGGCTGGTCTATCTGGAGTACGAGGGGCCGGTCAGTGGAGACCGTGGCGAGGTGACTCGCTGGGATCGCGGGACGTTTACGCTGCTGGAGCGGAGCGAAGATCAGCTGGTGGCACTACTGACGGGCGAGGAACTGGCGGGCCGGATCACACTGAAAAAGACAGATCAGGAACATCAGTGGAGCCTGAATTACACCGCTTTCTTTTGAAGGGCTGTCATTATCTTAGAGGCGAAAACGAGGGGCGCTACTGCTTTCGGGACTCGTTCGCTTTCCCGGCAATTTGAAACACTCCGGGTTCGACCTTGAGAACCGTCAGGTCGGGGAGGTCGGAATCGGGGCGGTCCAGATGCACGATCAGGGCATCGTGCTCATTCACCTGGCTCCACTCGATCTGCCAGCCTTCGGCACGGGCTTCCTGGATCAGTTTGGTAATCGCTTCGTCGATGGGAATCGGCAAGAGTCCCGCCCGGGCATGCTCCAGTTCAAGAACCAGGCGGTTCTCTTTCATCAGCCAGGGTTTGAATCTCAGGCTGATGATTCCGGACCATTTTTTCAGAGTCAGGTGAAAGCCGACTGCGACCTGTCCCTGTTCAAAATGCACACGCGGATTGGTGATCCCTTCCGGCACCCATTCGTTGTATTTCTGGTGCAGCTCTTCCGCCAGCCAGGCATTGACTTCCTGTTCGCTGAACTCCTGTGACCAGAGCGGTTCCTGATTGTGGACGTCGTTCACGATCTGCATGGAATGCTGGACGAATTCCTTCGCTTCCTGCTGCCTGACTTCAGGTTCAACCTGTTGCTGGAGGGCTGCCTGATAGAATTCAGGCACCTGAGCAGAGGACCAATACAGTCCGCCGGCGATCCCACCCAGGATCAGGAGCAATAAAATGGAGAACAGCAGGAATCGTTTCATGCACAAATGCTAGGTCGCAGGGGAAATACGGTCAAGACCGTTCAGAGAGCCCGGAATCGCCAGAAAAGGTGAAATTGCGCTAAGTTGATTCTTCGAAAATACTTGTCGAATGCATGTGGGTGTTTTATGATCAGCCGGACTCAGTCAGGACTGTTACCTGCCGCATCCCGATTGTGTCCATTTTCCGCAGCGGGAATAATGGAATTCCCGTCCGTCAGATAAAGAAATAAGAGCCCGTTTATGAGTACTGTTCGAACACGTTTTGCCCCCAGTCCCACCGGTTACATGCATATTGGCGGGATGCGTACGGCCCTGTTTAACTGGCTCTGGGCCCGGCATAATGGCGGGCAGTTCATTCTGCGGATTGATGATACCGACCAGGAACGAAATATTGCCGCGGCTTTGGATCCCATTCTGCAGGCCTTCAAGTGGCTGGACCTCAACTGGGATGAAGGTCCGGAAGTCGACGGCGACTTTGGACCCTATTTTCAGTCGGAGCGAAATGATCTGTATCGGGCTACGGTCGACAAACTTCTGGCAGAGGGTAAGGCCTACTACTGCTACGACACACCGGAGCAGATTCAGGCCGACCGGGAAGCCGCCCAGAGCGAAAAACGTAACTATCTGAATATCCGCCGTTCGCTGGAACTGACGGAGAGCGAGAAAGAACAGTACGCCGCCGAGGGACGTGCCGCGGTCGTGCGTCTGCTGGTGCCCCGCGATCAGAAAATTCAGATTGACGATGCGGTCCGCGGTCATGTCGAATTCGACGCCGGTCTGATGCCCGATCCGGTCATTCTGCGTGCCAATGGAACGCCTCTCTATAATCTGGCGACAGTCGTGGATGATGCCCAGATGCAGATCACGCATGTGATTCGAGCTGAGGAGCATCTTTCCAACACGCCGGTGCAGGTGCTGATCTACCAGGCACTGGGGTACGATCTGCCTCAGTTCGCCCACATTCCGTTCGTGGCTGCACCAGGTGGAAAAGAGAAACTCAGCAAACGCAAGCTGGATAAATATCGTAAGAGTCCCCAGTTCAAAAAGATGTTCGACAAGGCGGATGCCGTCTTCCCGCGAATTGGTCTGGAGAATGCGGAGGGGCTGGACCCGGTGATGGTCGAGTACTACGAAAAGATCGGCTACCTGCCCGAAGCGATTCTGAATGCTTTGGCGCGGCTGGGCTGGTCTCTGGATGATAAAACGGAAATCATGTCGCTGGACACCATTGTTGAGAACTTTACGCTCGATCGTGTTGTCAAAGCGGCAGCAGGACTGGATCCGGATAAACTGCTCAGCTTCCAGGCACACTGGATGAATCAGCTGTCCCTGGATCAAAAGGTAGAGATGTGCAGCCCGTTCCTGGTGAAAGCGGGGCTGGTAGAGGATGCAGCCGACGAGGCAACAAATCAAAAGATCGGTCAGGTGATTACCGGCATGGAAGATCGCCTCAAGATCGCCAGCGATATTCTGGATTTCGATGAATTCTTTATCGCCGACGACAAACTGGAGTACGATTCCAAAGCCTTCAAAAAACGGATAAGGAAATCAGATGATGCGGTGCCGCTGCTGGGAAAAATCAAAGACCAGCTGGCAGCCGCGGATGACTTTAGTGCAGATGCATTAGATAAGCTGCTGCACGATTTTGTCGAAGCAGAGGGGATCGGTATGGGGCAGATTATTCATGCCCTGCGGGTCTCCGTGAGTGGAAAAGCAACCGGGATTGGCATGTTTGACTGCCTGTCAATTCTCGGTAAGGAGAGTTGTGTCAGACGCATCGACCGGGCGATGGCGCTCGCTCAGAGTGACGAAAACTGAAAACGGAAACAGGCTGGTCCTGTGATTGATGCAATCATTTAAGGAGTAGGGGATGTCAACTCCCGAAGAAAAAACGTCAACGGATTTTATTCGTACGATCATTCAGGAAGATAACAAAACGGGCAAACACGACGGCCGCGTGCATACGCGGTTCCCGCCCGAGCCTAACGGTTATCTGCACATTGGTCATGCCAAGTCGATCTGCCTCAACTTCGGGATTGCCAATGAAAATCCCGGCGGTAAGTGCAATCTGCGCTTTGATGACACGAACCCTGAGAAAGAAGATGTGGAGTACGTCGACTCGATCAAGGAAGACGTGCGCTGGCTCGGTTTTAACTGGGAAGATCGCGAATTTTACGCCTCCGATTATTTCGATCAGCTGTACGATTTCGCCGTCACCCTGATTAAAAAGGGGAAAGCCTACGCCTGCGATCTGCCCGCGGATAAGATGCGCGAGTATCGCGGGACCGCCACCGAGCCCGGCAAGCCCAGCCCCGGACGTTCCCGCTCCGTCGAAGAGAATCTGGACCTGTTCGAACGGATGAAGAACGGCGAGTTCAAAGAAGGCGAGTATGTGCTGCGTGCCAAAATCGATCTCGCTTCGCCCAACTTCCACATGCGGGACCCCGTGATTTACCGTGTGCGCCATGTGCACCATCATCGTACAGGGGATAAGTGGTGTATCTATCCCATGTACGACTACACACACTGTCTTTCGGACTCGATTGAAAAGATCACGCATTCGATCTGTACGCTCGAGTTTGAAGATCACCGTCCGCTGTACGACTGGATTCTGGACGAGCTGGAAGTCTTTCATCCGCAGCAGATCGAATTTGCCCGGCTGAATATGACCTACACCGTGATGAGCAAACGCAAGCTGCTCGAACTGGTACAGGGGAAATACGTGTCCGGCTGGGACGATCCCCGGATGCCCACCATCTGCGGGATGCGCAGGCGGGGTGTGACTCCCGAAGCACTGCGCGAATTCTGTAAAACGATCGGCGTGACCAAGTACAATTCGATGACCGATAAGGGCGTGCTGGAAAACTGTATTCGGGATCACCTGAATCAGGTTGCGCCGCGTGTGATGGGGGTTCTGAATCCACTACGTGTGGTGATTGAGAATTATCCGGAAGACACATCCGAAGAACTGGATGCCATCAATAATCCGAACGATGAATCGGCGGGAACCCGCAAAGTGCCTTTCTCGAAAGTGATCTACATCGAGAAAGACGACTTTATGGAAGATCCGCCTAAGAAATTCTTCCGCCTCTCACCGGGCAAAGAAGTGCGACTGCGTTACGCTTATTTTGTGACCTGCACTGATGTGGTCAAAGACGAAAATGGTGAAGTGATCGAACTCCGCTGTACTTACGATCCCGAGACCAGGGGCGGCGATGCTCCCGATGGTCGTAAAGTCAAGGCGACGATCCACTGGGTCTCTGATGCTCATGCCCTGGATGCCGAAGTGCGGCTGTATGACCACCTGTTTGATCAGCCCGACCCCGAAGATCTGCCGGAAGGCGTGGATTACAAGTCCAATCTGAATCCGAAATCCTTACAGGTATTATCAGGCTGTAAGCTGGAGCCGGGCCTCAAAGCAGCGGAGCCGGGCAGCCGGTTCCAGTTTGAACGGCTGGGATATTTCTGTGTCGATACGAAAGACTCGGAACCAGGCAAACCGGTCTTCAACCGGACAGTCACACTGCGTGATACCTGGGCCAAAATCGGGAAACAGAAATAAGCGACTCTCTAGCGGCGCATAAAAAACACTCGTCGAACGGAAGTTCGACGAGTGAGCCCATGCACTTCAAAGTGCTCATGTCTTTCCAACTTTGAGTTAGGGTGTCCGTTGTGCGACAGAGATATTGCTGCCTGCAGTCACGGGAGCGGTCTGCTCGGTACGAGGTACCCGGCGGGTCCAGCCGCTGGCACGTACGATCGAAGGCAGAGGTCTGTCGGAAGTGTCAGGTTCATAACCGGCACGGCGTGTGGGGGGGAGTGCCGGTGCCGTTGATTCCTGCGGTACTTCATAAGAAGAGCGACGGAAGGACGAATCGTTGTCCAGGCTTGATCGTCTAGGATCGGAAGCCGGATCACGCTTGTATTGTTCGCCATTCGCATCGAAAGAATCGTCGTACTTCTTTTTGTTCAAAGCAGATCGCTGACGGATTGGTTCCGGAGCTTCCGCAGAGATATAAGGTTCCGGTGACGGCAGTAATGCGGTTGCGGTCCCACCAAATCCATCGCTGGATGGATAGATATAGGCTGTCCGAGTGGTGGGAATGGATCGCATCACGGTCACTGGTTTCATGGCGGTGACGGTGGTTTTAACGTAGCGGGTGCTGTTAACAGCCACTTTACGGGTTGTGGTGTAAGGCACCATTTTGGCGACGTTGTAAGTCACTTTGCGGCTCTGGTGCACGGCGACCTGACGTGTGACTGGCACATTCTGTGTCACAACATTTGGCACATAGTGACGTGTGGTTCGATACTGGGGAGTGAACGCCATTCGCATGGAATACCCGGTACGGTTCAGCCAGCCCATCATGTTGGGGCGGTTGTCGTACTGACAGGGAGAAACCTTCGGGACGCACTGACGTTGTGTCACCCAGCGGCCCATGTCCCGTTGTACCTGGCGGCACTCGGTGACGTTCTGGTAAGTGGTGTAAGGTACGTCTACCGTGCGAGGCTCCAGGACCTGACGATAGGCGGTGACCTGCTGATCCACATACTTGGTTTCCACCACAGGCTTCATCACGGTCTGCTGGACAGGCCGGTATTCTGTGACAGGTACCTGACGGTAGGTGGTTTGAGTGACCGGGATCGGACACTGGACCACCGGCTGTGGACAACAGTTTTGAACCACGGGCGGCGGTGCACAGGAATTACAATTGTTGAAAGGCATCCACTGGGCCTGAGCCGTCCCGGCAGCCATCGAGAACAATGTAACTCCCACAACGGGAATTGTACGAATAACGCGTTTTAACATGAGCTTGTCCTACAAAGAGAGTCTTTGAGAGGGGTATTGGAAAGAGTAATGTGAAGTGAACAACGTCTGGCGACTAAGGCTGGTCGCCGGACCATTGCGATGGGGCAGGTTTTTTATGAAAATTTGAAATTGGGGTCAAGTGGGATTCGACAAATTGCCGATAAGGGCGATTTCCGGATTCTCGTTCTCGTATCTAATTGACCGCTTTCATTAGGTTTACGCAATTTATTTCTTTTTCAGAGTTTCCAGAACGGGCAGATATTTCGCGTGTGAAGCAATGGATTCGCCGAGAAAGTTGATCTCTGACGAACCAGATAGCCGATGAATTTCCTGTTATCGGGCAAAATATCGTGTTCCAGTGGGAAGACTCCTTCCCGATCCGCAAAATGACAACCCGAATTCCTGATAAGAATAAAGATGGGCTTTTCATAGACTTACATCTTTGAAACAGGAAAGATTCAGGTTGCCGGCAATATGGAGATTGCTGTAAAATCAACAGATTCAAACTACGATCAACGCTCTCAATTACTCGATCCCTTCACTTCTGCCCGGTTGTTTAGATCGAACGAGAGATCGACTTAGGTGCAACACGGAAGTGTTCTGTGGATAATCTCTCCCCTGAAAATCAGGAACGCTCACTCCTCAGTGAGGCGCTGGCTGCAACAACCCAGTTTGTGGTAACCCACGCGCGGCTGAGTCTGGCTTTTGCGCTGGTCGTTTCCATCGGCTGTGTGCTGCTGACGGTCTTTCGCCTCGAATTTAAAACGGATCGGGCTGACCTGATCGATCCGACAGCCGCCTTCCATAAGAAGTGGATCAATTACACTGAAAGCTTTGGCAGTTCGTCAGATCTGGTCTGTGTCGTAGAAGCGGAGAATCCGGAATCGATTAAATTTGTCCTGCGGACGCTGGGGCAACGAATTGAAAAGCACCCGGAGCTGTTTGAAAATCCGCTCTATCAGATCAATCCCGGCGATTTACCATCCAAGGGGCTGCAATACCTGACTCCCCGACAACTCCAGGCCGGCCTGGATCGGCTGGATGAATATGGACCCATTTACCGCAACGGTCGCTGGGATCTGACCCAGGTCGATCTGCTCTATGACCGTTTGCGTTATCAGATTCAATCCCGGTCTGCCAGTTACCGGGGCACCGAGCGCGATCAGTCTCTCGAGCCCCTGTTCAATCATGCGGCGATCCTGACCGCCAGCATGGCCCGCTATCTGTCAGATCAGAGTGATTTCCAGTCGCCCTGGCCTTCAATCGTCGCCGTGAATGAACGGATGCGCGAACGGTCTCGTGAGGTCATCTATCTGTTGAATGAATCAGGGACAATGGGCTTCCTGAAAGTCTTTCCGGTACAACAGGAATCCGGCTTTGACGGTGCCACGCAGGCCATCGAAAAGATGCGGACGATTATCGGGGAGGTCGCTGCTGAAAATCCCGAAGCCAAAATCAGTCTGACCGGGATTCCGGTGCTCGAAAACGATGAAATGCGCAAGTCGCAGGCGGACATGATCAATGCTTCGATCATCTCCTGTTTTGGAGTTGGGCTGCTGTTATTCATCGGTTTTCGCGGCTTCCGTCATCCCTTGTTGACACTGCTCATGCTGGCAGCAGGGATGGCCTGGGCCTTTGGTTATACGACACTCACCATCGGACACCTGAATATCCTGTCGGTCTCGTTCGCCGTGATTCTGATCGGGCTGGGGATCGATTTTGGAATCCATTATCTGGCCCGCTACATCGAATTGCGTCATAAGGGAGAAGAACTCGAGCCGGCTCTGCTTAAGACATCACGCACCGTGGGGACAGGGATCGTTGCTGCCGCTCTGACAACGGCCCTGGCCTTCTACTGTGCCGGCCTCACTCCTTTTCTGGGGA
Organism: Gimesia panareensis; assembly: GCF_007748155.1. Classification (GTDB taxonomy): domain Bacteria; phylum Planctomycetota; class Planctomycetia; order Planctomycetales; family Planctomycetaceae; genus Gimesia; species Gimesia panareensis. Next base: position 1,296,423 of record NZ_CP037421.1, read on the forward strand.
TTGCGGAACTGGGTTTCATTGGGGGCGGCGGAATTATTTTATGTGCGATTGCCACCTTCCTGGTCCTGCCGGCACTGCTCTCGCAGGCAGATAAGGATGTTGAAGTCAAACAGATGCCGACTCCCTTCCAGGGAAAATGGCTGCAGAAAATCATAGCCCGTTTCCCCCGGATGGTGGCCCTGGGCTCTCTGGCCCTGGTGGCCTTCTGTGCTACCCAACTGGTTCAGAAGACGGACAAGGGTTGGGAATCACGTGTCGTATACGACTATAACCTGCTCAACCTGCAGGCTGCCGGCCTGGAATCGGTTGAGATCCAGAAACGCATTTTCAACGATGCCCATAACTCACTGCTGTTTGCCGTTTCAGTTGCCGACAGCCCCGAAGAAGCACGGGAACTGCGGAAAAAATTTGAAGCCCTGCCGTCTGTGCATCATGTGGAAGAACTTGCCTCACGGGTACCATCACACGCTTCCCGGGAAACGAACCTGCTCGTGCAGTCGTTTCGGGCACAGCTGTCTCATCTGCCCAACGAAACTCCCCAGGTGAGACGGCTCAATCCTTCGGTGATCGGACGAAAACTCGAACAGTTTTATGTCCTGCTCTCAAGCTATCAGACCCCGATGGCACAGAAGACAGCGCGCATGCTGGACCAGTTCCTCAACCGGTTTGAATCATTAACACTCTCGCAGCAGTCTCGCTTCCTCGATGAATTTCAGTATCGTACGACTGCGTCTCTGCTGGGGCAGTTCCGAGCTATTCGTGGTGCCTCCGATTCCACGCCGGTCCGGTTTGCCGATCTGCCCCGTTCGCTGACATCCCGTTTTGTGAGCGCGGAAGGCAAATGGCTGATTCAGATTTATCCCCGGGATCATATCTGGGAGATCGAGCCACTTGAGGAGTTCGTGAAAGAAGTCCGCTCCGTCGATCCTGATGTCACCGGGACGCCTCTGCAGAATTTCGAAGCGGCCCAGCAGATTAAAATCAGTTACAAAACCGCTTCGATTTATGCCCTGGCGGTGATCTGCGTCGTGCTGCTGGTCGACTATCTGAGCCGCCGCCATGCGATGATGGCGCTGGTTCCTTCTACTGTTCTGGCGATCTGTACCTGGTTCATTCTCTATAATCGGGGGACTCCGGTCAGTATTGAAGCGGCGATCGGCATGTTCCTGGTGATGTGCTTTGGCGTGGCCTTCGTACTGGAACGCAGCAGTGTCTTTCATATGTTGCTGACCATGCTGCCTCCAGTTGTGGGGGGGCTGGTCATGTTCGGGATTCTGGCCATGACTTCGATTGATCTCAATCCGGCCAACCTGATTGTTCTGCCTCTGATTCTGGGAATTGGCGTCGATGACGGCGTGCATGTGGTCCATGATTTCCGGATGAAAAAAGGACCCTATAAAACGTCTCCCAGTACCATCAACGCGATCGTGATGACTTCGCTGACTTCGATGATCGGGTTCGGCAGCATGATGGTCGCCACGCACCGGGGTCTTTACAGTGTCGGGCTGGTACTGGTGATCGGCGTGGCCTGCTGTCTGTTCATCTCGCTGGTCACACTGCCGGCGCTGCTCACCTGGATTTCCAACCGGGCGGAAGCAGCGGATTCTGTCAGCATGGACGACTCAGAAGAGCGTTCCAGCAGGCGGAACAAAAAACGTCCGAACCGCGACCGGATGGAAGCAGAAGCCGCTGCCTGAGCCTGGTTACCTGATCCAGCCGCCACCAATCACACGATCCTCGTCGTACAGGACGACCGCCTGACCCGGGGCAACGCCGTATTCCGGCTCATCAAACGTAACGCGAAACCGCTCGTCATCCAGAATTTCCACGGTGCAGTCTGCTTCTTTGTGCTGATAGCGAATCTGCGCCTGACAACGGATCTCTGAACCGGGACTGTCAATCAGCCAGTTGCTGCGGTTCGCTTCCAGTGAGGTCCGCGCCAGATCCTCGCGTGTGCCAATCACAACCCGCCTGGTTTCTGGTTCGATTTTGATTACATAGCGGGGGGAACCAAAGGCGACTCCTAATCGTTTCCGCTGACCGATTGTGTAATTTTCATAACCGGTATGCTGACCGACGACATTACCCGCGGTATCGACCATTTCGCCCGCCGTCTCCTGCTGTCCCCGGTACCGGTTCAGAAAGCCGAAGTAGTCGTTATCGGGAATGAAACAGATTTCCTGGCTGTCCGGTTTGTTGGCGGTCCTGAGACCAGCTTCTCCTGCCATCTCCCGGATTTCCGGTTTGACGAATCCGCCGACTGGAAAAATGATCTTGTCGAGCAGATCGCGATTGATACCAAACAGCACGTAAGACTGATCCTTGGAACGGTCAAGTCCTCGTACCAGGGCCGGCTGAGTTTCACCGGCAACGGGCTTCAACTGGGCGTAGTGTCCGGTGGAAATGTATGAAGCGCCCACCGATTCTGCGAACTCCCACAACTTGCCGAACTTGAGCCAGTTGTTGCACATCACACAGGGGTTGGGCGTACGGCCCGCGAGATACTCGTCGGCAAAATAATCTTTGATCCGGCTGAAAGCGTCTTTGAAGTTGAGGGCGTGAAAGGGGATGTCCAGCATATCAGCCACGCGGCGGGCATCCGCGGCATCACTGGCGGAGCAGCAGCCCTGCTTATGTGATTTCGTATTCAGAACCGGGAGGCTGTTGGGGTCGTCGATTGCGCAGGCCGTCTCTTCGGTCGCACCGGACCGCATAAACAGACCAATCACCTCGTAACCCTGTTCCAGTAAAAGATGGGCGGCTGCGGAGCTGTCAACTCCACCACTCATCGCCAGGACAACACGCTCAGACATCGAATACTACTCACAATGATCAGAAAAAATGTGTAATTTTGCTTTATTATAGGCGCCCCTGAAATTGATCACAGGCTCGAGGCTCGGCCAGAGAGGCGAATTCACCTGAAAACGCAGGTTTCCTCGCAGAAATGCAGTCAAAACCGGTTGCGACCACGGAAGGTGTTATTTCAGACAGACGTTCGGCTGATTAATTGGCTTCCAGATCAAGGTGCTTGGCTTCGGGCACCTGCCGCTGGATTTCCGCTTCGATTTTGTCGATCTCTTCCGCCAGGGTATCGAGCACATCTTTCGTATACTTCTGACAGAATTCCTCGAAGTCCTGTTCGCTCTGAATTTGTGGATAAGCGGCAAGTGCTTTCTTTTTCAGACGTTTCGACAATTCATCAGGGTCAAAACTCAGATCGACCTTTATGCGGTAATTGTCTATCGACAAGATTCGGGAACGCAGGTCCAGTACATCGTCAATCAGGGGATTGTTCTTCAGAATCCGTTCGACCTGCTGTTTGGTTTCCGGGGGAATACTGGGGCCGACCAGCAGTTCCTGGTTGCGGATGATCAGCCAGATGGCGATCCCTCCCAGCAGGATCCCGATTCCCAGGGAACCGATTGCATCCCAGTAAGGGGAGCCTGTCATCTGACTGAGTAGAATCGCGATCAATGCGATCACGACTCCCAGGCAGGCGGCACCGTCTTCCAGAATGACTGCGACCGCAGCCGGATCTGCTTCCTTACGAAGATAATGGTGAAAGGGCTGTTTCTCTCGCTGGGCGTTTTTCCATTCCCCCTTGAGGGCGAGAATGAAGACCGCTCCGTCAATCACCAGCGCGAACAGCAGCGCGCCGATGGCCCATTTCATTTCGCCGAAGACCAGTTCCGGTGGATGAAAGAGTGACTGCACGCCATGGTACACCGTGACGCCGCAACCCAGGAAGAAGATCCCGACGGCAGAAATCAGTGCCCAGACATAGCGCTCGCCCGCATAACCATACTCAAAACGACGATCCGGCACCCGGTCGGCGCGCACCAGGCCGATCAACAGCAGGAACTGGTTCAGCAGGTCGGCAATCGAGTGAATGGTCTCTGAAAGCATGGCTCCCGAGCCAGTAATCAGAAACGTAGTCCCTTTCGCAACCGTAATCACGGCGTTCCCGGTCAGGGCGGCGACAACGGCGAATCGGGAGTTACTTTGAGCCATGGCGGGATGCTCCTCGTGTTCTACTGGATAAACAAGCTAAGATAATTCTCTGCTCAAAATAACAGAATTAAATATCGAGTACCATTCAGAATCGTGGCTGGCATTTCTCAGTAGACCAACTCGCGCGAAATGCAGGAGGCTAGATGGACGATAAGTTCTGGCTTACCTGTTTATAGAGTGCCTGATAAAACAGGTCCGGGTCCAGATCAATGGGAATCCCCGAGACGCCACCATCGCCGGTCTCGACGATTTTGGAGCCCCCATTGACTAAACGGACAATGTCCAATGTGAGGAAGGGGGATTCGAACCGGCGGGCAATTTCTTCCCAGTGCGCGAGTTCAACAGGCGGCAGACGATCGGGGTTGGCGGGAGAGACCAGAGCTTTCCCTTGCCAGAAAAAGAGACGCGTCTCTTCAATATTAGGCATTCCCCGCATGTCGTTCCCCTGTTGCAGAACAGGCATGAATTCCCGCAAAACGACTCCCCGGTTGAAAAGTGCTCCCCGTTCACTGCGAAAGACATGAAAGATTTCTGCAAAGCGCTGTTGCTCTGTGTGAGCCGGTATAAAACAGCCGTCCTTCCAATGATTCTTAGCCGATTTCACCCAGTCTTTGATGATGGCATCAGAGCTGGAAAATTCCTGATAGAGCTGCCAGGCTGCTTCCGGATCGTCACCGGAAATCCAGGCAGAACGAGCGGTATCTGATTCGATCAGGGGATACGCGAGCGGCAGATAGTGGGCCTGTGCGTATGCGGTCGGGGTCGTCTGTGGTTGATAACCTTTTCGCTGCAGTGAAGCAAACAGTGCCTGATAGTTCTCTCCTGAAGTCATCCAGCCCCGCAAGAGGAGTTTCTGTTGTGTATCTGAGCGGGGTAAATGTCGCAGCGCCTGATCTGCCTCTCCGGTTTCCAGAAGATCGTGATCGTAAAAGCCGGTTTCAAATCCTGCGGTCCGGGCAGCAGCCAGTTCCGTCTCAAAATCCTGGTCGACATGAGACGTCGAGAAAGGGCTCTGGGGAAACAGGATGAGTGCAGAGGTCATTGGCAGGTACCGGAAGTAAACAGTCACTCATGCCAGAAGAAAGAGGTTAAAATGGCAGTATCGTCATGTGTGACGCAGCAGCCAGACACCTGAAGAAACGCAGAGATTGAACAACATTAAACTGCCGATCAATCTCCAGATTCCTTCAATGAGACACAACAGCCAAAATCGACTGAGGTCTATTTTGCAGTACTGGCCTGGGCGTTATTGAACTTCTTGGAGAATTCAATTTCCGCCTGCCAGTGCTTCACTTCATTCTGAGCAGCCGCTAGAGCAGTGGCTGCTGCCTTGGCAGCGTTCTGAGAAGCCGTCGCTTTGTCTGTGGCCGGCTTCAGTGATTTCTGCAGTGCCACAATTTTCGCTTTGGCAGCATTCAGAGCATCGGTTGTCTGCTTGATCTGCGGCGTGTATTGCGCGATCTTCTGTTGATTGGCTTTGACAGCAGCCTGCTGTGCAGCCAGGTTTTTCTGCTCGGCTGCTTTGGCGGCAACACGCTTGTCAATTGCCGCTTTCAATTTGGCTGCGGCCTCTGCCAGTTCTTTGTCGCCGGCAGCCTGTTTGCTGACGGCTTCCGCTTTCGCGTGTGCTTCTTTAATCGCCGGCAGCGGAGCATCGATGTCGGCAATCTTTTTCGTAGAACCGGTCACATTGGCCTGGGCACCTGCCAGAGCTTTTTGGGCTGCAGCCAGGTTGCCATTCAGGCTGTTGAGCTGGTTCTGCAGATCGGTCTGCTGCTTCTGTGAAGCGGCGATGTCCGCATTGATTTTGTTGACGGCCGTCTGATCTGCCTGAGCAGCGGCAGCGAGTTTCTGATGATTTGCCTGAGCTGCACTGAGACCGGCTGTGGCCTGGGACAGACGTTCGGACAATGGCAGTGGATTCGCTGTCAGTTCGCCGACCTCTTTCCCGTCAGCAGCATTCCAGACTTTGATCTTTCCTGACCAGTCGGCTGAGATCACCTGATTGGTTTCGTCGCAGATGGTCACGCAAACCCCAATATCGCCAAAAGCGGGGAAGGCACGCAGCTGTTTTCCAGCCTGATCCCAGAGCTTGGTGACTTTGTCACGGCCGCAGGTCACCAGCCGGCCGTCGCGGGCGAATTCAATGCTCGAAGTGCCGCCCCCATGGGCGTTCCAGGACTTAATGTTGCTCCCATTTTGAAGTTCCCAGAGTTTGACAGACTGGTCTTCACTACAGGTGGCGACGAGGTTGGAATCAGAACGCCACGTAATCCCGGTGATGCCACCCTTGTGTCCCTTGAGTGTCAGATATTCGTTGCCAGTCGCTGCTTCCCAGACGAAGGCACCGCCGTTACGGTCTCCGGAGCAGAGCAGTACGGAGTCGGGACTGAAGGCCAGTGATGTCATCCAGTCGGTATGTTTTCGGATCTCATAGGCGAGCTCACCCGTGCTGGTTGAATAAACACGGATCACTTTGCCGGGGCTGCCTAACGCAATGAAACGCTGGTCAGAGCTGATGTCGGCACACAGGACGGCATCCAGTTCATCGCCCACTTCAAACAGGCGTTTTCCGGTTTTGACATCCCAGACCACGACGCGTCCACTGGCTGCGGCATGACCACCGCCTGCCAGCAGCAGGCTCCCGTTCCGGCTGAATTTCAGGACATGAGGTACGCCTTCCGGGAAGGGGAGTACTCCCAGAAGTTTCAGTGTTTTGGTGTTGTAAAGGAGAATCTGTTTCTGACCGGCGACAGCAGCGAGCGGCGACCAGGGATTGGTTGCCATTGCGGTAATCGCAGTCGGCAGACTGCTGTGCACTACCGGTTCCAGGTTCAGGTGTGGCGGCATGGGAGGCGGACCGTCAGGTTTTCCACTGGAAGCGCCCTGCAGAGCGAAGTCAAACTTGGGTTTCTTGATGCTGACCTTACTGCCCGCATTTTCCGGGGCACCAATGTTGATCCATTCCTGAATCAGAGCCAGTTCCTTATCGGGCATTTTGTCCGACTTGGGAGGCATGAACGGTTCGGAATCGTGTGTGACCAGCATATACAGGTAACTGCCTTCGGCATCACCGGGGGCCACGGATTCACCTGCAGCACCACCCTGCATCAGACCGGTATAGTTGGTCAAATCCAGACCGGATGCTTTTTTGTCGGTGTTGTGACAGGCAAAACACTTCGCACGAAAGATCGGCTTGATGTGTTCGTCGTAAGTGACTTTGGGCTTCTTATCCTTTCCGGCCTTTTTATCTTCGGCAGACAGAGGAGAAGAGATCAAAGTCAGGATCAATCCAGCTGCAATCAGAGTGTTACAGAACTGGCGGCACCGGTTTGCAGTGATTAAGTTTTTCATAGTCTCAGCCATATATTGAAACGGGCTTGGTGGTCTCAGTCTGGAATGATGAGGGGGCTTAGTGGTTGAAGATGAATTCGCGAGAATTCAACAGTGACCAGAAGACATCGTTCAACGTATTCTGCTCATCCTTCTTGTTCTCATCCAGGACCTGAACCAGGTTGGAATATTCTTTATCCGTCGGTTTACGGGACAGACAGGAAATATACATTTCATCCACGATCTCCAGCGGCTTTTTGCCGGCCTTGATACGGGAATCTACAAATTTCCCCTGCACGATTTTGTTGTTGACCGTATCGCCATTCAGCAGGTGCAGTGCCTGCGACAGGCTGGGCTCCATCCGTACTTCGCAGGAACAGACGGTATCACGCTTGGCACGACCAAAGGTTGTCAGGAAGTAATTGGTTGTGTTTCCGTCAGCGATCTGCACCGCACGAGCCCCCATTGGTAAGCCGCGGAACTTGTTAGGAGCGTTGGTGACCTGTGAAATACAGTCCAGCAGCACTTCCGCCCGCAGGCGGCGTGGCATGGCATGTGAGAAGTTCGTCAGGTCTTTTTCGTTGGAAGGATTTGTCTGGGTGGAAAGCTGATAAGTACGTGAAGTACAGATATCACGAACCAGCTTCTTGAAGTCGTAGTTGTATTCGGTGAACCGTTTCGCCAGTTCGTCCAGCAGTTCAGGGTTCACGGGAGGGTTACTGACGCGGACGTCGTCTACTTCGTTGATGATGCCCTTGCCAAAGAAGTGTGCCCAGACAATGTTACTCAGGTTGGTGGCGAAGTAAGGATTCTCATTCGAGGCCAGCCAACTGGCCAGTACGACACGGCGATCTTTACCTTTAACATCGGGCTGTGCTCCACCCAGGAATTTGGGCTGCATGACCCGGTTGTCAACCTGGTGGCGAACTTCTCCACTGCCCCGGTTATAGATGATAGACTCACGAGGATCTTCGCTCCGTTTGCGGCCAACCTGTGAGAAGAAGGCAGCGAAACTGTAATAGTCGTCCATCGTCCAGCGGTCAAACGGGTGGTTATGACACTGGGCACATTGAATCCGCATTCCCATGAAGACCTGAGCGACATTCTCAGATACTTTCAGAGTGTCGCGTTCGTTTTCATAGTAGTTGGTCGCTGCGTTCGCGAAGGTACCGCCGGTCGCCCCGAGCAGTTCCTGCACCATTTTGTCGAGGGGGACGTTATTAGCGATCCGCTCCTGCAGCCAGTTGTAATACAGCAGGGCCGATTTGTAGCTGATCCGGTTGTTGACCGTGCGGATCTGCAGCAGTTCAGACCATTTCATCACCCACATTTCGACAAACTCTTTACGGTTGAGCAGCTCGTCGACGACCTTTTCCCGTTTTTTGGGATCTTTGTCTGCGACGAATTTGTTGAACTCTTCAATGGAGGGGAGAATGCCACAGATATCCAGGCTGGCACGCCGCAGGAATTCCGCATCCGAGCAGACCTCGGAAGGCACGACCCGCAGTTTTTTGAGTTTGTTGTGTACCAGAGTATCAACATAGTTGTATTCCGGAACATTCGGCCATTGGAAGTCCAGGCCTTTGGGCAGGACTACGAAGTGAGATCCCACGGTGTGGGTATCAAAGCGGGCCATGATGAAGGCTTCGCCCCGGTTATCGGCGGTGATCAGACCGTTTTTGGTAATCGTAGCTGAGTTATCGTTATTCGATGAAAAAGAGGCGAGGGAAGTGACATCGCGTGTGGTTCCATCAGAATAGTAAGCCAGGACGGAAACCTGTTGCGTGGTTCCTTTCCCATCCATCACACCCCCTTCGGGGTAGATTTCTACTTTGTCTACAGTCGGAACTGCACCGGCATCATAGGGAGCACCAGCCTGTAACCAGCGTAAAGCTGCGTTGTAATATTCAGAGTCTTTTTCATAGAGTTTGCCACCCGTGTGCGGCACAGCGCCGATTGCTTTTTCAAGCAGCAGGCTCTCGTGCGGCATACTCAGGTTGATGCGGCGTCCACTGAGTTCACGTGTCAGGCGGTAATAATCGCCTTTGGGGTCAAAGCCAAACAGGGAGAGGCGGAACCCGTCTTTCCCGCGTGCCGCACCGTGGCAGCTACCGGTATTACAGCCAGCCCGCATGAATGTCGGCATGACATCCAGATTGAAGCTGATGGGGCGATCTTCTTTAGCTTTGACCACTTTGGAGTGCAGCTTGACATTCGCTCCGCCAAAGCTGGCAACCAGGTCGGTTTCGCCATCACCTGCGGGATAGATCATGTTTTTCTCAATGCGAACAATTCCTGCTTTAGCGGGCTTCAGTTGCAGCTGGCTGGTGACATCTGCTGTCAGACCATTATCGTAGACTGCCTGAGCGATCACCGACTGACGATCCCGGCTGGTAGTCAGTTGAATGTCCTGAGGATAGACGTTCAATTTAACCATTTTAGGAGCCGGTTTCTGAGGGGCTGCCTGTTTCTGAGCCGGGGCCGGTTTTGGTTCAACCTTTTTCGGTTCAGCTGCCTTCGGCTCAGCGGGTTTAGCTGGAGCCGGTTTGCTTTCGGTTGCTGGTTTCGCGGCCGCCGGTTTGGGAGGCTCTGCTTTTGCCGGTTCAGTTTTCTCTGCTGCCAACGTGAGAGAGAAACCACTGGCCATAAAGCTCAGGGTGAGAAAACTGCGAATGATTGTTTGATGACGCCACATAATCGAAAACCTTTTCTGGTCAACAGGACTTAGTTGATCAAGGTGATATAAACGTAATTCTCTGACGGGTCAGAGGTTGAGCGATTTATGATAAATGACTACTTGGTACCCTCTTCCAGACGCTTTTTGGCTTCGAGCCTCAGCTGTTCCAGTCGAGTCAATCGCTTGGGAGCCTCTTTCTTGGGCTCCTCTTTTTTGGCAACGGTCTTGGGCTTGGCCGGTTCGTCTTTCTTAGGCGGAATCGGCTTGTCAATCCGTAATTCGGTGCGTCCAGCCGTATGTACGACGGTTTCACCGTTTACGGGAATTTCGACCTGGCAGAACAGACTTTTGTGACGTCCCTGGGGGGAGGTCGGATCTGTTTTGACTTTGAAGATCAGTTCTTTGCTTTCTTTGTTGAAGGTAATGTCTTCAGTCGTCACTTTGGGAGGCAGGCCAACCAGCTTCACTTTAGCATCACCATCGAACGCACTTTTGAGATCGACTTTGCAGATAATTTCAGTTTCTTTGCCCTGTTCGACAGCGGTTCGTGCCAGATTCAGATCGACGTAGGAATCGACCACCTCCAGGTTAGCCAGCTGCGAAGAAACCCAGGCATTGCCGCCCACATTGGCGGACCCGATGACGAAGACCTTCCACTTTTTGATCTCGGCTTTGCTGTTGGCGTTGATCGGATAGTATGCTTCGTTCTTTCCTTTCGGGATGGTAACCCGGCTGGAAGCACCCACTCCCGGTGGACGGAAGGGGAACTGCAGCGTAATGGGTTCGTCAAAACCCTCTTTACGGGTTGCAACCACTTTCAACTGCATGGAACCATTGCGGGACAGGGGCGCCTTGGGTTCGACAATATCGAGTTTGAACGGGACTTCATCTACGACAGCCACCGGGATCTGAGCCACGTCCTTCATCCACAGCAACTGATTGTTACGGACGCGAACCAGGTCAGCCCGGTTGGTGAAGACACCGGAGATGTTCTGTTTGGGATCGACATGTTTCCCCGTCAGGGCAATCAGTTCGCCTTCCACAGGGGCATCAGCGGCTGCTTCGAAGACCACGGGCATCGTGGTCAGATTGGCAGCCATGGGCTCGGCAATGACTTTAACACCCTTGGGGAAGTTCGAAGTATCAAGGGCGATTTCACCACCAAAGTTGGTTCGTTTCACACTGATGACTGCAGCAAAGCGATTACCCCGGGGAACGACAATCCGCTGTCGTTCCTGTGAGTAACGGGCATTACGCGGGATCCCCAGTTCCAGTTCGGGGGAAACCGGAAGCATCTCGATGCGGTAGACAAAGTCCGCACCACCTCGGGAAAGGTGATCGGTGACGGAAATGTAATAATCACCATCAGCGGGGAATTTATAACGGAAGTAACTGTCCGGACCACGGGAATCGTCGTTGCCGGCGACGCGACGTGACTTGGCATCGTAGAGATTCACTACCGCATCCAGTGGTGAGCGAATGCGACGGGCATAACATTCGATTTCCAGTGTCTGATCTTTCTTGGCCTGGAATTTGAAGAAATCAATATCGCCTTCGGTTTCGATGATCCCGTTAAACGCATTCGGCAGAGCGGCTGCTGATGCTGTTTTAATATCATTGTTTGGTTCCTGTTCCATGGAGTTGCCATGCGGGAACAGGCGGAAGACGTTTCCGGAGGGAGCTGTGCCGCCGGCATCGGTCGCAAACAGCTCAAATTCAGCATTGGGTTTGTCGGGGAGCTGAAATTCCTGAACCAGGTTGTCCACCGAGTTGCCTTTGAAGGTCACTTTCTGTTTGGTTCCCAACTGGCCACCGGCCGGATAGACGGCTGTGGGACGGGGGTAGGTGCCCACGTGCAGACGATAGAAGGCAGCGCCGTTTCCACCGTAAGAACTGTCGCGGACGAGGATCGTGTATTTGCCATCTGCGGGAGCGATCACCGAAACAGCGGCATCGTTTCTCAACAGGGGCAGATCGTCTTCGGCCTTCAGTTCAAACCGCTTCTCATCCAGAATGGCGATGTAGGGGTCGAACAGTGTGGTTGCCAGGCGAACGCCTTCGATTTCAGCTGAGATGCGTTCCCCTTTTTTAGCGGTCACAACGAAATGATCGACGTCTTCATTTTGAACAACGCCGGTCACCGTGTGATTCATTTCAATCGGCTGGGGAGTTTCGAATTCGCTGTTCGGTTCTTTTTCAGCGATTTCGGGAAAGGGACCGACCCAGAAGGTTTTGTAATCGGAGACACCAGTTTTGGTCCGTACCTGGAAGGTGTGTTCACCCAGGTCGCAGTCCGGGGCAATTTTGACAATCGCGGTACAGACATTGGCGTTCTTGGGATTGGCTTTGATGTCCTTGAATTCAAATCCTTTTTTATAGGACAGAATTTCGACGGCATCTGACAGGCGGGCGCCAATAAAGGTCAGTTCCAGCTCGGTACCCCGTTGACCGCCTCGTGGGCGAACATAGCTCAGACTGGGATCTGTGGCCCAGGCGGAATCTACGAGTAATACGCTGAGTGCGAGTGTCAAAATGCCGGTGCAGACAGACTTATAATTCTGCAGCATCACGGTTCCCCCCTTGGAATGTGAATGTTCGAGAATCAGTTTTTATTTCCGCTGGAACGAGAATGTTAGCACGGGGCGAACCCGTGCTAACAGACTGTTCTTTCAATTTCCGGTTGGATTGCCCTTAAGCGAGCAGATCCTGTACGACTTTTCCGCCATTGACGATTTCAATGGGGCGATCGCCGGGAGCCATCAGTTCCTTGTCAGAAACAATGCCCATGCAGTGATAAATGGTAGAAGCCCAGTCCATTACGGACAGAGGATTGTCTTCCGGTTCACTGGCAATCGCATCGGAAGAACCATAAACGTGGCCCCCTTTGATGCCGCCGCCAGCCATAACTACACTGAAGACTTTCGGCCAGTGGTCGCGGCCTGCGGTGCCGTTGATTTTCGGAGTACGACCGAATTCACTACAGACACAGACCAGTGTGCTCTTCAGCAGGCCACGCGTGCTGAGGTCAGTGATCAGGGTTGAGAAGGCCTGGTCGAAGGAAGGCAGGTTCCGTTCGATACCGGTCTGGATCCGGTCGTGCATATCCCATCCGCCGTAAGTCATGGTGACAAAACGGGCGCCGGCTTCCACCAGGCGACGGGAGAGCAGCATGCGGGCACCAGCCTGGCTACGGCCATAGGCATCGCGTGTTTTTGCATCTTCTTTGTTGAGGTCGAATGCTTCCTGTGAGGCCTTGGAAGAAACCATATCGTAGGCCTGCTTGTAGAAGGTGTCGACTGCGTCCAGAGAGTCTGCCTTTTCTTTGGAGACAAAGTGATCGTTGACGGCTGACAGCAGAGAACGACGACGGGTGAACCGCTGATCGTTGACGCCACCAGGCAGGTTCAGGTCACGCACTTTGAAGCCGTTGGATGCCGGGTCAGATCCAACGCTGAAAGGTGCGAAAGACGAACTGAGATATCCGGTCCCGGCGAATTCATTCGGCTGGTTGGGAATACAGACATACTGAGGCATGCTGTTCTTGGGGCCGAATTCGTGGGTGACCACACTTCCCATGCTGGGGAACTGCAGAGCAGGGCTGGGACGATAGCCGGTGAACATATTGTGTGTTCCCCGTTCGTGAGCCGCTTCACCGTGAGACATTGACCGGCAGATGGTCAATTTGTCCATGATCTTGGCGGTCTTAGCCAGTTTCTCATTTAAACGAACGCCAGCCACGTTGGTTTCGATTGAACCCATGGGCCCACGATACTCAACAGGAGCGTAGGGTTTGGGATCCCAGGTTTCCTGATGGGCGGCACCACCGGGCAGGTAAATGAAGATGACCGATTTCGCGACACCCTCTTTACTTTCATAATGCTTCAGTTCAGCCTGAGCGCTTTTCATACGCAGAAACTCAGGCAGAGTCAGCCCGATACCACCTGCAAAACCAACGTGTAAAAAGTCACGACGTGATTGTTTCAAGCTCATTGGGTCATCTCCATTTCCTAATGTGGGGATAGTTGTGTCCGGTTAGTGGCTCACAGGGGCCAGAGGCTAAACGCTTGCTGTAGGGTTTGAGCACTTATTTCTTATCAGGTTGGAATATAGCCAATTTTACCTGGCGGATGGCTCTGATCATCACGGAGAGTCACAGAGTTCAATATCAGGCGATTCTGATGATGCTTTCAAACTTCCGGCATTCACCAGTGGGGGAAGGAAACTTTTAATCACCCGAAAACGTATTATGCCAAATTCGGCGTCAATAATTCAAGGACAATTTCAAAATCGAGCTTCTTAGCGCATACCTCGATCTAGCATACATCAAACAAAGTTGATGCGAAGAAGTCAAGGATTTCTTAATGAATTCCGCTAACTCCTGCAAAAATAGGAGCTGAGCGGCGGGGGGCGTTGTTGCTATTTTTCAACAAGCCCTTCCTGCTCTGAGAGATGATATAAACGGTCCGCCTTCAGGTTTTCCAGAGACGTGGTATTACCGGACGGCCATTGAATGTTCACGGACTGAATTTCTGTTTCCTGTCCCAGCCCAAAGGTTACGGGCAGTTCCGTTTGAGAAATATAGCTCCGGGTCGGTATCAGCAGTCGAGTCTGGGTTCCCGCTTTGGTTTTGACCAGGATCTCAGCCCCCAGGGCATCATGATTGGAGACCGGCAGACTTTCATCCCGGTTTTCTGCAGGTTCGCTGGTCAGGCGGAAGCGAACCCAGTGATTCCCCGTCTGCTGATCATTGCGGAGCAGTCGTGGCTTGTTGCCGGTGGTCATGATCAGCAGATCCAGGTCGCCGTCGGCATCGATGTCCGCAAAAGTGGCGCCGCGGCCGACCAGTGGTTTGACAAAGTCGGAACCGACCAGTGCTTCTCCCAGCGGCAGAAACTCGGTGGCGTGCTGCGGACCGCAGTTCCAGAACAACTGGGGGGACTGTTCGTAATGCTGACGCTCCTGGACGATATTGATGTCTTCTTCAAGGTGACCATTGGCCGAGAACAGGTCGAGCCGCCCATCCAGATCGGCATCGAAGAAGAAGACACCAAAGGTCAGGGCCATGCGGGTCTGCGGTCCCAGGCCATTCGAAACCGCTTCGTCGATAAACTGCATCTCTTTCCCGGGCGAGGTGTAGAGCGCCGTCATTTCATTGGCGAAGTTGCCGATGGCGATGCCCAGGGTTTCGTCATTCCGAAAGGTGGCGATATCGATACCCATTGCACCGCGGGCGTTCCCGTCCATATCAAAGGCGACGCCGGACAATGCGGCGACCTCTTTAAACGTGCCATCCTGCTGATTATGGAACAGCAGATTCTGCACGGTGTCATTTGTAATGAATACATCCAGGTAGCCATCCTGATCGAAATCATAGAAGTGCAGCCCCAGTGACTTGGCCAGCGGAACGCCCGTACCAGGCGAGATCATTTTCAATCCGGCCTGTTCGGTTCGATCCTGAAAAGTGCCGTTCCCCTGGTTCTCGTAGAGCAGGGGGTTCACGCCGTTAAAGTTCTGGGGACGACCATAAGCGCGGATGCCCCCTTTCAGTGTAAAGTTCTGTGCGCGGTCATAAGCGGGAGTCCAGTCAACGTAGTTGCAGACCAGCAGGTCCAGGTCACCGTCCCGGTCGTAGTCGAACCAGCCGCAACTGGTGCTCCACAGATGGTCGGGACCACCCACGCCTGCCTTCTGTGTGACATCGACGAAACGTTTACCTTCATTTTTAAACAGCCGGTTCGTTCCCAGGGAGGAGATAAACAGGTCGACCAGGCCATCATTGTCGTAATCTCCACAGGCGACGCCCATTCCGTAGAGCGAGACATTCAAACCCATGTCGGAAGTGACATCTTTGAATTTACCGGTGCCGTTGTTCTGGTACAGTGCCAGCGAAGAGGCGGTCGATTTCTTTTTTTGGGCGGAATCGGTCCAGGGCCAGTCACTGGAACCGACCAGTAACAGGTCCTGGTCGCCATCGTTGTCATAGTCAAAGAAAGCGGCACCGCCCCCCATGGTCTCGGGCAGTAGTTTTTCGCCGGCAGCACCGTTGTTGTGCACAAAGGTGATGCCCGCTTCTGCGGTCACGTCCTTGAACGGGATTTTGGGAAGCACAATCTCTTCCACTTCCCGTTTTTCAGGGAGGGCCAGCGGAGTTTCCTTGACCACTGTTTCCGGTTCGCGCAGATGGTTTACCAGAAAGACGGTCCCGCCGATGACCGCCAGCACCAGCATCACGGAGAGTGAATACCAGAAGGCGCGGCCAATCGACTCATCGTTCTGTTCCGTTTCTTCTTCCAGATTCGGATCGAGTTCCAGATCGGCGTCGTTTTGATCTGCCATTATACATATCCTTGAATGATCTATCAGTTTTCGAAAGTACGTCAGTCTTTAAGGGCTGTCGCATTCGGTTTTGGTTCCAGCGAACGATTTAAAGAATAAATCACGGGTTGTTCCGCAGCGTGGTTGGCTGCAGGGTATTTTTCACGCGCCTTGCGTTCGGCAAAACCGCGCGCCGTATCGTCAACTTTATATTTCAGATGCAGCTTGCGATGCTTCTCGGACAGTTCCTGCTTCCCTAACTGATCATAGATCAGTGCGAGGTTGTAGTGCGCTGTCACGTTTTCGGGGTCGAGGACCAGTGTCTTCTGGAACTGATCCACGGCCTGATTGAGCAGCTGATCGCGTTGATCTCGATTCTCTTCCGTGCGGAACCGTTTGGCCTGATCGAACAGGTTCTGGCCCAGATCGTTGATCACCACGTAGTCCTTACTGAAGTCGAAACCACGGCGGGTCCGTTCTTCCGTCTGGTCTTCCAGGACACTGCGGTAGTTCTTTTCCGCTTCCTCCAGGTGCCCTTGTTGCTGATTGACCTTGCCGCTCAACCAGGCAAGCGTCCACGGGGGAGCGGGAGGGTCGGTGAACGTCGATGCTTTCTGCAGGGCCTCGACCGCATCCTGCAGACGCCCTTCGCGGAAGTAGACCCGCGCCAGGTTCAGGGAACCGTCATAGCGACCCAGCTGATCGACGTGACTGAACGCCTCGGCAGTCTGCCGCAGCTCTGCTTTCCCTTTCAGGAACAGGCCGATGCCGTAATCGTTCCAACGCTGCCATTCCGGAATTTCGACCTTTTTATTTTCGACTTTCGCCTCCACGCCTTCGACGGGGAAGGTGATCGTATCGGAGCAAATTGTCGTAATGGGCAGCGTATTGACATACGGCACACCCGGTTCTTTCCAGGAGAGTTTCTGGCCCTTCTCTTCCAGGGAGGAGGCGACGTACTTCATATAATGCGTATCGAATTTCCGATACTGCAGTTTGGCCTCCACCGTGACCGGTTCCGTCAGATCGTCGGGCAGATTGAGTTCGTAATGCACGGTCTGACCAGCCCCCGGGGGCATCTGATTGTTATACAGGGCCATAAAGATGTCCTGGGCATTGCGGCGGTCGATGCGATTGCCTTCGCGGTCGATCACAAACGCATTCACGAAATGCGACCAGGGGTCCACGGTCCCGTCCTTTTCACGGGATCCGCTGCGCCCGATGATCCGGTCGCCACTTTTGACCGTTACATCCAGCCAGATTTCGTTCGAGTCAGCGGTCCCCTGGGTAAAGTGGTGTCCGACCTTCAGGGTGCGGAGCACCGTTTCCAGCAGGTACTTGTGACCCGGTTTCAGCGTGGGCACTTCCGGTCGCAGCGGTGCTGTCAGTTTGCCTTCAATCTGGCCCTCTTCGCGGATACCGAAGAAGTCCACCCGGAGATTGTCTTTCAGGAAGTCCTGATGGACGGCCACTGTTTCCTCATCGCCTCGCAGGGCTGCAATCCCCGTATTCGCAGCGGGGAACAGGTGGTTGTGTACGCTGAGTTCCTTCGCGCCATAGAAGTGCCGGGCGCCAAAGTCGTTCGACTCCTTGGCGGGCATGTGACACTTGTTGCAGTTTTCCTGTGCCTTGGGCGGGTAATAGAAACTCCGTGCCCCATGACCGGAAACACCACTCAGCAGGAAGGAATCATAATGGTTCTGTCCGCGGAGGAACTTATACTGATTGAGCTCCTCGGGCAGATGCACTTTATGGCAGGTGCCGCAGAACTCGGTCGACTTGTGAAAGTCTTTCAGGAATGTCTTTTTGTGGAATGCCGGTTTCGCCTTGACCAGTTGATTGTTGACCCATTGCAGAAATGTATTGTCACTGTAGGCGAAAGGATAGTGAATCGGTTCTTCGATCGTGTAGTCACTGTTGCCGCGCACACTGTTGACGTGCGTGATCGCATGGCAGGTGGTGCAGGTGATGCCTGCCTGGGAGGTGACGTGATTGATATCGTCGAACTTCGGATCATCAAAGGCGCCACTGAAGAAGGGGACAGGGTCGTGGCAGCCCGCACAGAAACGGGACGCCTGTAAATTACCGTCGCGTTCAAAAGAGACCTTGCGCGTTTCGCGCACCGAAGCCAGATAGGTCGGGTTATTGAACGAACTGAAGCGGTGGACACTCTTGGACCAGTCTTTGTGAGTATCGGGATGACATTTCTTGCAATAGTCATCCATCATCAGTGCTTTCGCGGGAATGAAATCTCCCGTCGACGTGCGTGCGAGAGAAGGGAAGAAATATTTCTCCCCGGAAGCCGGCCCGACCACATTCCATTTGCGGGGGTCCGCGGAATGAAACATCAGCATGCCGATCACCATGGCCGTAATCACTCCCATATAAGACAGTCCGGCTTTCCAGTGAATTTTGGGACCTACCAGCCGGTGTAACCAGTAGAGCCAGAGCGCAAATATGGGAGCGATCACGTGGCACCAATACGTGATGGAACGGGCCGTCGGATTCTTTAAATCAAATGAACCGATACGCAGCAGCAGAAATCCGGAGATCAGTACAAGGCAGGAAATAACAAACAGGCCATACCCCACGCGCACTGCGCGGCGGTTAAGCCGGTTCTTCGTGTTATAAATGTGAACAATGCCGAACAGAATGAAAGGCGCCAGGAGTAATACTCCCAGAATCAGATGCGCCAGAAACATGTACTGATAAAACCAGTTCTCCAGTGTATCGCCACTCAGCCAGTCATAAACCGTAATACTGACCAGGTAAATGGAATTCGCACCCAGCAGGGCGACCAGGAAAAACAGAAGATATAAAACTTTGCGCAACTTCGGTCCGACGGCGCGACGGACGATGCGACGAGGCCGTGGTTCATTCACGGACGTATCGGTGGTAGCCATAGTAAAAAGAATTCCTGCACGAACTGCCTGTGAAGGGAATCTGTATCGGGCTGTTTTTTAATCAGCGCGCAGACGCAAGCCGGATTCGTTTTGTTGAGGGCTGCGCAGGCAGATTCCCTGAAACACAACAGAGACACGGTCCCTGTGACGATAGCGTTTCAGACAGCAGCGGGGCGGGGAGGGCGTTCAATGCGCGAACGGCAGGCAGCGGAATCGTGCAGAATCTGACCGGGTACCGCACTTTCCAGCGGAGTTCCTGTCTCCAGCTGAACTTTCGAGAAAGCACAGGCCGGTTTGGGGACTGACATCACGCTGACAGGCGCTTCAGGAACGGGATCGGGAACATGGTTCTGGCACTCCGGTCCGGAACAGGGTTTCTGTGCCGGCATCTGGATCGGATGAGCCTGCAGATCAGTCTGCATTTCAGCGGGTGTGCCCGCATGGGACAGGTAATCCCCGCAAGTCGCGTGTGCAGATGAGAGCGAAGTCAATGACAATACGCAAAACGCCCCTGCTGTGAACAGGAACCGCAGAACAGATTGCCAGTGGATTCGATCAGACATGCCACACACGAAATGAAACGGACGTAATTCCAGATAGACCTTGAGCCTCAAGTAAAGGACTCTCTATCTAATATACTGCAGCAGCCCCTCAAATCCGAGTAAAAAAATGGGGATCTTACCGGATTAATGGCTGTTTTTTACCCACCTGATGTCTGTTCACTCTGTGGATTCTCAATTGGGGGTTGACGAATTTTTCCATTCCGAAGACACTTTCTCCGCTTTGTGCCCGAGTGGGGGCTCAGTCAGGCCAAAGAAGCAGGGAAGCGAAAAGGAATGTGACATGATTAATTGGCGCATGATGCGATATCGACTGGAATATCTGATTTTTCAGACTCTGGTCTGCGTGGTCCGCTCATTACCGCTCAGGGAGTCGGTGAAGCTGGCGAAAGGCCTGGCTTTTGTGATTCACTACTGTCTCCCGCGTAAGATGACACGTTATAAAGTCGCTGCAGAAAACCTGCGGACCGCTCTGGGAGAAGATCTTTCCGAACAGGAAGTCGACCAGACGATTTACCAGATGTGGACGCATCTGTTTCGCATGATCGTGGAAATCATTCAACTGCCCCGCAAACTGCACCGGGGCAATATCTTCGATGTGCTCGATTTCGATTATCCTCCCGAACTGATCACCGCCCTCTGTTCCGGACGCCCCGTGATCCTGCTCAGTGGTCATTACGGCAACTGGGAGATTGCGGTTTCCGTATTTGGACTGTTCGGCTTCCCGATGGGTGTCGTCGCCCGGGAACTGGATAATCCTTACCTCAATAAATGGTTCGCGCAATTCCGTCAGCATACCGGGCACCGTGCCATGGCCAAAAGCGGGGGCTACGATGATATGGTCGCCACCATCGAAAGACGGGGCCATCTGGCTCTGCTGGGCGACCAGGATGCCGGCAAGCGGGGACTGTTTGTGAACTTCTTCGGCAAGCCGGCCTCGACCTTCAAGTCGATCGCCCTGCTGGCCCTCGAATACAATGCGTATATCTGTGTCGGCTATGCCCGCAGGCTGCCCGATGATTTCGAGCGGAATCAGTGGATCAAATTTGAAATGGGCTGTGAAGAGTTGATCGATGCCACCAAATGCGTCTCCAAAGACCCGGTGGGTGAGATCACACAACAGTTTACCTCTGCCCTGGAAAAAGCGATTCGCAAATCACCCGAACAGTATTTCTGGGTCCATCGTCGCTGGAAAAGCCAGCCGCGCGTCCGTGAGAAAAAGAAACGTCAGGCGGAACCGATTGCAGAAAAAAGAGCAGCCTGAATTGATTCACGTCGGCTTCTCCACTACAACCTGATTCTGGAAGTACCGGCAACAGCCTGTCCGGTCTCAGGAATGCAAGTCTGGAGAGATACATGGGAAAAAAAGTTCGCATTGCCGATGTGGATCAGGTACCGGAAGGGACCGCGGCCGAATTCGTCGCTGAAGATCGCATCATCGCTCTGTTTCATGTTGATGGACAGTACTATGCGATGGACGGCGTCTGCCCGCATGCCGGCGGTCCCCTGGGAGAAGGCTCGTTAAGCGGAAATGTGGTCACCTGTCCCTGGCATGGCTGGCAGTTTGACGTGACGACCGGCCAGCACTGCCTGAATGAACGGCTCTGTCATCCCACGTTTCCCGTGACTGTCGAAGCAGACGGAATTTATATCGAGCTTCCCGAAGCAAATTCAGAATAAGAACAACATCCCCAAACAGTTTCATGAAATATCAAGCGGTAATTTTTGATTGTGATGGCGTCCTGGTCGACAGCGAAACCCTCGGGAACCGGGTGCTGGCGGAGATGATCACCGAGGCCGGTTTTCCGCTCTCCCCCGAAGACGCGGTACAGCAGTTCAAGGGGGGCAAGCTGGCTGATTGCCTGGCAGTAGTCGAAGCACAGATGGGGCAGAAACTACCGGCAGATTTTGCTACTCAGGTGCGGGCACAAATGGCAGAGGTCTTCCAGACCGAACTGCAGCCGATCCTGGGAGTTCGAGAAGCACTCGAAGCAATTCCCCTGCAGAAATGCGTCGCTTCCAATGGTCCTGAAGAAAAGATGGCTCTGACGCTCAAAATTACGGATCTCGCCCGCTTCTTTGATGGCCGCATTTATTCGGCTTACACAGTGGGGGTCTGGAAGCCGGAACCCGACCTGTATCTCTACGCCGCCTCTCAGATGGGAGTCCCCCCGGAAGACTGTGTGGTCATCGAAGACAGCCACCTCGGTGTGCAGGCTGCGGTCGCAGCCGGGATCCCCGTGCTGGGTTATGCCGATCACAGTTCACCTGCCGAACTCGAAGCGCTAGGAGCCCGGACCTTCCGTTCCATGCACGAACTACCGGCATTACTCGGGTTTTCTTCGCCGCTTTCCCGGAACTGAACTCCGCCCTGGTGATGTTCCCCCGGCAATCTTTGCTGTTTCAAATTTCGGCTGCCCTTCTCGATGCGCGAAAAATGCCGATCGCCTGGTAAATCTTACATCGCGGATTTCAAATTAGAGAAACTGGCGAGATCTTACAGCCGCTAAATTCAGAAAAAACTGAACTTTTTCTTTCAAGATGCCAAATTGCTGAAGCCGATAATTAATATGAGGTTGGACTCAAATCCGATCTCTTGTTTGTTCAGCTCAATGAATTTGATGATTGTCTGCAGAGATCATTCTCTGCCCGACAGCGGAGTCTGTCGGTCAATTCATCAGCGAGTTCGAAATAGGAAGGATCCGCCATGCAACATCGGCTTCGTATATTCACAGGTGAAGAAGATACTCTCGATCAGGCAGACAGCCTGGTCAATGTCCGCTTTGGAGAGATTGCTGACGCTCTGGCTGAAGCAGTCTATTACCGTCGCACCTGGGTCTCTGATTTTTCAGAAGACGAAGTAAAAATCCCCGCAGATCTCTACGCGATTTTGACTGCTTACAGTCATCTCCGTCCGGGCGCCTGATGGCCTCCCGCCCTCTTTCTCAGAAGTTTCTGATCAGCACGCTGGTGGTCGCAGGACTCTATCTGATCATCCTGGGAGCCCAGCGTTTCTATGAACATTATCAGGTGAAGCAGATTGCGCTGGAGTTTGTGTCGGCCCTGGAAACAGGCAACCAGGCACAGATTCGCGCTCTGCTGACTCCTGAAAAAGCCGATCTGGCTGAGAAACTCAAACAGGATTCCCAGAACAGCGCCGCTCCGCTGGACTGCCGGATCCTGGATGTCAAACTCGACGGCGATGCAGCCCAGGTCCGCATCCAGATCCAGAAAGAGGGCTACGCGATCAAGCCCGATATCCATCTGCTGAAAAGTCAGACTGGAGTCTGGAAAGTTTCCTCGATCTCACAGGCAAAAGTAGATCCGCTCTGGTATGATCAGGAAGATCGGAAGTACCGGGAGCAACTGATCAAGGAAGGGGTTCCCCCGGAGGAAGTCCAGGGGCGTGTGCTGGCCAAAGAGCTGGCCCGATCCCTGCATACAACTGTGGAAGACTCCTCTGCCGCCCCGGTCAATCCCTGAGAATTCAAATGCATTGCCTGTCTGTTTTCTGATGATGAGGTAACGATGGCTGAGATGCCCTCACTTTCTGAACGTGCTTTGCAGATCTGGAAGAGCGGTGTCCGGGCCGTCGATTCCCAGTCCCTGGTCCGCAATGCGATTCACGTGTCAGAACAGGAACTTACGGTGTGTGGGCACACCTTCCCCCTCAAAGGACACGAGAATCTGGTCGTCGTCGGTGCCGGTAAAGCAGGTTCCGGGATGGCTGCTGGTGTGGAGGCGGCCCTGGCCGGTTCTCCTCTTGCAGAACGCTATCGAGGCTGGGTGAACGTTCCCGCTGACTGCGTCAGACCGTTGTCGAAAATCAACCTCTATCCTGCACGGCCCGCCAGTCTGAATGAACCAACTCCCGAAGGCGTGTATGGTTCCCGCCAGATCCTGAAGATGATTTCGGAACTCCAGCAGGATGATCTCTGTCTGGTACTGATCTCAGGTGGCGGCAGTGCTCTTCTCCCTGCGCCGCTCCCGCCGGTAACCCTCGAAGACAAACAGGCAGTGACGCGTCTGCTGATGTCGTCCGGAGCCACGATTCAGGAACTCAACTGCGTTCGTAAACAGATTTCCCAGGTCAAAGGGGGCCGTCTCGCTCAGGCTGCCACCTGTGGGACAGTGATTGCACTGATCATCTCTGATGTTGTAGGAGATCCACTGGACATCATTGCCTCTGGTCCGACCGTCAGAGACTCCTCGACTCCGGAAGAGGCGATCCGGATTCTGGAACAGTTTGCCCCTGATCTCCATCAGATACCGGAATCTGTCTGGAAGGTGCTGCGCGCTCACGAGGAGCAACCTGAGTCATCAACTGCGGAATCTCAAGCGAACGTGATTAACGAGATTATCGGCAGTAATGCGACTGCGCTGGCTGCATCAGAGAAAACTGCCCTGGAGCTTGGTTTTGAAGTTTACTCCATGGGTTCGGCCAATGAGGGGATCGCTGCAGCTGTCGGAAAGGAACTGGCAGAACTCTGTCTGAAAATTCGTGACGGGCAGGGACCGGTTCACAGGCCAGCCTGTATTCTGAGTGGAGGCGAGCCAGTCGTCGATCTGTCTTCTACGTCTCGTCCCGGAAAAGGGGGCCGGAATCAGGAACTGGTACTGGCCGCGCTCGAGCGGCTGTGGGAGGAAGACATGACGGGCATCTGTCTGCTCTCGGGAGGGACCGATGGCGAAGACGGCCCGACCGATGCGGCAGGTGGAATCATCAATGCCGGAATTTTACAGCAGGCACAGGAACTGCAGCTCAATGTCGATGATTTCCTGCAGGCACACAATGCCTATCCCTGTCTGTCTCAGATCCGGGGGTTGCTGAAGACGGGAGCCACTCAGACCAATGTCATGGACTTGCGCGTGGCACTCATCGAATGAACGCACGGGCTGCTCTTAGACACCGATTTCCTGAGCCTGTGTGAAGGCAGACTGAAGTTCCGCTTGCGACAGGGCACGGACCACTCTCAACTGATCGTGGACCAGCAGATTGACCACCTCTTCTTCGTATTCCTGATCCAGCAGCTTCACAATCGGCGTATCATAGTACTGTCGGTTGGTGCGGATCACCTGGGCCTGTTGTCCGTTATTCAGTTCCACCAGTGAGCCCACGGGATAGAGAGAAATCGACTGCAGTAAAGCGCGGACCGCCTGCACGTCATGTTTTCCGTGGGCGGCGTCAAAAATCAGCTTTTCGGCTGCCTGGTAAGGCAGGAGTCCACTGGTCTGACCGTGATCAGAGACCAGATTGATATATTCGTCTGCGACGGCAGCGATTTTTGCCAGTGGATGAATCTGATTTCCCTGTTGCCCGCGTGGGTAACCCGAGCCGTCACAGCGTTCGTGAATCTGGTATGCCACCATACGGGAAATCATCGGAATTTCATGCATCTGATTTAACAGGTCATACGTCAGAATCGGATGCTTTTGTAACTCCAGGCGTTCGATCGGACTGACCGGTTCGTGACTCACTGCAGATTGAAAGTTGATTTTAGTCATACCGACGTCATGCAGCAGGCAGCCGAGGGAGAGCAGCGCCAAAGCATCGCGATTCAACCCCAACTGTGTTCCCATTGCCATGGCCAGACTCGACATCTGCAAACTGTGTCTGCAGAGATTCCCCTGTTCGACGGGGGCGGTGCCCTCCAGCACAAACAGGTCCAGGTCATCAGACAGCTGCGCGAGTGACACACTGGTCATGTTGTCGATCTGTGACATGCTGATCGTGGTTGTGATCAGCAACTGGCGATAGATTTCACTGGTGGCTTTCGTCATCACCTCGAACTGCTTGTGATATTTCGACTGCAATGCGGGTGAGTAATCACTGGTCTGTACCGGGCTGACCTGATGCAGAAAAGAGCTGGTCTGGATTTGCCAGGGAGATCCCGAACTCCGGGTTTCCGGCTCACTCTGTTTTCTTCGGGAAGTCGTCGCACGTAACTGATTCAGGCGACGATTGAGTTTCCGTGCCGATCCCGGTTCGCCCTGCTGGCTCTCACCGGGAGCGAGCATCAGGTTGGAAAGATCCCGCTCATGGACCCGCACACTGTGGATGCCACGTTTTTTCAGACTCTCAATGTAAGCCTTGGTAATCTTTTTGCCGCGCGCCAGCAGCAGGATGTTCTTTTCCGCCTCGGCATCATAAATCGGAGCCTGGAGAGTCACTCCGATCCGCAGACGGTCGATATCCAGCGCGATGTAGGGACTGGTTTTTTTGTCAGCTGCTTTTGAAACCATAGGATTGAAACGCTGTTCTGGTGCTGTCAGATCATGGGATCCGCGATCACAGTTTGATAATGCGGATTCGCAGACTGCGCAATCCGCCCCAAGTAGGTCGATAGCTCCCCCAAACCTAGGTCAGGGGACTCGGAGGACAAACGGGAAGCGGGCATCCTGTGCCAGATAGAAGCAGTTCAGCAGTAAGACCTGACGACTGTAGCGGTCGTAGCGTTTTTTCAGCGATAGTAAATCTACACTAACCGCCGGTTTTCAGTTCCGTTCCTGCTGGTAAAGGGCCGTCAGGAACTCTTCGATGCTCTTGAACTTCTGGCCTTCCTCTGCCATCGTTTCCACCTTGGAACGGGCTTCATTGGCAGAATAACCCAGGCTGAGCAGCGCTTCATAGGCCTCACCAAAGACATCTGTCTGGGCTTCGTCGGCGGGAAATTCTTTCGCGACAATCAGGGCGAACTTGGCCATTTTGCGGCGGAGCTTGGCGACGATCCGCTCTGCCACAGCCGGTCCGATGCCGGGCAGTGTGGTCAGCTGCTTGATATCTTTTTCTTCGATCGCCGTTGCCACCTCTTTCACGGGGCGTACCATCGCCCGCAATGTTTTTTTGACACCCACGCCATCCACTGAGCAAACCAGCTCAAAGAATTCCCGTTCCGCATGACTCATGAAACCGATCATCCGCGGTGTCAGGCGTCCCTTCTGCGGATTGCCTTCAATGTACTCAATGGTTTTGAGGCTGACTTCCTGCCCGATCAGTGGTTGCAACTGGCGGCGGACAAACTCGGGAATAAATACTTCGTAGTCGAACGCCCCCACCGAGATGATGGCTTCGGTCAGGCTCAGTTCAATCAGTTGGCCGCGGATGTTGGTAATCATAAGAATGCTGTTCTCAGGAAAAAAGAAATGTCAAATCAGAGGCAGGCCACACGAATCGTGTGGTAGTGGCACAGGGCCGCAGCAAAGGCATCGGCGACATCGTTCGGCTCCAGGATCGTCTTCAGACCCAACTCGGTTTTGATGGCGTGCTGCATCTGTTCCTTCGAAGCGCGACCATTGCCTGTGATCAGTCGTTTGATCTGTGTGGGAGTATAATGCGCCACAGGCACGCCGGCATCGTGGGCGGCAAACAGAATCGCCCCCCGGGCATGTGCCATGATGATCGAACTCTTGGGAAACTTCGGAGTCGTAAAGACCTGTTCGATCACCATCACATCGGGGCGATATTCATCGATCACTTCCCGGATGCCCGATGCAATCTCATGTACCCGCGCCGCCAGGTTCATCTCCTGGTTTGAACGAATGATGCCCCCTTCACACAGCACCGGACCTTTGGCCGACTGCTCCAGCAGGGCGTAACCCGTACGCTGCAGGCCCGGGTCGATACCCAGGTACCGTGTGGCAGGTGTCAACTCTTCATCATCCATTGTCGAGTTTGCCTTTGTGTGTGGTTCAATCGACTCCCTGCGGAGCGTTCCGAAATCCGGGACTTAACCCCGCCGCCACAAACTGCCTTCGGGGCGGTCCTCCACGGTGATCTCGCACGCGGCCAGTCCATCGCGGATTTTATCGGCGATGTCCCAGTTCTTACTGGCGCGGGCATCCTTGCGGATCTCGATGATCAGTTCCATCAACTGGTTGACCAGGCCATCGTCGGCACCCTGGTCTTTAACGGGAGCTTTGCGGAACACACCCAGCAGGTTCGAGAGTTCCTTCAGCAGGCAGGCACCTGTCTTCAGGGCTTCTACCATCTGCTGATTTTCTTTCCCGGCCCCGTCCAGCTTTTGATCGTGAATCAGGGCATTCAACGCGGAACGCAGTTCGAACAAAACGCCGATGGCACCACTGGTGTTGAAATCGTCATCCATCGCTTCCCAGAAACGCTGACGGAGCTCGGCCAGTTGCTGGAAGTATTCAGCAGGTTCTCCTTCCAGTGCGACAGACTCTTCCCGTTTCTGGGCAGCCGGCAGATCGTAAAAACTGTCGCCGGTGATCCGTTCAAATGTTTCAAAGAAGCGGTAAAAGCCTTCGATGCCTTTGCCAGTCTCCCGGATATTCTCATCGCTGAAAGCAATCGGGCTGCGGTAATGCGTCGACAGCAGAAACAGCCGCACGATTTCCGGCGGATGGATCGCGAACAGTTCCTTCACGGAAGCGGCTCCCTTGGAACCGGACAGCTTGTCTGCTTCCTGGGCCTGTTGATCCACGACCACATCACCATGACGGTCATGCTGTCCGCCCACCTTACCGGCTGCGTCACTGGCCTGCATCAGACCATTGTGCACCCAGTAGCGGACGTAAGATTTTCCCGTGCAGCATTCGGACTGCGCCCGTTCGTTTTCGTGATGGGGGAACATCAGATCCAGACCACCACCATGGATATCAAAGGAATCGCCCAGCAGTTTGCGACTCATCGCCGAACATTCAATGTGCCACCCGGGACGCCCCGGACCCCAGGGACTGTCCCACGCCGGTTCTCCCGGTCGTGATTTCTTCCACAGGGCAAAGTCGGCGGGATTCTTTTTCTTGTCATTGGCTTCCACGCGGGTGCCGGCAATCATTTCTTCGATCTTACGACCGCTCAGGCAACCGTAGTTGCTGTCTGACTCAGCCGAGAAATAAACGTCGCCGTCCAGCGGATAGGCGTGACCCTGATCGATCAGCGACTGGATGATTTCCAGCATGGCATCGATATAGTCGGTCGCTTTGGGAAAATCGGTAATCGTGTCGATGCCCATGATCTCCAGGTTGTCGAAGTAATCCTGGGTCATCTCGGCTGCCAGCTTCTCGACGGTGGTGTTCATCTCGGCTGCCCGGTTGATCAGCTTGTCGTCAATGTCGGTGATGTTATTGACAAACTTGACTTCGTAGCCGTTGTATTTCAGATAGCGGGCAATGGTGTCAATGATCACCGGGCCGACCATGTGGCCAATATGCGAATGTTTGTAAACCGTGGGGCCGCAGAGATAAATGCCGACCTTCCCTGGTTTGATCGTCTGGAAATCTTCTTTTTTGCGACTCAGTGTGTTGTAAATTCTTAGCGTCATGTTCCTGGATACCTGAATTTCTTCCTGTTCTCAAATTTGAGTTTTAACGTCGCAGCAGAACGACAGCATCGGCGGTCATCGCTTCCTGTCGACCGACCGGCCCGACCCGTTCTCCCGTTTTGGCTTTAATGTTGACCTGTTGTTCGTCGAGCTGCAGGGTCTCTGCAACCGACTTGCGTATCTGTGGTTTGTAGCTGGCTAGTTTAGGACGTTCTGCCGAAATTGTGCAATCCAGGTTTAAGATTTGCCAGCCCGCCTGCTGAACTTCTGCAAAGGCAGTCTGCAGCAGTTTCCGCGAATCGGCACCTTTCCATTGCGGGTCGGTGTTGGGAAACATCTCGCCGATGTCACCCAGTCCCGCGGCTCCCAGCAGGGCATCGGTAATTGCATGCAGCAGCACGTCCGCATCGCTGTGTCCGACCAGACCCAGTTCAAAATCAATCCGCACCCCACCCAGAATCAGCGGGTATTCGGCCTGCAGCCGGTGACAGTCCTGACCATAGCCGACACGCAGGTCGGGGGTCTGTTCCTTAAAAGATTGAGTGGTCATGGGTTTTGTTCGCAGTTCTGATTCAAAATCGAACCGGTTTCTCAAAGTAAACTGTTCTGTTGAATATCTGTTTCATTCGGGGGAGTGAAAGCACGCAGATCATAGCTGGAGCTGTCAAACAAGGCAATATGAGCCGGTGCTGTGAAAGAATTCCCCCAGAATTCCCCCAGGATTCCCGGCTGGAATACCACATTTTCCGGCCGCCAGGCGACTGACCGCGGCACGCTGCAATTTCAAATTGACATAAATCCTGATTAGGGTTAGACTCCCCATCCCTTCCCGTCCTTCGGACAACTGCATTTCCAGCGTTCTTCGCTCAAACCAGATCTCTGACCCTTTCCATGAAGCTCGTATCCCTCAAATTCTGTTTCCTGTTTGTGACGCTGGCCTGGCTGGCTGTTGTGGTCACCGGCTGCGCCCTGATGCGCGAGGGAGCCGTTCTGGGACTGGGTAAGTATACGGAAACGAAGACAGCCAACAAGCTACCATCCATACCCGTATCTCAGGACGCGATGCAGGTCGAAATCGTGTTCATCGAACGGCCCGTAACCGACCCCTTGCTCGGGTCAGCCCTCTGGAACGAAGTGGATGAAATCGGAGCCATCGAACTGGCCGATCAGGAAAGTCTGAACCAGAACGGCCTGCGGGTCGGCCATGTGAGTTCGGTGCCCCCCATGGCACTGCAGACCCTGCTGGGTTTAAAATCCCATCTGGGCGGGATCAACAAAGAAGACGAATCGCTATTGCTCTCCGGCAGGCGGCTGATGTTACGCTCCGGCGTTCCGACCGATATTCAGACCAGTTCTCTGTTTGAAAAATGCAGTCTGAAACTGATCACTGATGACGATGACGAGCCCGTTTCGGTAAAAGACTTCGAACAGGCCCGCTGCGTCTTCCGTGTCAAAGCGCACAAGGTACAGGATGGCTGGGCCCGCCTCGAATTTACTCCCGAAGTGCACTATGGGGCACAGCAGCTCAGACGCACTGCCACCAACATCGGCTGGCAGCTCGAAAATCGCCAGAACACCAGCCCGCTCTACAATCAGAAATTTGAAGTCACTCTGAACGTCGGCGAAATGGCCATCATCACGGCGACCGACGAAGTGTCGCCGCACTCAGCCGGTAAACTCTTCTTCCGCGGCGAAGGACCGAAAGCGGACATCCAGAAGATCCTCGTGGTCCGCCTGGCCAACATGTCCAAGATGGATGTGACCCGCTCGAAGTAATCGCTCTCAGCGCAAAAAAAAAGTGAGCTGCCCCGTGTGGAGACAGCTCACCTGATTTCAGCATCCGATCGATCTATCAGCGGGATTAAACCTTGCCGAAGATCGTTTTGCCGGTGGAGTACAGATCGTCGCAGGCTTCGCCCATACGCTGGACAACGCCCATCTCGGCAGATTTGAGGTAGCTCCGTGGATCGTAGGTCTTCTTGTTTCCGACTTCACCATCGATCTTCAGCACGCCATCGTAGTTTTTCATGATGTGATCTACGACAGGACGGGTGAAGGCATACTGGGTGTCGGTGTCGATATTCATCTTTACCACACCGTAATCCAGTGTTTCCCGCAGCTGTTCTTCAGGAGTTCCTGAACCGCCGTGGAAGACCAGGTCGAATTCGGCTTCTTTACCGTATTTCGCCATGACCGCTTCCTGGCCGGCTTTCAGAATTTCCGGACGCAGTTTGACGGCACCCGGTTTGTAGCTGCCGTGCACGTTTCCAAAGGTCGCGGCAAACATGTAACGTCCCAGACCGTTGAGGGCTTCGTATACAGCAACCATGTCTTCGGGAGTCGTATAGAGTTTGTCGGCCGGCTGATCAGAGTGATCCACGCCGTCTTCTTCACCACCGACAACACCCGCTTCCACTTCCAGAATGATTTCATTCGCGGCACACAGCTTCAGCAGTTCGACCGACAGTTCCAGGTTTTCTTTCAAAGGCAGTTCCGAAGCGTCCAGCATGTGAGACTGGAACAGGTTCGGCAGGCCTGCTTCCCGGCGACGTGCGGTTTCTGCAATCAGCGGCTTCAGGAAGGAATCGACTTTGCCGGGCTGACAGTGGTCGGTGTGCAGCGCAATCAGCACATCGTATTTTTCTGCCAGGCGATGGGTGGCTTCGGCCAGAATGATTGCACCCAGAACCGCGTCCTTCTGATCCAGACCGGAAGCGAACTGACCGCCACCGGTGGAGACCTGAATAATTCCGTCTGATTTTTTATCAGCAAATGCTTTGAGGGCTCCGTTGATGGTGGGCAGCGAGGTCACATTCATCGCGGGATAGGCATAGCTACCCTCTTGAGCGGCATCCAGCATCGCTGCGTATTGAGCTGGGGTGGCAATCGGCATTGTTTTTTCCTGTTCAATTAAAAAGTTGAAAATATGATGATTCTGAATGCAGTCAGTCAATCAGTGGCTTCCCACAGCATGACCCTGATCTGTCTGCAACGCTCTCCCGGATCAGACGACAGGTTGTTTTCATCACCGCGGACGAGCAGCAGAGCGCCGGAGAGAGTTTAGCAGAGAATGGTATCAGGCTTCCGGCCATTCAGAACGTGTTACCCAGAGCATTCAAACGTTGAGACAGCTTTTCACTCTGTTTCTATACTGTTTATTATCAAGTTCTGCCCGCGCCTTCAAGTGTGCAGCGCTGCCACAAATACGATTGTCTGCGGATGCCGGCAGCACAAACCGAACAGTCTGCCTATGGTGAGACAGTCAAAGGACTTAGTTTTGGAACTTTCTTCACTAATTCCGTCCCGAGGTCGCCGGTTCCACGCCAATTGTCGGGTCGGCTTCGAGCCCGCCCGTCTGCTGATACAGCTTGGGTTCGGGCGTATAGGCAATCACGCGTAAATCGTCGAACAGGATTGCCCCCAGACCATACAGATACAGCGACAGGGTGAATTTTTCGCTGCGGGGGACTTCCCGGATCACGTCGATTTTCTGCCAGCTGCCCTGGTTTTTCCAGTGTAAGGCGCCTCCCGGCCCCATAATGCTGTCTTCCAGCGCGGCTCCTTTTGTATGACCGGTAATCGACGAAGTCACCTTCACCCAACCGGTGATGTGCAGGATCTGTCCGCTGCGCACTTCCAGCGGAGGCGTGGTGACTTTCACCAGCGGGTCCTCAATATACGCCGGCACTTCTCCCCGGTTGAGCGGAGCTGCCAGCAGGCGCAGACTGAAATAGCCCGATTTCCGGTCTCGGGGATACAGTTCCGCGATGGCCTGGGTCCCTTCGATCGGGTTGGGTTCGTGCTGCCACCCTTCGGCGGTCATCGTGTCGATATCTTCGAACTCGCCCGAACGCAGCAGGTTGGATTGGATCTTCCCGGAACTGCGACCGATCTGTTCGATCATTTTCCAGTGGTCAGGCAGGGTACTGTAGGCAATCGTATAAGGGCTGGTGACCGCGGAAGTGAAATTGCGGGTCGCTTCCCGCCACTGGCTCCGCTGCAGGATCCGCAGTAGCTGCATCGCGTCGCGGGCCTGTGTCCGGGCGCCATGATAGTCCTGGTTGGACAGTGACTGTTCCGACTGCGCCGACAGTTTCCGGGCCCGACCCAGGATGGCCGGTCCATCCAGGCGGGCAATCTGGCTGACGCCCATATTCACCAGCTCAGCATTGGTCTGTTCGCAGCGTTTAAGTTTGGCACGGCTCATCTGCACGCAGGCTTCCGCAGACTGGGCACGCATACCCGCGATCTTCCGACGCAGATTATCGATCAGCCCCTGATCTGAAGTCATGATGATGATGGAAGTCATATCAAATTTGGGAATGCGGATCTGCACGCCCCCACTGACCCGCTTCCGGTCCAGGTTACGGATTTCCGTTGTGCTCACTTCCCAGACTGAGGCAGAGACATTCCCGCCGGGAATCACGATCGTCGCATCATTCCCCGCCATCTGGTCAGGGACAAACTGGGCCCCCTGTCGGAACCAGACCGGCAGAATCAGGGTGCCGTATTCGGAGTGAATCACCGCGGCCTGCAGTTCTTCTGCCGCCTGTTTTTCCCGGAGCAGCTGCATTTCCCGTTCTGCCAGACGCTCATCGCGCAACAGACGCTCCTGACCGGAATTCTTAAAGTCAGCTCCCAGCTGCCCGATGTGTGGCGTTTCGCGCTGTCTCAGTTGGAAAGGTACATGGGAGATGACCGTCCCCGTCGCCAGCCACGGTTCAATCAGATCAATTTCCAGATTCAACTGTCGGATCGCCATTTTCCGTTCCAGTGCCCCCGGAGCAGAAGTCTCATCCAGGCGGCTGGTCGTCCAGTAGCCGGCCGCGCGGCAGCCTGCGGACAGGGCCGCATAAGCCTGCAGGCGAATCTGTTCGGGCTCGATCACAATCGGCAGCTTATTCGCGGTCTCCCGCCACTGGCTGTTCGCCGGCGTCGCTTCTGTCTGAATCCAGGTCCAGAGAAATCGACCCGGGGCAATCTGCGTTTTCCCGATCAACGTATCCCGGTAATCCAGAAAGTTGATATCGCTGTTCAAAATGCGCGGGCTGGAGCCGGTCATCGATACTTCACGCGAGATCTGTCGTTCTTTCCCCTGCACGTCGGCCATGATCGGCCGCTTAAACTGCTGGTCGGCACTCTGGATCTGTCCCACCCGGCTGCGAATTTCAGTCCACTGATTGCCGGGGATTTGCGTTCCCAGATTCCAGAAGATGATCGGTGCGGTCTGCTCATCAAAGGGGATCAGCGTCGCATCCCGCGAAGGCAGAAAGTCACCATGCTGATCCTGGGGACGCGGCGGAGTCGCCATCGCCCACAGACCCTGGCTCCGCAATTGTTCCAGAAATTGATAATCGTCAAACCGGGGTGCCCAGATGACATTCAAACCCTCCTGTTTCAGCTCAGCCAGGTTTTCGCCATGATAGCGGGACATGCGCGGAAACATCGGTTTGCCCTGCAACTGGACCCGGTCCAGCAGGAACTCGACGATCGGCTTGACCTCGTCCTTATTCATCGCAGCAGCGGTCTCCAGTACCGTCTGGTTGGGATGCACAATCGGCGAGAGCTTCAGGTCGTCCAGCAGGAACTCGACCTTGTCCGAAGAAGAACGGGTCACGACCAGTACCCGTTCGACATACATTTCCCGTGTATCCAACTGACGCAGCTTGCTCCGTCCCCGCAACAGACCCAGCGACTGATTCACCAGTGATTCGCTGGTCGTGCACTTCAGCTTCTGCCATTGACCCTCATCGGTATAAGTGTCTCCGATCAGGTAGATCCGGGCCGTGGCACCGGTCTCCGGATCAATCTGGTGCGGCAGTACCGCTTCCAGCCCGATGCGTGTGCCCCGCCGATTCGATTTCAGCCAGAGGGACACCGTCAGCTCATTGATAATCCGACTGGCCGGTAACCCGTGTGACAGTTCGATCAGCGATCCCAGATTGCCGGTCGAAACTTGCAGGTGTTCGCAGGCCGCTCCGGAGTGATGCACGGTCGTGTTACGAACATGCCAGTTTTTCTGGGCCTGAGACGGATCGATACGAACCTGCCAGCTGACGCGGGAGGTATCGTCGAAACCAGCCTCATAAGTCTCCGCGCGCAACCTCAGCGGTGCTGATAAGACCAGCGGGAGAACGAGCAGCAGCACCCACGTTCTTGGAATCAGTTCACAGATTTTTCCTGGCATCAAAGCCTGTTCTCAGCCCCATCCTGGGATAAAAAATATCTTGAAACTGAACCGGCTCGTCCGATTTACATCGGTCGCCGGGGCAGAAATCATTCGAATCGTAAACGAAGCGGGAGTCATACTTTTCCCAGCTTTTCCAGACAGATCACCGTTCAGCATTCTTAACGAATTGTTGAACCCTGTCCGATTTTTGTTGCAGTTCAACAACAGCAGCGTTGTTAAAATGCAACCAGTCGGCAAATTGCCTGAAAATAGCAATAAACCTCGGGGATTTTAGAAGATTTTTCAAACTGAGCCAAGACGAAGCCGCTCTTTTTTGCGAAACTGAGTGAACAGACGTATTGAAGAGTGGAATCTCTAAGTCGCTGGAAAGTAACAGGTTAATGTAAATTGTTAATTAAAGATTCATATTCGGCATGAAATCTGTTCTATTGATAACTGAGTTTTCCATGTGAATTATGGACTGGCCTGCAATCACTGGCTTCAACTTAGAAATACAAACTGATGAATACACGAATGACAGACGACTCCGACAGTGCAAGCCTCCCACGCGAAGTCATCGATCTTGGTAAAAAAATTGCCGAGCTGCCTCGCGAGCACCAGTTACAGTTGGAAGTCTCCTATTCCCGCGTGGTTGAATCCGTCAAACGCCGCCGACGCATTCTCGGACTGATTCAGGAAGCCCTTGCCCAACTCCGCCTGGATGTGAAGTATCTCATGTTCGATCTTGATATCACGAAAAAAGAACGTGACGAACTCAAAGCCCGGCTGGAAGAAACCTAAGCGACACGCTTCACCCCTCTGACTCTTGACCCTGATGGACCGCGGACGGCTTTCTTCTCGACCAGATCTGTGCCAGGATCGTTCCTGTCAACATGCACCCAAACATGTACAGGGCAGGGGGCAATGCGATCAAATCCCTGCCCTGAAACAGATCCCCCGCCAGCACCGCTCCCAGACCTGCGTTCTGCATCCCGACCTCCAGTGTCAATGCCCGCCGCTTTGCTTCATCCAGCTCAAAAGCCGCTCCTGCCAGATAACCTCCCAGGTACCCCAGCAGATTGATCACCAGCAGTGCGATCGTCAGCGAGAAAAAGACCTGCTGCAGTTTTGTCGCGTTCACACTGATAATCGTGGCGATGATCCACAGGATCGACAGATTGGCAAACGTGGCTCCATACCGTTGCATCACCCGTCGAAATGCAGCGACCTTCAACGACAAAACGTGACCGATCAACACCGGCAGAAACACTTGGGTCAGCAGCTGCAGAAAACTGTCCTGGGCCAGTTTCTTAGCGTCAATCTCCGTTCCAGAGACCGCCAGGTACAGAAACAGAGGCACCACCAGCGGCGAGAGCAGTGTCGCCGAAGTCGTCAGACAGACCGAATAACTCACATTCCCCCGAGCTAACAGCGTCAGCACGTTGGAAGCCATCGCGCCCGGCACACAACCCACCAGAACAATTCCGATCTGCAGTTCCGGCTGGTCCCTGAAAAACAGGCAGATCAGATAAGCCAGGCCCGGCATCAGCGTGTATTGCACAAATGTGCCACTCAACACGGTAGGCCAGCGCTGAAAGACTTCCTGGATTTCGTCGCGCGGCAGCAACGCTCCGATGATGAACATCGTCGCTGTGATTAAGTACCCCAGGTAAGGCTGAGAAGCGTGAAACGGATGAAAATCAAAGGGGACGAAATCATCCCAGAAGACCGCCACACCCGAGAGGAGAATCAGCCAGAGAAGCAGAAATCGTTGTAACATGGTTCACATTTCCAGACAGACGCTTGTTTCAGGATCGGATTATTCTATAAGGTTCACAGTCACCATCATTTGTTGACAGTCCTCGATCGGTTATGATTCCTGACTGTAAACAAAGCCTCCCTGAATTACTATGAACAGCACCAGAATGATGAATGCGGACCAGCTGGCTGATTTTGTCGCCGACTTCGAAGAACACGGGCAACTCGTCCGCGTCTCTGCTCCCGTCGAGACGGAACTCGAAATCGCCGCGATCACCGAACAGGTCCTCAAATTGCAGCAGACAGACCACGCGCCGGCACTCCTGTTCGATCACATCACCGGTCACAAGGTTCCCGTGCTCACCAATCTGTATGGCAGCCTGCCCCGCATGCTCCAGATTCTCCGCAGTGACAGTCTCGCTGCCGTCGCCGACCGCATCGCCGGTCTCGTCGCTCCGGATCTGCCCGAAGGCTGGCTCGATTCGCTCAAAATCATTCCCCAGTTCTCGCAACTGCTCAATATCAAGCCCCGCAGCGTCAAAACCGCCTCCTGCCAACAGGTTGTCAAACTGGGCCGCGATGTCAATCTGAGTGAATTCCCCCTGCTCAAGAACTGGCCCGACGAAGCACACCCCACAATCACCGCCGGTCAGATCGTCACGCAGGACCCCGATCTCAAGACCCGCTTTGTCAACGCGCGACCCATTCAGGTCATCTCCGATCAGCAGCTCGCCATCCGCTGGAGCCAGCACGACGCCGGCTATCAGCTCCTGCAGAAATACCAGGCCAACCAGCAGCAGATGCCCGTGGCGGTAGTCCTGGGCGGCGATCCGACCTGTCTCTATGCTGCTCATGCACCGCTCCCTTCCATCACCGATCCTTACGCGTTCAGCGGCTTCCTCCGCAACCAGGCAATCGAACTCGTTCGCGGTCGTAGTGTCGAACTCGAAGTCCCCGCCCAGGCGGAAATCGTAATGGAAGGCTTCATCGACACAACCTCAGATCCCGTTGAAGTCGGTCCTGTTGCCAACCCGACCGGTTATTACAGTTCACCAGCCGAAGTCTACCCGCTGCAGTTATCCGCGGTCACGCATCGCTCCAATCCGATCTGGCCGGCGCTGATCCCTGCTGCGCCGCCTTCTGAAGAAAACATGTTCGCCCAGGTCACCGCGCGACTCTTTCTCCCGCTGCTCAAGCTGCTGGTTCCCGAAATTGTCGACGTGCATTTCCCCCCCGCTGGTATGGGGCGCTACCTCCTGTTTGTGAGTATCCAGAAATCTTATCCGCATCAGGCCCGGCGCGTGGTGAATGCATTGTGGAGTCTGGAACGGTTACTATCATTAAAGATGATCGTGGTGGTCGACAGCGAGATTGACGTTCAGGACGAGCAGCTCGTCTGGTCGCGGGTCTGCACCAATGTGAATCCCGGACGGGACCTGATTTATTCCGAAGGGCCCGGCGACGACTACGATCACAGCATGCCGGTGCAGGGGATCGGGCATAAGCTCGGATTGGATGCGACCCGCAAATCCGCAGCGGAAGGGCACCCCCGTCCCTGGCCCGCCTCACTGAGCATGCCTGCGGACATTCAACAACAGGTCCAGAGCCGCCTGGATGAACTCGGCCTGGCCTGACACAAGAAGAATTGATTGAAACGTTATGAATGTAGATAAAACCGGCTCCCGTGTGCAGC
Source organism: Gimesia panareensis (assembly GCF_007748155.1). Taxonomy (GTDB): domain Bacteria; phylum Planctomycetota; class Planctomycetia; order Planctomycetales; family Planctomycetaceae; genus Gimesia; species Gimesia panareensis. The sequence continues at coordinate 1,335,126 of NZ_CP037421.1, forward strand.
AGATGTTTGGTGAGATCGCGCCTCGATATGATTTTATGAATCATTTCCTCTCGGGCGGCGTCGATTATTACTGGCGCTGGCGGACCGTTCGTAAAGTCACCCCCGCCGGCGAGGCACCCATCCTCGATGTCTGTACCGGTACCGGCGATCTGGCACTCTCGTACCTCAAGAAAACCCGGGGCAAAACCCGCGTCGTGGGAGCCGACTTCACCCACGAAATGCTGCAGCTCGCACTCACCAAAAACAAAAGCGACGCGCTCACCTTCCTCGAAGCCGACACGCAGCAGCTCCCCTTCAGTGATGACCAGTTTCAGATCGTCTCGGTCGCCTTCGGGCTCCGCAACGTCGCCGATACCCGGCAGGGGCTCAAAGAGATGATCCGCGTCTGTCAGCCCGGCGGTCAGGTCGCGGTCCTCGAATTTTCGATCCCCACCAACCCGCTGTTCCGCGCCTGCTATCAGTTCTATTTCAAACATATTCTGCCCCGCATGGGACAGCTGCTGGCCCGCAATCAGCAGTCCGCCTATAACTATCTGCCCGAATCGGTCTCGGAGTTCCCTTACGGCAAGGCACTCGCCGATCTCATGGATGAGTGCGGCCTGGAAGGAACCCGCTGGTATCCGCTGACTTTTGGTATCGCCACCCTGTATACCGGCGTCAAACCAGCCGCGGCCGCTTCTTAAGTTTTCGATCCAACCGCGAGGTACTCGCTCATGTCCAACAATGTCGTAGTCGCAGTCACCGGCGCCAGTGGCGCCATCTATGCCGTCCGCCTCGTCGAAGTCCTGATGGCCGCCGGCCGCACCGTGCACCTCACGATCAGCGCCGCTGCCGCACACGTCCTCAAGCACGAGCTCGGACTGAAAATCGATCTGGAAAACTTCGACCCCAAACAACTGCTCCCCGATCCCGACAATCAGCCCAGCGACAGCGTACTCAGTAAACTGAAACCCGCGAGCAGCGAAAGCTTCGCCCTCAGTTCCGTGCTCGGCGAAGCAGAGTTCCAGCACGGAGATCTGATCTACCATCATTACCAGGATTTTTCCGCGGGCATCGCCAGTGGATCCTTTCTGACCGAAGGCATGGTGATCTGCCCCTGTTCGATGGGCACGCTGGGCAGCATCGCCGCCGGTTCCGGCAGCAACCTGATTCATCGCGCCGCGGACGTGCACCTCAAGGAACGCCGCAAGCTGATCATCGTGGCCCGCGAAACACCGCTGGGACTGATCCCGCTGGAAAACATGGTCCGCCTCACCCAGGCAGGGGCCACGATCATGCCCGCTGCACCCGGTTTTTATCATAACCCGGTCACCATCCACGATCTGGTCGATTTCATCTCGGGACGCATCTGCGATCACCTCGAAATCAGACACGACATCCACCAGCGCTGGGGAAAATAAGCCCCGCGTTCCAGAGAAAACTGGTTCAACTCTGTTCATTATCGCACCACCCCTTCATTGCGATTCCACCCCGTTCCGGGTAAAAACAAGCTTGGAACAGGCACAACTTCACATCAATCGGACTGATCAGCTCATGGAACGGAACGCCGCCGTGCAATCGCTTTCCCGCATTCACCAACTCGATACCAGCGTGATTAATAAAATCGCTGCCGGGGAAGTCATCGAGCGGCCGGCCAGCGCGGTCAAAGAACTGCTCGACAACAGCATCGACGCCCTGGCGACCCGCA